>CAIMOS010000188.1 GCA_903843135.1 uncultured Ignavibacteriales bacterium | reverse complement strand
TCCTCGCGAATATAGACCAGAAAATAGGGCTGAAGCGGATTCACTTTTTCATTTTCTGTTGTTTCACCCAGTTGCCGCAGGCAAAAAATGACCCCCGGTTTAACCACATCCGAAGCGTCAGGATTAAAAAGTGTGGCATCTATCATAAATGGCGTGAGTGCGTAAATACCTAAAGGTGCTTCCTCCAAAGCTTTCCTGTTAGCTTCAATGAAATTAAGAAGGTCCATTCGGAAATCATCCAACGAGAAATTGCCTAACGATACCCCACCCTCATTCAGCTCGTCCATATCCAACACTTCCTCCTGAAGCCGCTTTAACTGCCTGTCCCGGAACTTCAGGTCGTCCTCCACCAATTCCTGTATCTGCTCTTTATTTAATAGATTATCCTCATTTGTTCCACTTATATCCACGAGTGCCATTCGAGATTCAACCCTGATCTTTAATTTTATATAATTATCGAGATCTTTAGTAGGCCAGAAGTTGACTAAATAAACTTTTGAATTGACCGAACCTATACGATCAATACGGCCAAACCGCTGAATGATCCGTACCGGATTCCAGTGAATATCATAATTTATCAGATAATCACAATCCTGCAGGTTTTGCCCTTCACTTATACAGTCTGTGGCAATAAGAATATCAATTTCGCCGTCATCATCTTTCGGCATATTCCTCATAGCCTTTCGGTTTTTACTTTGCGGCGAGAAATTGGAAAGTATATGATTATAATCTGTGTGATCAGAGTAACCTCTTGGCTTAAAAGTCGTTTTATTTTCTTCTCCCCCTGTGACCAGGGCTATATGTACACCTAATTCATTTTTCGCCCATTGCTCCAGATTATTGTATAGATATTTTGCAGTATCGGCAAATGCAGTAAACACCAGAACTTTTTTATTGCGTTTACCCTCTTTGGTAATTGTAGGTTTTATCACTTTTCCTGAAATGAGAGATTTTAATTCTGCAAGCTTAGCATCTCGTGCTACATCAACGTCCTTGGCCCACAGCAGCAATTCATAGAGCTGGCTTTTATCCTCATTCATTCCAGCCTTCCATTCATCCAATCTCAGATGATTCATTTTAAAAGTAAGTTTCTCTCCTACTTCCAATGCCTCTCTCAAATCTTCATCTTCAATAGCGTCAATATCTATATCTTCAAGCTCTATGTCTGGATTTTCATCTTTATATTTCTGAAATCGGTCAATGCGATTCTCTAAGTTACCGATACGGTCTATCGTCCTTTGGAGAGTCTCACGAAAAGAATGTATGGAGCTTTCAAGCCTTTTCATAAAATTCACCTTCATCATACCGATAAGGTAATTTTCACGCACTTCCTGAGAGAATATCGCCACTGCCTTCGGACCGGCCTTCTTCTGTACTCTGCCTTCATACATTGCTTTGTGTTCATCCTTCAGGTAAGCGCTGGGATTAAAATGCACCAGTTTATATTTACTTATCTTCTCATTAATTTTATCGTATGAAAGGAACTTGTGTGCGATATCAATCTCAGGGTACCGTGAGTCAACAGGCTCATGCTCAGGGAAACCTCCTATCCTTTGCATCTCAGTTGAGTAATATTTTGTAATATGTTTTCTGGATCTCGCTATGGTTAAAGCATCGAGGAGTTTAAAGAAAGCAGAATCAAGTTCATTGAGCAGATCCTTGGTGGTTTTTTCCTCATTTAAACGAGCTTTAGCCCAGTTGGTAAATTTGGTCTGGGATAATTTAAGAAGTTCCGTGATACTGTTGATGCCCAGTTTCCCATCGTCTTCCCCGGCAAACGCTGAATCGTTTTCTGCTGTAATAAACATTAGCTGATTGCGCAAATCCTTTAATTGATTATTAACGGGTGTTGCGCTCAGCAATAATACTTTTGTCTTCTTGCCGCTAAGTACTATATCCTGCATTAATCTTTCATAGCGGCTTTGACTGATCGTAACACCGTCCTCGTCTTTCTTACCTTTCGTATTATTGCGGAAATTATGGCTTTCATCAATAACGAGCAAATCATAAGCCCCCCAATTAAAATTTGAGAGATCAATGTTATCTGCTTCAGTAAACCCTTTGTCGCGGCTAAGATCAGTGTGATACATAACCGTATAGGAAAAACGGTCTGCTTTAAATGGATTAAGGATGTGCCCCTTGTGCGCCTGGTAAACCGTCCAGTTATCCTTTAGCTTTTTGGGACATAAAACAAGTACGCGGTAATTTTGCATCTCAAAGTATTTTATTACAGCCAACGCCTCATAAGTTTTACCTAAACCCACGCTGTCCGCAAGAATACAACCGTTGAATTTTAATATTTTATTAATTGCCCCCCTTACGCCGTGTTGCTGGAATGCAAACAAAGTTCTCCATATCTCAGTATCGTAAAGGTTTGCTTTTAAATCAGTAAGCCCGGAGGTATCCGTCTCATTGAGGTAATTTTCAAATATGTGATATAAAGTTTTATAGTAAACAAATTCAGGGCTATGGTCCCGGTATAGCAATTCAATATACTTCAGCACCTGATCCTTTACGTCTTCAACTTCCACTCCTACAAGTTCATTATTCCAGAGTTTGTCGAACCATTCTTTCAGGTCAACTAAATCTCTTCTGTCGTTCACCAGCAGATTTAATTCTATATTTGGCCTTGATCCCAATCCAAGCCCATTGACAGTAAAATTTGAACTGCCGGTAACAGCTTCTTCAACCCCATTCGGTTTCTTAATATGATAAAGCTTCCCGTGCAAAAAATCGGGTCGAAGCATCGATTTAATTTCTACTTTCTCTTTAATCCATGCAGCACATTGTGAAGCGAGGAGTTTTTGCTGTAATCTGTTTTCGACTGGAATAACTAATTGTTCGTCCTCAATCTTATAGTTTTTGGCTGCGGTGGAGGATGAAACATTTTTGATAAATCGAGGTTCACCAAAAAGCAACCTTAATGATTTCACATTGTCGAGCTGCGGTTTTAGTTTTTCATAAGCATAGATAGTAAAGTATGCGGTAACAAAGGATAGGTCGGAGTCTTGCTCGATATTGTCAATCAGAAATTCTCCCACACTTCCGTTTGAGAAATTGTCTCTGATGCTGTTCATATTTTTCCTTGTTGTTGCTTCTTCCATAGGGCCTCAAAGTGATTATAAATATCTAAAAACGAACATTACGGTCTTCCAGCTTAAATGAATTTATGAATATTTTGAGAAAAGCATTTTGATTGTTTCGACTAATTGTACCTGCTTCTGCAAATTTGCATTAAAATTTACTGAGACAGTTATCATGTTAATAAAATATATCCTTATAGTTCTTTAAACTTACCACAATACTTTCATCTATCAAGTAGTTTGTTTATTGCATCTTATTATTATATCCATCAAAAAGATAAAATGTTTTTTCACCAAGTTTAAATATAAAGAAAAAGATTATTTGATTATCCGAAATTCTGGCTTATTAAAATTTAATAACAAAATAGTCTTAGTCTCACCGCCGTTCATCCAACGAATTAACCGCTCTGATAAAATCTCTTTACTCTTATTTACTTTACGGGTATGTTATTTTAATTTTAACATAATTTACCGGTGTTGTATGAAAATCTTCATAATTTTTTCCCTTCTGGCTGTCTCAATATATCCGCAAACTATCGTTAACGACTTCGACGGCAATGTTTATAACACGGTTCAGATAGGCGCACAATTCTGGCTGAAAGAAAATCTCAAATCACTGCACTATTCAGACGGCGCGGAGATTCCGGGTACTGTCGGTTATAACAATAGCGATAGCCTGATCAATATATACGGACGGCTCTATACGTGGGCGGCCGCGATGCGAAACTCCACGACTCAGGGCGTTCAGGGTGTTTGCCCTGATGGCTGGCACGTTCCCACCGATGCCGAGTGGGTTACACTCGAAAACTTTCTTGGCGGCGCGGCGGTTGCGGGGGGTAAAATGAAAGAGGCCGGAACAGCGCACTGGAACGCGCCCAACACCGGCGCTGATAACAGCAGCGGTTTTACCGCGCTTCCCGGCGGCGAATACGATGATTATTACACCCCTCACCAGTTCCGGCTGTTAAACGAGTACGCGGTATTTTGGACATCCACACAGGTCGGTTCACTAAAAGCCCGCGAGAGGTATATCGAATTCAGCAGTACAGCTTCATCCATATACGATTGGTTTAAGGTGATGAAGTATTCTATTCGTTGCGTTAAAAATTCGGCAACGGATGTTTCAGAAATGAAGGTGTTTCCGCACAGTGATAAATTAATCGGAGCTTTTCCGAACCCGTTCAGGGAAAAAACTTCAATCAGGATTTCACTAACCGAGTCAAAAACCGTTACGCTAAAAATTTATAATATCATCGGCGAAAAATCCGGACTGACACTCAGTGGGAATATGCCTGCCGGTTTCAGCGAGATCGAAATCGACGGAACAAATTTAACGCCGGGAGTTTATCTGTATGTAATCAACGCGGGCGGCGCTGCTTTTACAGGTAAGCTTACCCGAGTACCCTGAATATTATGAACTCGCGCGCGCGTATATTGATAGCTATAGGTTGCTGAAAAAGATTCAAATACATAATTCATCACTATAAGGATAAATATGAAACAATTACTTTCCGTTCTTGCTCTTATCATTTCTCTTTGTTCAGGATATGTTACAACCGCACAGCAGTTGAGTCTGCCCAGGGAAAGCCAGTCTGCAATGGTCTCGCAAACGGTTGGGTCGAGCGTCATAACGATCAATTACTCACGTCCTGCGGTCAAAGGCCGTATTATATGGGGCAAACTTGTGCCATACGGATTTGAAGAGAATGCCTTCGGCAACGGTAAACCTATGCCCTGGCGTGCGGGCGCGAACGAAAACACAGTGATCACTTTCTCCCACGACGTTAAGTTAAACGGCGTTGAACTTAAAGCAGGGAGCTACGGACTACATATGATCCCCGCGGAGAATAAGGAATGGACAATCATATTCAGCAAAGATTACAAGGCCTGGGGAAGTTTTTTCTACGAAAAAGAAAATGATGCACTACGGATAACCGCTTCTCCGGAAAAATCAAATTTTAGCGAGTTGCTTACCTACGGTTTCGATAACATCAAAGCTAGTTCCGCCCGCGCGTATCTCACCTGGGAGAATTTGCTCATCGGTTTCACCTGTGAGTTTGAGGCTGATAAAATAACACTCGAAAGCATACGAACGCAGCTCACGGGAGCTGGGGGATTCAACTGGCAAAGCTGGAACCAGGCTGCAATTTATTGCCTTCAATCAGGAAAGTGGCTTGAGCTTGGCGAGCAATGGTGCAACAAGTCCATCGCACTGAATGAAAACTCAACAAACCGCAATACGCTCGGGTATCTCCTGATGGCACAGAAGAAAACAGATGAGGCGCTGAAATTATTTAAGGAGAATACAGATCGTTATCCGGCGGACTGGAATGTATGGGACAGCTATGGCGAAGCCCTCGCAACCGCAGGAAGAAAAAGCGAAGCAATTGACTATTACAAAAAAGCGCTGGAAATAGCTCCTAAAGGACAAGCTAAACGGATCGAAAAAGCGATAAAAGATATCAGTAATTGATTAATTAATTCCGAACGGGGCAAAGCAGAAAATTATAAGTAACGCTCCGCTCCGTTCGGTTTTTTTTGATTCTGTCACTTTTAATTAATATATCGATTTAACTAGAGAACTTAACTTCCGTTCTTACCATTTTTAAAATTTATGCTCAGATCCATTCACTAAACTTCTATGTTCTTCGGAAGTTCCTCCGCAATACGCACAGATGATATAATGTCTTTTAATGCAAATTTTACACGCGTATAATTTTTAATCCTGTTTAACTCTGCGAGCTTTTCAAAAAGTACAACCGGATCAGCCTCAGAAACTTTTACAACTGAATCATATTTTATTTCGAAAAACATCCAGCAAAAGACCGGTCCGAATCCCCATATCCGCGAGAGGTCAGAAAGTTTTGTTAACTCTCTGAGTTTCACCCCGTCAAGTTTGAGCTCCCGCGCAAGTTGCTCCCGCTTTTCACAAGTATCACAATTTTCGAAAAGCTGAAGCGTTGTCTTGATCCCCCTTTTCTTAAGCGATTTAATCATTATATCATCGGTGAAAGGAAACTCCGCAAGTACCACGGGTTTCGGGAGCATCTGCCGCATCTCTCTTTTTAGAATTACCAGATAGTCTGCGGGTATAGCAGTTAGTTCGGAAGTATCTTTAATGCTTTTAACCGACTTTAATTTTTCCATCAGCCCCTCCAGATTTTTAATTCCCAGATCTTGTAACGCGGAAAATCGTTCATCAATCTTTTCCTGCAGTATCTTTCTTCCCGGCAGCAGTTCTGTTTCCTTCAGTATTTTAAGGTATGACTTAAGAGTTATGCGGCTTAAATCATAAAAATATTTTGATTTCATTTTTCCTTCAACGCTTTGGATATTAGCTTTAGAGCCCACTCATAATGGCTCGAAGTTGCAGACACCAGGTAAGCTCCTAAAGAAGTCGTTCCTGTCCATTCATACTTCTTCTTTTCAAATAATTCGGAGTCCGTATGTGCGGTAATTATCATTTGAATTTCATTAAAAGACTCTTGAAGCATTTTTTTGACTTTACTCAAAGGTGTGGAGTTGTACATTATCTGAATTTCCTTATTCAGTTCCGGAGTGGTTTTCCAGGTATGTCCCTTCGCGGGCATCTCCGGTTTGTTCCCATTCATTCCTTCCTTATACCACCCAAGCATCAGCAGATGCCAGTGATGCAAATGCGCGAGGACATCCCTGATGTTTCTGTTAAGAGTTCCCGCAGGGAATGTGACATTCTGTTTTTCGGAAGGAAGCGCATTTATTAAATGTATAAGGTCAGTGAAGTATTTATTGCTAAGTTCAATTAGCGATTTCTTAGTTGCGGGCCTTGGCACGTAATTTCCTTAATTAGGCATTGAAAATAAATATGATTATAAAATTAAATGAGCTTCAACCCACCTCAATTACATCAAAATTCCGGAGGTCAACAAAATCGTTGTATCCCTGCGAGGTATTAATTATTACTCCGCCCAGCAGAAAGACTCGTCCGCAGTTAAATTCTCCGCGCGCCATATCGACAAGCTTAAGTATGCGGGTATGTATCTCATCATAGGCGGCGTCGGTTAAAGCTTTTATAGGATTATCTGAAGAGAGAATTCTTTCCCGGTGAGGAGCAAAAGTTCTTAGAAGAAGAACCATCTGCTGATCGTACTCATTTTCCGCCGGCGGCAAAACGGTGCCGGCTTCCGCGCCGGCCTGAAATTCTGCAAGCACGGCCATAAGCGCGCCGCAGCAGCTTGTATTTCGCTTCTGTCCTATTCTGCGCAGCTTCCCCAGTTCTCCTTCGTCCGTAATTCCCACATGGGGCCCATAAAAGATCAGTGCTTCTCCTCCGTCAGGTATATGCTGAGAGAACGCGCTCATACCCGTATAGCCGGTATAGGGCAAGCCCCCCAGCCCCCCTTTCGAAAAGGGGCGCTTAAGCACACGCCTGAAATCGGTTGAAACGTTAATATCGTCGGAGCAAACCGAGGTTGCAAAAAGCATTTTACTCAGTTTTGCTTTATACTCATCTGCCAGAATGTCGAGATATGTTTCTGTAATCTCGCTTCCTGTTTTCGCGTTTGGGTAATGCGTGCGGATTACTTCTGCAATTTCCATCTCATTCTTCCTGTCTCAGTTTTATAAACATAAAGTTAAATTACTCTATTCCCGGCATTTTATCAATGCGGCAATTAAAATAATATCGCCCGTTAAAAATTTACTTCCGGCTATCTTATGCCAGCGCCCCGGAGAATCCTGTTACGCCGGATGATTATGAAATTATGTCCTTACAAAATCAAAGGCGGATGTATTACCTCTGTTTCCTTCGTTCAAGATTTTTATTTGAATAGTTCTTCTCAATACTTATTTTCCAAAGTTATTATCTATTATATATGCCTGAAAGTTTTTACAGAGATAAAAAAGCCTGGATCATTTTTAGTAATACTGTGCCTGCTTATTTTAATTAACCGCTCCTCAGAGGGGCAGCCGGTACTGACACACGGCGGCGACCCGTCCGGCGGCGCTCCCTATGTATTTACCGATCCCGCTAATCCGAACAACTATATCGGATATGAACTCGAAATAGCCGACGCGGTTGCAAAGCAGATGGGAATGCGGGCTGAACTTATACGAACTGACTGGGAGGCAATAGTCGCCTCGCTTAAAAACAAAAAGTTCGATGTAATCTTCGACGGATTCGAACCCACCGCCGACCGCGCAAGGGAGATCATTTTCAGCAAACCATATTATCTCTTCCGCCTTCAACTGACTGTCCGCAAAGACAATAAAGAAATTAACTCACTGGAAGACTGCAGGCGGCTGAACAAATCTGTCGGAACGCTTGTGAACTGCGCGGCATCCCGCTTACTCGAAAACGAAAAATATAACTGGCGGCCCTATGCAGATCCCGTCGGAGCTTACAAGGATCTTGAATTCGGCAGGATCGACGCGGTGCTTATGGACATACCGATGGAGATGTTTTACGCGCGGAGCAATCCGGAATTCCGCAAAGCCGGAGAACCGTTCCACAAAGGGGCCTATGTAGTCGGTATAAGAAAAGAAGACACGCTTCTTCAAAAACGGATTAATAGCGCGATTGACACGCTTCTCCGCGACGGTACTTTTGAAAAAATTTTCCGCAAGTGGGATATGTGGGATGATTTCCAGCTTCAGCTTGCCGGCAAGACAGACGTGCATTACGAGATTACCGAAAAGAAGTTTGACTGGATTGAGGCCCTGCTAAAACTGGCGCACGCAGCGGGAATCACGATACTTCTCGCGTTCGGGGCAATGCTGATTGCTGTGGTCCTTGGTATTCCTCTCGCTGTCGGACAGATGTACGGACCCAAAACGGTCAGAATATTTTGCAATGTTTATATAGAATTTTTCCGGGGCACACCTGTGCTTGTGCAGCTGCTCTTTCTATATTTCGGGCTTCCTGTGATAGGGATAAGTCTGCCGGGATGGCTGACAGCCCTTGTCGGATTGGGACTGAATTACGCCGCTTATGAATCGCAGGTTTACCGGGCCGCATTCCAGGCGGTCCCTTCAAGACAGTGGGATGTTTCGTATTCACTCGGCATGAAACCGATGCTTGCGTTCAGAAGAATAATTTTACCACAGGCAGTGAGGACCGCGCTGCCGCCTATGACTAATGATTTTGTCGCGCTTTTCAAAGACACTTCAACCGCATTCGCGATTTCAGTCTGGGAACTTGCCACCGCTTACCGCGAACTCGCGAACGCAACACAGTCTTACCTTTTGCTTGGCGCAGTAGTTTGCGTTTTCTATCTGGCAATGAGCCTTCCGCTCACTCATTATGCCCGTAAACTTGAGAATAAGCTTAAAAGGAGTTCACAGAAACTTGAGAAGGCACCGGGAACATAAATGATAAAAGTTGATTCGCTGTACAAACGTGTTAACGGAACCGAGATATTAAAAAATGTCTCGTTTGAATTTCCCGCCGGAAAAGTACTTGGTATTATCGGCGAGTCGGGAAGCGGGAAAACGTCGCTGCTGATGTCGCTCAGCGGGCTGACACATTTTAATGAAGGGACGATCACTGTCAATTCGCTCACTTTCAACGGAGAACCCGCCGGCGGAAATAAGGAATTTATCTGGCGGTTCAGGAGGCAATCCGGAATTGTTTTTCAGCACCTGTATCTCTTTCCTCATCTGACGGTCCTCGGTAATATTATTGAAGCGCCGCTCCACGTTTTAAAAGAAAAGAGATCTGATTCTGAGGCTCGGGCATTGGAACTTTTAAAGAAAGTCGGTTTGCACAATTCGGCAGACAAATACCCGGATGAGTTATCGGGGGGTGAACAGCAGCGGGCAGCAATCTGCCGCGCTTTAATAATGAACCCGGTGGTTCTTCTGCTTGATGAGCCGACCAGCGCCCTTGATCCGCAGCGGAGCGCTGATATACGCCAACTGCTCCTTGACTATGTTCATCAGGGTCATACTCTTGTTATTGTATCGCACTCAATAAATTTTCTTCGCGGCCTGGCTGATTATCTGCTTTATATGGATGAAGGAGAAGCAGTCGAGTTCAGCGAAACAAAAGAGATGCTCGCCAATCCCAAAGACGGCCGCACAAAAGAATTTCTGAGCCACTTCTGATCTGTAGGCCGAAATTTATTTCGGCCCCTCATTAAATAATCAGCAGCTTATTTTTGGTCAGCCCTTTCAACCAGCGGGCGCTTGCCTGTTCCTTTGGGATTTAACTTTTTAAGTATCGTTTGAGCGTCGTCTTCGGGTACATTAAAGAAAGAATAGGAATCATTGATGGTAATTCCTGAAATTCTTTGCCCTTCAACGTCTGCTTTCTTTTTCATCATCTTAAGAATATCAACCGGTGTTATGTTGTCTTCTTTACCCATTGCGATGAACAATCTTGTTCCTCCGTCGCCGCGGCGTTCGCGTTCTTTATGTTTTTCTTTCTTAACTTTTTTCTTCTCGCGCCGGTCTTCATCCCTGTTCACGAATTCTTTCCCCTTCTCACCGCGGACACGGTCATCTTTGCGGCGGTCGTCACGGTTTCTGTCCCTGCCGAAGCGGTCCTCTCTCCTGCGGTCATCACTCCTTCTGTCTTCACCGCGTCGATCGTCACGTCTGCGGTCATCCCTTCCCCTGCCGTCCCTGTCCCTGCCGCCTTTCCTCCTGTCGTCACGTTTGTCCTTGGGCGAATATTCATCTCCCTTAAATTTACCGATCTCCCTGTACTTCGTGTCTTCAAGCTGAGAGCCATATAATTGTTTAACAAGCGCTGACACAACTAACTCGGGTGAATATTCCTCAAGCAGCCCCATCGCAAGAGGCACATATTCCGCCGCGGTCCCTGATTCAAGAACCGCCTTAAGATCGGATGCGAGTTTATCGCGTTTGAATTTAATAACTTCTTTGATATGAGGTAAGCTTTCCTTGCGAATGCCGGACTGCGTTGTTATATTTTTAAGCTTCCTGAACTCTTCGTGATTTACAAAGGTAATGGCCGCTCCTTCTTTCCCCGCTCTTCCGGTTCTGCCGATCCTGTGCAGATAAGATTCAGCGTCCTGCGGCAGGGCGTAATTGATTACGTGTGTAAGGTCTTCGATATCAAGTCCGCGCGCGGCAACATCGGTAGCGACTAATATATTAACTTTTTTCTCGCGGAATTTCCCGAGTATCTTCTCCCTGATCTTCTGAGAAACATCTCCGTGCAGGCCTTCCGCGTCATAATCGCGGTCGTGCAGCTTGGTTGAAAGGAAATCGACGTCTCTTTTGGTCCGGCAAAAAACAATTCCGTAGAATTCATTTGTAGTATCAATTATTCTGCAGAGCGCTTCCAGTTTATCGGATTCATTAACTTCGTAGTATATCTGATCGGTGAGAGAGGTGGTCTTACCGGAGAGTTTTGTTTTTACTATTTCCCTCTCCTTCATAAACTTTTTCGCGAGTTTAGATATCCTTTCGGGCATAGTTGCGGAAAAGAGAAGTGTCCTTCTTCTCTCGCCGGTCCTGCCAAGGATATCCTCGATGTCATCCACAAATCCCATATTAAGCATTTCATCGGCTTCATCAAGAACGATGAACGAAAGGTCATTGACGGCCAGGCTTCCTCTGTTAAGGTGGTCTATCACTCTGCCCGGCGTACCGATTACAATGTCAACGCCTTTCTTCAGGTGGCGGAACTGGATATCGTACGACTGACCGCCGTAGATCGGCGCGATGTGAAGGTCTTTGTCGCCTTTCAGCGAATTAAATTCTTCCGCTACCTGTATCGCGAGTTCACGGGTCGGCACAAGGACAAGCGCCTGAACAGTGCTTGCGTGAGCGCTTAGCATTTCCAGTATCGGGATCGCGAACGCGGCGGTTTTGCCGGTTCCTGTCTGTGCCTGACCGATAAGGTCAAGGTCCCCGTCAAGAATAAGGGGGATGATCTTTCGCTGAATTTCTGTTGGTTCTTCAAATCCTTTTTCGAGGATCGTGCTGAGCATGTCCGGTGACAAGCCAAAAGAACTGAATGTGTTTTCTTCCATATTAAAATTTTTCTTTATTAAAATTGAGTTTTATGTAATTTTTTACGAAATTAATTTCTATCTGCAAACTGCTTATAAACTGCGGAATTATCTTTTTCTGGACAATAAACATTTAGTTGCTTTTAATCATCTGAATTGTTAAGACAACGGCCCTTGCCTGCTTTGCGATGCTCTCTGTACGGAGGGTAATCATTAATTTTATACATTGCAAAGATACGAAAAATGCGGCAATTGTTTAGTTGAATAGGTTTAAATGTTGTAATTTTAGAATATATTCATAGATTTTACTTAATATTTTCAATTTAATTCTCCGGAAGTCAGATTATGCCCAGATTTGCTCTTTCTCTGGCCCTTTTATTTACAGTAATCTTTTCTGTTTCGTTCCAAATCTTCGCGCAGGAAGCGGTGAAAAAAGAGTATGTGAAAATTATTCTTATAGACGATACGGAACTTACGGGCACAATACTGAGCCAGGACAGCACTTCCATCGAACTTCTCACGATGAGCAATCTTAACTTTATGATCAAACGCTCACAGATTTCGGGCATTAAAGTCATCACCGATCAGATAATCAAAGATGTTTATTTTCCCGAGGACCCGAATCAAACAAGGCTTCTTTTCGCGCCGACTGCAAAGCCATTGAAGGCAGGTAAAGGATATTTTGCACTTTATGAACTCGTTTTTCCTTTCCTGGGTTACGGGGTAGGTGACTTTCTTACTCTTTCGGGAGGAATGACTCTTTTCCCCGGCGCGGAAACTCAGATACTTTATCTCGCGCCAAAAGCCACATTATATAATACCCAGAAGTTCAGTTTTGCGACAGGCGTCATTCACTTCACACCCACGTCAAACGCTTCACTTTCCGGAGATGAAAAAGCAGGTATCATTTATGGTGTGGGGACTTATTCCGCTGAAAGAGTTGATGTAACCGGGGGATTTGGGTGGGCTTATGCCGGTGAAGAAATCACAAATAAGCCGATCGTTATGGGAGCAATTGAACTACGTGCGTCCAGATATGTAAAAGTGATTGCAGAAACCTGGTTCCCGCCGGATATGGAAGTTGGCGTCGGAGGGCTGGGTGTGAGAATCTTCGGAAGGAATTTCGCCGGGGACATAGCTTTCCTTTATTTGATCGGACAGGATGCCGGTTCATTTCCGCTAATTCCCTGGGTTAGCCTGGTTTACAATTTCGGTAATTAATTTTGACTCCCATCAGGCAGATTTGTTATCTGCCTGATAAGATTTATTATATTCTCAGCGCAGGATATACCTTTACTGCGCTGCCCCGTTTACTATTAATATTATCGCCCCTGCCAGTATTATCATCGCTGCCAGCACGCGTTGCGGCACTTCTTTTTCCTTAAATATTTTCCCTCCCCCGAAAACTGCCATAAGAACGGATAACCTTTTTACGGAAAGAACAAGCGCGACCGGCGCTAGTTTAGTTGCTTCTATCTGCGTGTAACGGTATATAACCGTAAAAATGCCGATGGCTAGTAGAATTTTCAAAATACTCTTATCAATTTTCGCGAAAGGATTAACGGGGTTGCTTCCGGAAGATAATACGACAACAAAAAAAATAATCGCGTAAAAAAACTGCTGAAACGCCATAAATGTATAAGGCGGCAGCTTATAATCTTTCAGCAGCAGCCTGTCTAAAAGCGAAGAAACCGTAAACAGTAAAAGCGCGGTTAAAATATATTTGTATTTAGAAAAACTGAAAAGCGCTTTTACCGGGGCCCATACCCCGCCGTTCCCGTTCTTTAGTTCAAGTATATATGTGCCGGCTACCATCAGTGCAAGGGCCGCCCACTCCGCGGGAACAAGAGTGTCGTTAATGAATATCACTCCCGTCACTGCAACGAAAGCAGGCGAAAGAGCGAGAAGCGGAAGAGCTTCGCTTATCTCGAGGTTTTTAATCGCTGACATTACACAGAAAAAAGCGCCGGCGCCAAGCATCGTTTTAAAAAGCAAAATCATCATCCCCGCAGAAAATCCCGGAAGCTCCGGTATCATAAAGAAAAACGGGACCGTGAATAAAAGAGATGTTACCGAAGTAAGATAGGAGAATTCAAGCGCGTTTAATGTGAAGAGCGCTTTTTTCTCCGTCACTGCCGAAACAGCAGAGAACAGCGCCGACACGAAAGCGAGTATAAACCATTCCATATTATATATCTGTCTGCAAATTAAAAATTAACTGCGGTCTTAATGTAAAAATTCCGCCCCGGTTCTATTGTAACTGAACCCCTCGCGGTTGATAAATGATTGCGGTACGCCTTATCAAAAATATTCTCCGCTCCCGCATAAATCCTCACGGATGATCCGTAGAATTTATATGCGGGTGATGAAACAGATAAGTTAAACACCGTGTAACCGGGAGTAGTAATCTCCCCGGAGGCTACTTTTTTCTGCCATCCTGAAAAATCAGCATTGATGTCAGCGTTAAATATCTGTTCGTTTTTATACCCTATTCCTATCATACCATTAACAGGCGGTATCTGCGGAAGGTACTGGCTAGTTTCCAGATCTTCACCATTTACCAGCGAGAAAGAAGAGAAAGCCACCAGTCCGTCATAAAAATTATAATCGGCTGATATATCAAATCCGTATAGCCGTGCTTTGCCGGCGTTCTGTTTCACTCTCGCCGGCCTCCCTTCGTAAGCAGAAGGTACTTCAACAACATAATCGATGATGTTGTTGTAGAAGAATGAAGTGATGACTTTTAAGTCTGATGAATAGTAGCGCACACCGGCATCGGCGAACAGCCCCTTTTCCGGTTCAAGAAACGGATTTCCTAACTTCACAAGATTTCCCAGGTCAATAAACTGGAATCTTTCTTCAAGCGAAGGCGATCTGAATGAATACCCGAGATTAAGCGTAAGGCTTATCTCCCCGGTAACGGAATAAACCGCGCCGATGTTCGCGCTGTAGGAAACATCATCCGACTGTGCGCCGTCCCAGTTCAGTTTCCGCCCGGCAGGATTCGCGTTATAAACTCCGTTGGTGATCTCATATTCCGGATTATATGTTTTATCTCCCTTAATATTTATGAAATCAACCCTTCCTCCGAATGAGAAATTTAATTTGTTTTTGATTGCCGCAAAATCATCCTGAACATAGACGCCGATGCTTCTGAAAATTGAATTCGGAAGCGGTTTCTCTCCGATTGTCTTATATGTGGTTGAAGTAACACTGTTCAGCGTATCAAGCGTTTCAATTTTCTGGTACTTCTGTCTCCACCCTTCATATTCTCTCATCCAGTAATCAACACCCGCATTTAATATATTGCCTTCAAATAAAACAAGATCAGCATCCATACGCAGGCTGTTAAAATTATGGTCAGCGCCGGGTGTTGTTTTGAGAACGCTTATGCGCTTTGCCGGTGATGTCGCAGTCTTTGCTATGTTCTGAATCGTATAAGGAATCACCTCAACATCCCTTAGTATATATTGTTTCGCTGTGTTTAACTTTATCCTCTTAACAATATTTGTAAGGTCAATTATTTGATAATTCAGTGACATCAATTTCCTCTGTTCGACCGGGTAACGAACATCTGAAGTATTGGTAAATGATGAGGACCCGCCGGGTATTCCGACATCCTCTGCCTTAAACTGCTGATACTTAGCGCTGAACAAATGTCCGGAAGAAGGAGCGATATCGATCGCGCCTGAAAAATTGTAATCGGTGAAGCGGCTGTTTTTAATAATTCCGCGGGGCGTCTCCATTTCACCCGCTTTCCGGTAAGAACCGTTTATTGCCGCACCCCAGAATGATCCGGCCGAATTGAAAGAAGCTGACCACGAATTCAGTTTATTGGATGTTCCGGTTCCGTACGTAACTCCGCCCCCGATGAAGAGCGCTTCACTGAACCGCGGTGTTTTCGATACAATATTAACAATGCCTCCCGTCGCGCCCGTGCCGTAAGTTGATGAAGCCGCGCCTTTCACGATTTCAACGCGGTCAATGCTGCTCATATCCACTAAAGAAAAGCGCGCTGCCTGCTCCGTTGATGTCTCAATTCTCGCGCCGTCAATTAATGTTACAACATTTTGTCTGCTCATTCCGCGGATTGTAAGTTCGGTGCCCCAGATGCCGTCGCGCGAAAGCGATATGCCCGCTTCGTTCTTTACCGCATCCGCCAGTGAATTAAACGGCTTCACTTCAATCTGTTCAGAAGCGACCAGCGATTCAGACGCGGGAGAGGATTTTAGCAATCGTTCTTTCCTGTTGCTTGTCACATATACTTCATCCATCTCAATCAGCGACGGGACAAGTGATAAATTTATTTCGGCCAACGTTTCATTCTCTGCACTGATCGTGCGTTCTGATGATTTGTAGCCAATATGTCCGGACTTAATATTATAAACACCATGCTTAAACAGTGATATTTTGTAATGCCCTTCATAATTGGTAAAGTAGTAATTATCATCAATCGCAATAAATGCGCCGCTGACAGGGCTTCCTGTACTGCTGTCGGTTACGGTACCTTTTAAAATGATTTGCTGTGAAAAAAGAAACGGGGTTAAAAAGAAAATATATAATAAAACGGATCTTAAGTGCATTTCAATTCATATCTGTTCATAAAATCATTCCACCATTGCTCGCGGAGGGGAAAATGGAATATGTATACTGTAATTTACGGAAAAGCATAGGGAGTTGAAAGTTAAGAAAATGTTAAGCCGTCCCACTCCGTAAGGGGCTGTCCTAAAAGTAAAACATATTTTTGGCAGTAAAAAAAGGGCAGAGGCCATCATTTGGCCACTGCTCTTTGCGTGTCATGTAAACTCATTTTCCTAAAGTTGTGAGCAAGTGCAACTATTGTGATTTCAGTCTCCACTTTCTTTAACCCCCGTAAGTGAAATCTTCTGAACCCCATATTGTGTTTTATATCCCCGTTAAACGACTCCGGTTCCGTGTTTCGTCGCTTTCGTAATTCTATACCTCGGTCACTATTCAGTTTCTCTCTTGCCTGTTGCTTATATCTTTCTAATTCCGGCCGTATCGTTATCGTTCGATTCCCTTCCCCAGCTTTACATTTCTCTGCAATAGGACAATTCCTGCAATCCTTCGACTGATATGTTCTCTTCTTCGTCTTATGTCCTAATTTCGTTACAAAATCTTCCTCTTCCCGGAATACCAATGCTCTGTTTTGCGTGCAATAATACTCGTCTTTCTCTTCATCATACCGGAAGTTCTCTCTCCTCGATGGATTCTCCCTGATCTTCTTTCTGCTCTCATTATAAAAACCACTGTACTTTAGATAGTTCTCTATTCCATTCTCTTCAAGAAATTGATAATTCTCCTCTGACCCGAATCCCGAATCTCCCACCGATGCCTTTGGATAATATCCCATGTTAACAAAATGCTTCTTCATATGTTCTTTATACATAGCTGAATCAGATGCATTTTGTCCTGCATTAATCATTGTAACATACTGCCCCGACGTGCTTACCATTGTGTTGTATGTCGGTAAAGTTCGTCCATCTTTCCATCTGTGCATTGCCGCATCTGTGTCTGTCTTTGAATATCCGCTCCTGTTTCCCGCTATCGCTTCCTGCTGTTCATATTTATCTATCTTTGGCAGTTCCTTTCCCACTATCGTTTTGATTATTCTTTCATTCCTTTTGTTCATCTTCTTTTGCGCAGGCTTTTCCTCGCACTCCTCCCTCTGTTTCTGAATTTTCTCTCTCATCTCCTCCAATCGCCTGCGTATCTTTTCCTTGTCGATCGTTTTACCTTCCCCAACTTCTTCAAGGTCCTTATCTCCATATATCTTGTCTTCCGTATTTTGTTCCTCCTCTATTTCTCTTAGAAGTTCTCTTACCCGATTCTCCGCATTTGATTTGAATTTTGCCGCATTCTTCTTCCAGACCACCTTATATCTGTTGGCATCTGCAAGTATTTTTGTGCCGTCTGTAAAATACACTTCCGTACTTATGTACCCTTCTTCAATCAGCAACTGTATTGCTTGCGTAAATATCTTCTCGATTACTTCTTTCAATCTGCCGCTTCTAAAACCTGCTATCGTTCTGAAGTTTGGAGTACTCTTCCTGCCTATCCACATAATAGATATGTTTTCTCTGCACGCCTGGGCCATCTTCCTCGATGTATATATCTTCTTTGCATAACAACTTATGATGATCTTCAGCATTATCTCAGGATCGTATGCGCTCCTGCCCCCTCCCTGATAACTTTCGTACAGCTCCTTCTTGTCTATTTGATTAATGACCGTATTTATGTATCTGACTACATCTCCTTCTCCGATAACAGAATCTAATGTATCGGGGAACATTACGGGTGTATCTTCTGCCGTCTTCTTGAATACCGGTTTCATTGCTCTACGCGGTTTTCGTTGTCGGATTTTTACCTGTTCTTCTCCGAAGATTGTTTCGTTGGCTTTCTTTTCTTGCATTTGAGAATTTTCTGTGTTTTTACACTATATATACATTTTCTATGCCAACTTTCTCTTACTTATTGGACAGCCCC
>CAIMOS010000187.1 GCA_903843135.1 uncultured Ignavibacteriales bacterium | reverse complement strand
TGAGTTCAGGGGGTTCGCTATGCTCGAAGTGCAGGTAGATGAACTTATCGCAGAAGGCGTTCTCCGAAAAGCGGACGGCAGAATCTATAAAGTATGAAAACCCATTTAATTAAAAACAACTCTGTTGAAGTCGGCGTCACGGAAGAGTGCGGACATCTTTTCCCGGTACGGTTTTTCTTCGGCGATAAAACAATTAAACCTATGCATATCGCCCCGTGGGCGGATGAAGACCACGGCAAATCAATTCCCCCTATGCTTAAGACTCTGCGCGGTGATTTCTTCTGCGCGCCATTTGGCGCAAGCGATATACTCCCCGACGAGACCCGCGGCCACGGCGCTCCGGCGAATGATAAATGGCTTATGATCCAGTCTAATGATACCGCGATGAAGTTCCGTCTCACTAAAAAAATATCAGGCGCCGAACTCACAAAGGAAATCTCTATTAATGAAGATGAAAAAGTAGTTTATCAAAGGCATATCTTTACGGGAGGTGACGGAAAGATACCCGTAGCGCATCACGCAATGCTTAAGGTTAAGAGCAAAGGATACCTGAGTTTTTCTGATTTTGTTTTTGCAGGCACGCCCCCTGAACCGATAGAGACGGATCCCGGTCTTGGCAGATCGGTCCTAAAGTACCCGCAGGAGTTTTCTGACCTTTCGGACGCTAAACTGTCTGACGGCGGCAGCATTGATCTTTCCGTATATCCATACGGCGACAACCACGAAGACCTCTTTATGGTAATCGCAAAGCAAGGTATGCCTTTCGGCTGGTCAGCGTTCAGCTGTCCGGAGGAAGGATGGGTCTGGTACTCAATTAAAAATATCAGCATCTTTCCAAACACTGTTATCTGGCAAAGCAACGGAGGAAGATATTATCCGCCGTTCTCATCGAGACACACAAACGTTATCGGTATAGAAGAAGCGGCCAGTTATTACCATCTCGGACATAAAGCCTCAGCGGAAGATAACGACCTCGTCAGCAGCGGATATAAAACATACATTGAGTTAAAAGCCGGCAAAAAAACTGAATTACCGTATCTTTTCGGAGTGGCAGAGATACCGGCTGAATTTACAAAAGTGAAAAAGATTGTTCCGGCAAACGGCGGAGTGGAAATCACCGATATTAACGGCCTTTCGGTGAAGGCAAAAGTAAATCTGAATTTTATAAAGGACATATAATGAAGTTCGCGATGATCAAAAACAAAGGCGCGGCGGTTGTAACGGAAGCGGGTTATGCATTGCTGAGCGATCTCGGGTTTTCCGGCACTCTGGAAAATCTGATAACATCAGGCGGCGGCGTTGCCGGGGATATCAAAGCTGAATTATCTGCATTCAGTAACTATACTTCGCTCAATCCCGGCGAACTTGACGCTCCGTTAAAAAGCCCCGGAAAGATCGTCGCGGTCGGGTTGAATTATATAGACCACGCTTCGGAATCCAAAATGGAGCTGCCAAAGCAGCCACTTGTATTTACAAAGTTTAACTCATCAATAACCGGGCCTTACGATCCGGTCGTTTATCCCGCATCGCTTACCGGAGAGGTTGATTACGAAGTCGAACTTGCGGTTGTTATCGGAAAGAAAGCTAAAAATGTTTCAAAAGCAGACGCGTTAAACTATGTTTTTGGTTATACGGTGATTAACGATGTATCCGCGCGGGACATTCAGTTTGCGGACGGGCAGTGGGTGAGAGGGAAGTCTCTTGACACATTCTGTCCGATGGGGCCGTATCTCATTACTAAAGACGAAATTGGAGATCCGCAAAACCTGAAGCTAAGCTGTACGGTGAACGGAGTCGTTCTGCAGGATGCAACAACGGCTGATATGATATTCGGCGTGGCTGATTTGATCTCGATACTCTCGCGGTCCTTTACATTCGAGCCGGGCGATATAATATCCACGGGAACGCCGAGCGGTGTCGGATTCGCGCGCAAGCCGCCGGTTTATCTCCGCGATAACGATGTGATGATAACTGAAGTTGAAAAAATCGGTAAACTAATTAATAAGGTCAAAGCAATATGAACCGTTTGGAAGGCAAACGCGCGGTTGTTACCGGAGGCGCGTCGGGTATCGGAAGGGCGATCGCGAAGATGTTCGCTGATGAAGGCGCAAGAGTTGTCGCCGCCGATATAGATTATGCTTCGGCAAAATCTTTCAGCGATGAAATGAACGGCGCGATAATACCGTTTGAACTCGACGTAACTTCTGCGGATAATTTTAAGGCGCTTGCGGATTACTGCGACGGAGTATGGGGCGGTATAGATGTCTTAGTTAACAATGCGGGAGTCGGCGTTGCAGGTAAACTGCCCGGCACCTCTGAAAAAGACTGGCAGAGAATAATGGATATCAATCTAAAGGGCCCGTTCCTTGGGATGAAGTATTTTATTCCTCTGATGCAGAAAACCGGCGGCGGATCGATAATAAATATTTCCTCGATTGCCGCATTAGTCGGACTTGCGGACCGCGCTGTTTATTCCGCCTCCAAAGGGGGAATAATCGCAATGAGCCGCGCCGCCGCGATAGATCATATTAATGACAATATCAGGATAAACTGCATTGCGCCGGGAACGGTTGACACTCCGTGGATAGAAAGAATCACTCAGACATACGACGATCCCGAAGCCGCCAAAAATGCAATGAAAGAGCGGCAGCCCCACGGCAGGCTGGTAACCCCCGGAGAAATTGCCGCGATGGCCGTATACCTCGCTTCCGATGAATCGAAATCAACCATCGGCGCGGTTATGATAGTTGACGGCGGAGTTACTGCGAAGTAATTTGTTTTTACTTCCAGTCGTCAGTTCTGAAAGAAGAAGCCGGCAGGCCCGCGCCGTTGAAGAGCGTCCCTTCCGTAAGATCGCCCCAGCAGTAACGGACCGCTTTGGGATCCGCCACCTTTGGTGAAGATACGATAAGTTTGTTTTTTACGACAGAAACATTTGCATCGTAAAATATTCTGTCTTCACCCGCGATCTGAAAATTATTTTTACTTTTTATTTCCGTTATCCTTAACCCGTCAGAGTGGTCAAATGAGAGG
>CAIMOS010000186.1 GCA_903843135.1 uncultured Ignavibacteriales bacterium | reverse complement strand
TTTCCAGTTCAGCGGCTGTAAGTTTTCGCTTCAGGTTAATGTTTTTCTCGGTTACTCTTCTTTCCGTAATCGTAATATCTTCTGAATATTCTTCATACCCTTCAGCCGTTGCAGTGAGCCGGTATTTGCCGGCCTTAATGCTGTCGTCCTGCACTCCCCCCTGCCAGGAATACTGAGCTTCCTCCCCGGTAAACAGTGTTATCTTCGTACTCATCGGTGAGACCGAAACCTGAAGCCCTCCAACAATGGGCTTAAGATTAATGAATAGGCTGATTGCTTGTCCCCTTGTAACCACAATCCTGTCAAGAAAAGAATAAAAACCGGGCTTATCTGCACGGACGGAATAAATTCCGGCTGGGAGTTCTTTTGATTCCTCAAAATCGACGGTTTGATCCTCAATTTTTAAGTCAAACTCTGACTGATTTGAAGCAAGGCGCAGTATACCGGTATTTTTTTCCAATGTATAATTTTTGCGGATGGTTTTACCTATCTGGGCATTTATTGTATCAACAATTGATAAGTAAAGCTTTTTAGTGACCTCAATTATTCTTACTCCCGGAGTAATCTCAATCTCGCCTGTACTTCTTTTTACCTGGTCGATCTTAAACTCCGCATCGTAAGGATCTATAGAAACAATAAGAGTGGCAGCATTCTTAACAAGATCGTAGTTTTTTGCGGTTTTGGTTCCAAGTTTTATATCCAAAGTATCCGTCTGCCGGATATAGCCTGCTTTTAAAACATCTATGTAATGTACTCCTGGAGAAAGCGCGATCAGCCCCGGTACTTTAAGTTCGTTATCAATGGTGATTATTGCATCGGCGGGAAGGATTTTAATTTCAAGAAGAGCTTCATTTTTAACGAGGTTATATGCAAAAGTATTATTGCTGTTCGGTTTTACAAATATCACAGTGTTTGTATCTAGATAACCCGGTTTCATTAGTTTAAGGGTATGTTCCCCTGCTGGTATAAACAGGACTTTATCAGTCTCGCCATCTGTCCTTTTCCCGTCCAAAAACATATAAGCTCCCTGAGGCTCGGTTTGGATCTGGACTTTCAGCGATACCTGCTTTTTAAGTGTTACCCTGAGAAGAGGATTTGATTTATCCACCTGAACATTTGTATCAAGGTCAAAGTATCCTTCCTTCCTGATCCTTATTTCCCTTAATCCGATATCGGTCTGGTGAGTCTCTTTGACACCCATAAATTTATCATCAATGTAAATCTCTGCTTCGGAAGGTTCTGTGATAATTGTAAATGGGATTTTATCCAGATCGGATCCTTTTGCGGAAATTTCATAATATCTTACGTCCCTGGCCTTCTGCACGGGAACAGAAATCCTGTCTTCTCTGAACTGGCGGTGTTTAAGTTTTATATACTGGCGCTCAGTTGTTATTATAAGCGTGTACTTATTCAGATCGGTTATTTGTTTAATAATTCCGCCCGTATTGGATTCAAAATTAAGATCACTGATAGCGGTGTAAATAATTATGGCTGCATCATTAGGGTAGTTAACAAATACGGCTGGGGAAGAGGGCGGGGATGCTTCCTTAATTTGGAATTCTCTTAATTCCTGTGCCTGAAGACCGGATAGAACGGAGAAAAGTATAAAAAGAACAGGCAGCTTTTTAATCATCCAGGGACCCCCGGATGTGTTTAGCGGTAGTTACACTGTCAGCAGAAAATAAGTTAGGGCGGTTTTGGCAATAACTATTCACCGGCCTCCCAAAAAAGGCAACCGGAATGGAATTCCAATCGATTTTTAAGTTCATCTGTTTTTTTCCATAAATCCGAAAATAAAACCACATTACCAAGAGGTCGAATTTCAGATAATTAACCTTTATTTTACAAAACCAGGGAGCCCAATTTACCGGCACTTATCCGTGCGCCGAAAAAACCAAGCGGCCTTCTCTAACTAGTCGCAAACCAGATCAAGAAAACTAAAAAGACAAAGCTGATTTAAGTCAGCAGACCTACCGAAAATTAGCGATAATCAGCAATAAAGTCAAGACTTATTAATTATTGTGATATTAAAGTATTTTATTATCATGTACATTTTAAGGCTACAATCCCTGTCACCACAGCGTTTCATACAACATTTATTATCCATAAATTCGAGCACTTACTATTTAACTAACATTGAAAAACTGAACAGCAAAATTACAGTTATACTCGA
>CAIMOS010000185.1 GCA_903843135.1 uncultured Ignavibacteriales bacterium | reverse complement strand
GGATATAGAACCAACAAAAAGCCTCATAAGTTTCCCTTAACTAATGTTTTTTAGTTCCGGGAATAACTTAATTAAATATTTTTCAAAAGTCCAATTAAATCTTCTATTCCGTCACAAAAAACATATACCCCGCAATCAAAACCACCGCGGCGCCGGAGATAAGGAACGTTGCTGATGCGCCGAGTGTGTACCATATCACTCCCGCGACTGAACTTGCGATCAGCGCGCCGATGCTCTGGAAGCCGGTGTATGTTCCGATCGCTACGGCGGTATCTTTTTTATCTGCAATGTTGCTGATCCACGCTTTTGAAATGCCTTCTGTCGCGGCGGCGTAAAGCCCGTACAGAAAGAATAGCCCGATAAAAGTATAGACGGTAATATCAAAACTCATCCCAATATAAACTGCCGCGAATAGGGCAAGCCCTGCCACAAACATATTTTTCAGGCCAAGTTTATCCGCAATGATACCCATCGGGAAAGCGGCAAGCGCGTATACAAGATTATAAAAGATATATACTCCGATGACCGCGGTGTCGTCAAGCCCGGACTGTTTTGCCTTCAGCAAAAGAAAAACATCCGAACTGTTGACCAGTGTGAATGCGAGCAGTCCGCCGGTAACTTTGCGGTACGTTGCGGGGCTTTCTTTCCAGTATTTTAGAAACAAAAAGAACGAAACTGTTTTTGCGCTGCCGGTTACTTTTTTCGGTTTATCTTTTACCGTAAGAGATACCGCTATGGCTAACAACCCCGGCACGAATGCGATGTAAAAAAGTGTTTTGTATCCGCCGGGATTGTAATACAGATAGATCAGCGCGAAGAGCGGCCCGATCACCGCCCCGAGTGTGTCCATCGAACGGTGAAAGCCAAAGATCTTTCCCTTTGTTTCGGGAGTTGCTTCACCGGAGAGGATCGCATCGCGAGCGCCGGTCCTGATTCCTTTTCCGAAGCGGTCAATCGTCCGCGCGAAAAATATCCACACGGGATAAACAAAAACAGCCATCATCGGTTTTGATATCGCGCTGAGGCCGTAACCGATCTGAACAAATGGGGCGCGTTTGCCTGTTACATCGGAGAGTTTCCCGAAGTAACCTTTGCTCAGCCCGGCGGTGGCTTCGGCAAAACCTTCGAGAATGCCGATGAGCATAATCGAAAAGCCGATTGTCTTCAGGTAGATCGGCATTACGGGGTAGAGCATCTCGCTTGCCATATCCGTAAACAGGCTGACAAGGGACAAAACCCAGACTGTACGTGTAATATTTTTAAACAATTTTTGAAACTTTCACTATTAATTGCTGTTTCCGCGGGGAAGCGATTCTTCTCCCTAAATATAATTATATTTACACATTCAATAAGTACGAGTTAATGAAACCCGAAATAATCGAGCGGGAAGTTATACACCTTTCCCCTCACTTTGAGAAGATGCTGATAAGCGGCTGGAATGAAGATATCCTGAAGAACACCGTTACCGAGAGGATTATTTACCTTTCGGACGGATACAAAGTGAAAGGTTATCTCTCCTATCCCAAATCACTCACACCGGATGACAGACTCCCCTGCGTTATGTGGAACCGGGGCGGGATGAAAAGCAACGGTTCGATTGATTCCTTTACCGCGCGCGGTATGTTCGGACTTATTGCGTCGTGGGGTTACACTGTGTTCGCTTCAATGTACCGCGGAAGCGTGAAAGGCGAGGGGGAGGACCAGTTCGGGGGAGAGGACCTGAACGACATAACGAACCTGATGCAGATCGCGGATGAGATTCCGAACACGGACACATCCAGGTGGGGAATGGAAGGATGGAGCCGCGGCGGAATGATGACATACCTGACGCTTATGCGGGTTCCTGCAATTAAATGCGCGGTGCTAGTCGGGGCGATATCCGACCCCTGGGCATATATCAAAACAAAACCTGATATTATTAATTATTATAATCATAAATTACCGGGACGAAACCTGGAAGAGATTATGCTGGACCGTTCGGCGCTTCACAGGTTTGATGAACTGCCGGCGGATGTTAAATATCTGCTCATCCACGGCGGCGGCGATGACATCATTCTTCCATATCAGTCAATTGATCTCGCGCGCCGGTTTCAGGAGCGCGGAGTAACTTATGCATTGCATATTTACGAGGAAGCAGACCATTTCCTCCGCCAGTCCAGAAAACTTGCAGATGAAACAAAGAGGCTTTGGTACAAAAAGTTTCTTTAAGTAAGAATTCAGAGTTAGAGTTAAGAGTTAAGAGTTAAGAATTAAGAGTTAAGAGTTACAAAATTAAAAACACCATTAATCAGAAATAATATTGCAAAAAGAAAGATCGAAGCGCAAAGCGCTGTTTGAAATACAAAAAGATGAAACGGAAAAAGCGATACTTGTCGCTTTAAAAACCCGTTTTATATCACGCGAAGTTGTGGATGAACATCTCGCCGAACTAAAAGAGCTTGCAAGGACCGCCGGAGCGGAAACGGTTAAGATCGTTATACAGGAAAGAGACGGATACGATTCCGCGTATTATCTTGGCAAAGGCAAAGTTGAAGAGATCGCGCTGCTTGTTGAGGAACTCGGGGTTAATCTGGTGATCTTTGATGATGATCTGACTCCCGTACAGGTCCGTAATCTTGAAAATTCAATTAACCGCAAAATTGTTGACCGGAGCGGATTAATATTAGATATATTCGCTTCGCACGCCCGCACGATGGAGGCGAAAACACAGGTTGAACTGGCACAGCTTCAGTACTATCTCCCCCGCCTGACGCGCGCCTGGACCCACCTTTCCAAACAGTACGGCGGTATCGGAACAAAGGGCCCCGGCGAAACACAGATTGAAACTGACAGGCGAATCATCAGAACAAGGATAAGCCTCCTGAAGGATAAACTTAATGAATTTGAAGCAAGACGCGTAACCCAGACCGCCGGAAGAAAAGAACTTACGAAAGTGTCACTTGTCGGCTACACAAACGCGGGCAAATCAACTTTGTTCAACCTGATTACAAACGCGGATGTTCTTACCGAAGACAAACTGTTTGCGACACTCGATTCAACAACACGCATTCTTCAGTTGGGAAAGAACCGCAGCATTCTGCTGAGCGATACCGTTGGATTTATACGCAAACTGCCGCATAATCTTATCGCGTCCTTCCGAAGCACGCTTGGTGAAGTGCGCGACGCGGATATTATACTCCACGTAGTTGATATGGACCACGATTTTTATGAAGACCACATAAAAGTTGTTGAGGAGACCCTTAAAGAACTTAAGATTGAAGACAAAGAAATACTTCTTGTGTTTAATAAAGTCGATAAGCTGCGGGACAACGACAGAATAGATTACATTAAAACAAAATATCCCAACGGAGTAATCATTTCCGCCGGAAGAGGAATTAACATCAACCGGTTCAATGAACGCCTTTCAGAAATGGTTTACCGCGAGTACTCAACCGAGAAGGTGACTTTCAAAGCATCCGATTCTAAATCAGTCGCGGCGCTGCACGCATTCTCCGAAGTACTCAGCACAGAGTATGATGAAGATAAAGTTGCGGTGGAGATACTGATTCACAGGAAGAATCTGGACAGGCTTAAAGCACTGTTAACAAATTATAAATAATACCGTTTCATAACCGGATAAACACCGAAAAATGGATTACCTGATTATTGCAGTTGCCGCTTTTATAGTTTCGGCCCTTACATTGTTTTCGGGTTTCGGTTTGGGCACTCTGCTTATGCCTGCCTTTGCCCTTTTCTTTCCCGTGGAAACAGCCGTGGCCGCCACCGCTGTAGTTCATTTTTCCAATAACATATTCAAAGGCATTCTGCTTGGTAAAGATGCAGAGAGGGGGATACTGTTGCGGTTCGGTCTGCTTGCCGCGGCGGCTTCATTCGCGGGGGCGCTTGTGCTGGAGTATTTTTCCCTCCTTCCCGTAATCGATTCTTATCACATCTTTGGGAAGGAAGCAATTGTTACCCCCGTTAAACTGCTTATTGCTTTTGTTATGCTTGGCTTCGCGTATTTTGAATTGAACGATAAACTTCAGAATGTAAAAATGAGCAAGCGGCATTATGCGTTTGGCGGAGTACTATCCGGTTTTTTTGGCGGGCTTTCCGGGCACCAGGGTGCGCTTCGAAGTATGTTTCTACTCCGCTCCGGGTTAACCAAACAGCAATATATAGCAACGGGGGTAATTATAGCCATATTGGTTGATGTTTCGAGGCTAATTGTTTACGGCGCGGGGGGGTTCTCAAAAACGCTCGGCGATCTACCCGCACAGGTACTCACCGGAATTTTTGCCGCGCTTGCCGGCACGCTGCTCGGTAAAAGATTAATTAAAAAAGTTACATTCGGCAGCATCCGGTATTTAACCGCTCTTCTTCTTATGCTTATTGCCCTGCTGCTTGGCGCGGGTATTATATGACAAATACCGGGTT
>CAIMOS010000184.1 GCA_903843135.1 uncultured Ignavibacteriales bacterium | reverse complement strand
GTGGCGGTGGCCCATTTCAGGTTTATCCGGTCCTTAACTGTTCTTACAGTAAAGGAAACGAGTTCTACCGGCAGCGGTGTGTTGGCGTCAGCCAGGGTCCACTTTGAAAATGACGTTATCCCGGCCAGGGTTACTGTGTTATTAACTGCATCAAGCGTGCCGCCCTCAAGGTTCCAGGTGGTACCGTCGGTTGACTTAAACAAACGCAGTGTTGATTCAACCAGCCCGTTCAGTTCGTCCTGATTGTAATTGAAGACCAATGTCGCGTTCAGCCCGGTGTTGTTTGAGGGAGTGATGGTATAATTACGAAGGATGCTTTTCTGTCCGCCGGCCGTAATCTCTTCATTACCTCTTCGTATTTCGGTGCTGCCCATATTGGCGGTAGTTGTAATGACCGCGCCAAGCCCGGCAACATTTGAAGAACTGATGTTTGAGAGTGTACGCGTGGCAGTAACATAGCCGCTTGTTCCGTAAACCCTGTAACTTCCTTCGTCAAGCACTCCGTTTGTTCCGAGAGTAACTAACTGCCCGTTGAGATTAAAGTTCTTTTCGAGAGATAAATTACCGTTGACGGTAATTCCTGAATTAAGGGACAAAGAAGATCCCGAAGAAACAAAGAGGTGATTCATTATCGGTGATCCGGATACTGCCGCATCGTATCCGAATGAATATTTGTAAATACCAACATTGTCTGTTTCAGCCGGTACGCTGCCGCTGCTCCAGTTTGCAATGGAGGACCAGGCTGCAGACTCAGTGCCGGTCCAGGAATTAAAGATTGACGAACTCTGCCACGATGTGCTCAGGTTATAAGCCGTGCCGTGCAGGCTGTTGGCTGAACCGTCATACAGAGTAGTCCCGCCGGATGAATTGTCGAATCTGTAATAAGCGGCAAGGCCGGTTTCCTTTCCGCTCAGGTTTCTTGTCATCATCTCGCGGACAGTTGCCTGGGTTAAAGCGTCGGTCCAGAAACTGAATTCATCAAGGTTTCCCTGGAAGATATTTGAAGTATTCACTCCTTCTTTTCCTATTTGGAGCGTTCCTCCGCCCGGTACAACGGCGGGAATAGTTCCGGTAAATGTTAACGGTACCGGAATTCCATTGATATATAGTTTAATCCTGCTGCTGTTTCCGGTAAGTGATCCGTCAAAAACCAGCGCGATGTGGAGCCATTTATTCGCCGAGAGGACATTTGAATTAGTATACGCGAAAGCCGAGACGCCTGTATAGAAACCAAATATCATATCATCAGTGCCGCCGAAAGAGGAACCGGAAACCTGAGCGGAGACCCGGCTTGTTCCGTTGGTTTTATCAAAGATGATATTCCAGGTCCTGAGATTGGTCGGGTATATCCATCCGCAGAAAGTAAATTTTTGCTGGCCGTCAATCAGAGTATTAACTCCCGCGGGCAGCGCCACATAGGAAGACGCTCCGTCAAAATTCAGAGAATTTTTCGCGCCGGCAATGCATCCCGATCCCCCGAATGAAGGGCTGTTATACAGCGCGGCATTGGCGCCGTTACCGCTGTAATCGGTCAGAGTGGTTCCCGTGCCTTCGCTCATCGTGTAGTATGCTTTCAGCCCTGTTGTTGCCGGTATCTCCCGGTACATATTTTCCCGGATTTGCGATTCAGTTCTGACGGTGTTCCAGACTCTGAATTCATCGATCTTGCCGTTCCAGAAGCCAGCGGAGCCGCCTTCCGAACCGATATATGCCGCCGCGGCGGATGCTGAGGTAGTTGACGGTAAAGTTCCGGTAAAAGTCAGGACCTGCAGCACACCGTTCGCGTACAATTTCAGTTTATCCGCGTTTGTCGCACCGCTGCCGTCATACACAACCGCGATATGCGTCCATTTATTAATGGAAAGAATGTCCGCGTTGGAATTGCCGAAGCTGTTTGAGCCGTTGCAAACGGTTATTATCAGGTCATTATTTCCTCCGTAACCTGTCGCGCTTGACTGAATTGTGATACGGTAATTAGTGTTGAATGATTTCGAAAGGATGCACTTCCAGTCTCCCAGCGACCGTGCAAAAACCCACGATTCAACAGTAAACTGAGACGCGCCGTCCAGAGTTGGGTCTATGTCCGGAGAAACTAAGGCGTAATCATTTGTGCCGTCAAAGCTAAGAGCCGTGCCTCCGATGGAGTAGTCGGCGTTTGAGAGGTCGTAGGCAGGGACAAATGTTTTTTCGGATCCGTAATAGGTGCCGTTGGCATTGGTGGCATAAGCTCTCAGGAAGTATTTCGTTCCTGCGGCCAGCCCGGTAAGGGTTGAAGAAAAAGTTCCTGTTCCGGAAGGGGCGCCGAGTTCAGTTTTGCTGTCGCTGACAGTCGGGGTTCCGGCTGTGTTCCAGCAGAAGCCGTGCTGAGCCGGCGACGGGCTACCTAAAGCGGCGATGTTTCCGAGTGCGGTCAGTGAGGACGAGGTTATTAAAGTAACGCCGGAAGTGGCAACTGTGGGATATCCCTGTTGAGTGGTGAAACTGACCTGCGAACCGTAGAATGTTCCATTGCTGTTTGTTATGTACGAACGGACATAATACGTGGTGTTTGCCGAAAGCCCGGTAAGAGAAGAAGTGTAAGCGCCGGTTGCCGAAGGGGCGCCGAGTTCGGTTTTCGAGTCGGCAGTTGTGGGTGTGCCGCCGGTATTCCAGCAGTGGCCATACTGCGACGGGGAAAGTGAACCAAGCAAAACGATGGTTCCGTTGGCGGTTGCAGTGGATGAACCAACCGATGTGACCGCCTGTGTTGATACGTCAGGGTTAGTCAGCAGCGGTGTTCCCGAAGGATACTCCCAGTCCAGATAAGGAAAACCACCATTGCGGCCGCTGTCAATGTTCCAAACTGTTCCGCTCCATCCCGGAGTTGTAAAGGTACTGCTTGTCTGCATCTGCGCGGTGGTGATGCCTGTTGCGGTGGCCTTATCCGCTGCTACGCCGGAAGTAGTTGTATTCCAGAAGCAGTTTGTGGTGGTATGGCCGGTGACCCAGTATCCGCAGAAACCGCCGTAATATGTGCCTCTGTTAAGAACCGTTCCCGTTGAATAGGAATTTGTAATCGAAGCGTAAACTCCGGCGTTTGAAATAAAGCTGCCTACGAAGCCCCCGAGTCCGGTGGGAGTCGCTGTGTTTAACCCGGAAGTGGTAACATTTCCTTTGCTGTAGCAGTTTGAGGTTTTTGAGTAACCGACAGCCTGCCCGATAAAACCGCCCATCGCGCCATAATTTGATGTACCGCTTACATTACCAGTTGAATAACTTTCTTCTATGAGACCGTTGGTTCCCCCAACAAACCCGCCCGTATTTTGCGAACCGCTTACACTCCCTGTTGCATAGCATTTTTTGATCAGGGGTTTATTAAGGTCGGTACTCGACGTGGCGATCAGGTACCCAACAAAGCCGCCCGTGAAACTGTTGGCGCCGTTTACTGAAGAAGTTACTGTGGCAGAGGAACCGCAGCTCTCGATAACAACGCGCGAAGAGCAGGCGCCCGCAAAACCGCCGATATATTTGTATCCGTAAACAGTTCCGGCCGTTGTGCTGTTGGTTATGCTTGTGCCGTCCATAGCTAACCCGACAAGCGCGCCCACATAGTTGTAGCCGAACGAAATATTAACCGACGCGAGGTTTACATTCTTGATGACAGCCAGCGAGCATACGCCGAACAAACCGACATTATCAATTACACGGTCTATTTTAATGCCTGATATTGTGTATCCGCCTCCGTCGAAAGTGCCGGTAAAATTTGTGGTGGAATTACCGATCGGAGAAAATCCCAGCCCGCCGTTAAGAGAGGAAGTAGAAGACGCGTCAATATTAGCAGACTGGACCATATATTTATTCCAGGTACCTGAATTTTCACTGATATACAGAAGATGACTGAGTGTGGAGATAACATACGGGTCCTGTTGTGTCCCGGCCGCACTCATCGTAGTCCAGAAAGAAACATCGCTGCCATAGACTGTTCCGCCGGAGTATGTAACATAAGAGCGGACATAATATCTTGTGCCGTAGGCAAGCCCGGTAAGAGAGGAAGAAAAATTCCCTGTTCCCGCGGGGGCTCCGAGTTGAGTTTTGCTGTCCGAGATAGTCGGGCTTCCGGTTGTGTTCCAGCAATGGCCGTGCTGAGTCGGGAGCGGGAGGCCGAGGGTAGTAATATTTCCTGAGGCAGTAGCCGTGCTTCCGGTAGCTGAGCTTACGCCGGTAGTAGTGACCACCGGTTCGGTATAACTGATAGGCGTGCCTTCCGTGTATTCCCAGTCCAGGTAGGGAAACGCTCCGTTGCGGTTACTGTTGCGGTTCCAGATATCTCCGCTCCAACCTGCGTTAAGGAAGGTCGAGTTTGTCTGCATTTGTGCGGAGGTAATTCCTGTTACACCTGCCTGGTCGGTTGAACGCCCGGAGGATTCAGTGTTCCAGAAACAGTTAGTTGCCGTATGTCCCGTAACCCATAATCCGCAAAATCCTCCGTAATAAGTCCCGGCGGCAGGGACAGATCCGGTTGAGTAGCATTTTGAAATTGAGGAATAAAAACCACCGGTGGTAACAAACGCGCCGGCGAAACCGCCGATGCCGGGGTTGGTCAGGTTTGTTCCTGAAGTTGAGACATTCCCCCTGCTGTAAGAATCAGAGATCTTAGAGTAGCCGCCGGCGCCGCCGGCAAATCCGCCAATGCTTCCGTAGTTTGATGAGCCGGAAACATTTCCCGAAGCATTGCACTCCTGAACAATGCCCGCGATGTATCCCGCAAAACCGCCGGTATACATCGACCCGGATACGCTTCCGGATGCATAGCTTTTTGTTATCAGAGGTTTACTGTCATCAACATCCGAAGAGGCGGAAATAATTCCGATGAGGCCGCCGGTATAACTGTTCGCTCCGTTCACTGTTGAAGTAACCGTGGCAGAAGAACCGCAGTTTTGAGCGATTATTCTTCCGGTGAATAGTCCCGACATACCTCCGACGTAGGCAACGCCGCTTACTGAACCGCTGACCGTGCAGTTAGTAATGGTTGTGGCCTTTACAGGGCTCACGTTGACATTTGGCCACGCTACTCCGATCAGCCCTCCTACATAATTTTTTCCTGTTACCGAAACACCGGTAAGGTTTACATTATTTATCGTGGCGCCCCCGCAGAAACCAAACAGCCCAACATAATCGGTGGTGCTCCTGTTTATCGTCAGACCCGAAATTGTATATCCGCCTCCGTTGAAAGTGCCGGAAAAATCGGTGTTGTAATTGCCAATCGGTGAAAAACCAAGTCCGCTGTTCAGCGATGCGGTAGATGATGCATCAATGTTCGCAGTTAAAGTTATATACTTGCTCCAGGTAGATGTATTCTGGCTTATATATATCAACTGTGTAAGATTAGAAACAGGGTACGGATCTGAAACCGTTCCGGTCCCTGAAACATTTGTCGTGATACTAACCTCGCTGCCGTAAAAAGTTCCGTTGGAGTTGGTTATGTAAGCCCGGATGTAATATACCGTCCCCCAGGACAAACCTGTGATAGAAGAAGTGTAACTTCCTGTTCCGGAAGGCGTACCCAATTGTGTTTTACTGTCGGCTATTGTCGGAGTGCCCGACGTATTCCAGCAGTGGCCGTATTGTGTGGGCGTGGGAGTTCCAAGTACAGTAATATTGCCGTTACCTGTCGCGGTTGTTGCTGCAACATTTGTTGCCGACTGAGTGGTCACCGTTGGGTCTGCAAGTGTAGTAAAACTTACCTGAGAGCCGTAGGTTGTTCCCGCAGCGCTTGTAACGTACGCTCTTAGATAATATGTAACACCGGTAGATAATCCTGTAATGGAAGAGGTGTAACTGCCCGTAGTGCTTCTCGCGCCTAATGTTGTTTTGCTGTTTGCGATGGTGGGATTTTGAGTGGTGCTCCAACAGTGCCCGTACTGAGTCGGATTGGATGACCCCAGTAATGTCACGTTTCCGGCGGCCGTTGCGGCCGTTTTTGCGATATCAGAAACATCACCGGTAGTCACCCTGCTTAATTGCAAAGTCGTAAAAGAGGATACATCGCCGTAAACGGTACCAAGCGCTGTTGTTGCGAACGCGCGGATATAGTATGTCGTATTATCGGCCAGTCCGGTGATGGCGGTAGTATACGCGCCGGAAGTGAGGGTGGATCCTTTGTCGGTTTTCGTATCCGCGATGGTCGGGTTGCCGGTGGTATTATAGCAGTGCCCGTGCGCTGTCGGATTAGGATTACCGAGCGCGGTAATATTACCGTTCCCCGTTGCTGTCGTTCCGGTTATCAGTGTTGTTGCCTGGCTTGTAACAGAAGCAGGATATGCCATATACCCATCCTGAATACCGTAGGAGGTGCCGTACGAATTTGTCGCGTAGCTCCTGTAGTAGTATTGCACATTTATTTGAAGGCCGGTCACATTCGATGTGAAATTGCCTATTGAGGCTTTCGAACCGAGCTGGGTTTTGTTGTCGGATGTTGTCGGGTTTCCTGTTGTATTCCAGCAAATTCCGTGTTGAGTAACGGAAGAGGAGCCCAGGCTGAAAACAGTTCCCGTAAAATCCGCTGAACTGGCTGTCTGATTGGAGTACCAGGCATTTTTTGCTTCCGGGGCGCCGTCGTAATCCTCGACCTTTATCATCTTCCCCCCTTCACCCGCGAAGTAAGTTACATAGGCTCCGTTGACAAGCCCGACTGTACTCATATCGTTTAAATCGCCCCTGTAATACTGGCTTTGAGTGGCATAGTCCAGGTTGGTCCAGTTAACGCCTCCGTTGGGAGTACGGTAAAAGTGGAAGCCGTCTGAAACCGCGTATGCGATCGTCGAATTGATGAATTTTACTGAGTTAAATGAATAGGAGGCATTATTAAGTATTGTGGTGAAGGTGGCGCCGTTATCTGTGCTTCTGCAGATGAGGCCTGTATTGTACGATCCGGAGGTTCTGCCGACGGCAACCACATTAGTTGAATTATATCCGTATCCCGAGTAAAATTCTTCCGATCCGGTATATTTATCCGTCCAGGAGCCGCCTGCATCTGTGGTATAATATACCATTCCAGGCCCGAAAATGTACCCCACTGTCGCGGAGAGGAATTGTATTTTATTTAAAGTACTAGGAGCGTTGGTGATAACCCGGGTCCAGTTGCTGCCGTCGTTTGTGGTTTTATAGGCGTGATAGTCGTTCGCGTACATAAAACTGGAAGCGGTGGTGCTGCTGAACATATGTATTTGCCGGATATTATAAAACTGACCGCTTAATACTGTTGTCCAGGTCTGGCCATAATCCGTTGTCTTATACAACGCATTGCTGTTAGACCCTCCGGTTCCGATCATACCTGCCCTTTCTGAGAGCCAGAACATACTCATATAGCCTCCCCCCGAAGCCGGACCCGTTATCTGCGTCCAGGTGACGCCCGCGTCTGTCGTTTTAAATAGTTTCGTGGAACTCATCACATATCCGGTAGTGGCGTTTACAAAATGGACAGCCCTGAATTCAGAGACTCCGTCAATATTGTAAACATTAACAGTAACCCCGGCGAAGAGAGTGCCGGTTAAAAGAATGAGTACAAATAATAGATTTTTCATAGCTGAATGGCCTTTTTATTTGTGGTGACTAAATAGCCGGGGAACAGTTCCGCCGGAGAAAGTGCAGGGGGATGAATTAAAAAATTCATAACGCGCCTGTAATTTTCTTTGAGTTGATTATTGTTTGTTTGAGGAAATTGAGGTCCGTGGTATCGTCCACCGCCGGAGGCAGCGGTTAAGTGCGGGCTTAAGCCTGCACGGGATGAGGCTGATTGTGAACAACGCCGCGGGAATGAAGGATCCGTAAAGATCTCTTCGCGGATTCCGGACACAATCTTTAAGAAAAAAATGAGCAGATTTCTCATTAGAGTGATTCCGTATTAATTTGGTTGATATTCTTTAGTTATATCCAGCAATTTCAACCAACAGGCCTTTCTGCATCCGGGGGGACCTGTTTGATGATCCGGTCCGCCAAATGCAGCTGCTCCTTTGCCGCTCTAATTCATCACGGCGCTCTGGGCGCGCACAACCGCCGCACGGAATTCCTCACGGGAATATCGCGCCCGGCAACGGAGAGCTTTGTTACATCATTCATTTTATTTTATCATTTATTATTGTGAGAAGAATTGATTGCCTGACTTAGATAAGTTCTGTAATCGTTGGGGCAAAGGAATATCCGGGGCAGGTGAAATGCAGTAAGAAAATTATTCATATAACCTCGGTGTCAATTCCTAAAAAGAATAAAATTTACACGGTTTTCATAAAAAGGCTATAGGGACTGAGGATTCAAAAAACAGGACTCAAACCCGCCGCCTTTCAAAAAAAACAAAGCAAAGATAGGGAAGGGAAGAATCTAAGTTGCTACCTGAAAACTACCGGGTCGGGAGATAATTGGATTGAGTTTGTTTCTCCCCCCCGCCGGGGGGCGAATTTGAAAAAATATACCGCTATTTAGAGAGAATAAACACAGCGAGGTTTACATCAGGGGCGAGGTTAAGTTTCCGCCTTATCGCGTTGCGGGTAAAGTCGATTGTGCGCGGGCTCCGCCGGGTAATCCTGGCGATTTCCTTATTGGTGAAATTAAGTCTGAGTAAAAGGATGACTCTGATCTCCGCCGGAGAGAGGTTAGGGTAACTTGTGATCATATCGCGGTAAAAAGCGCTGTTATATTCCCGGAAACGGAATTCAAACTCTTTCCAGACATCGTCCGGATGAGTGTCCGCGTCAATCTGCCTGATAATCCTGCGCAGGAGTTTGTTGCGCTCGTCAGGGGCGGAGTTGATTGCCCCGGCAAGTTCAGCCATAACGTGCTCTGAGTTGGACTGCAGCTGAGCGATGTTCAAAGATTTCTCTGCCAGGTCTCTGTTTTTCAGTTCAAGTTCCAGCTTCAGGTTTTTGGCGGTAAGCGCAGCGAGCGCTTTTTCCTTCAAAGCCATACGGCGCCAGAACCAGAGCCAAAACTGGAGAAGCAGTGAGGCGAGCAGCGCGGAGAGGAGATAGAGTATTATCAGCCACTGCTTGTCATTCCCCGACTGAAGTCTGAGTATTTCCCTTTCTTTTTGGGCAGATTTGTATTTCTCCTGTATATCCATAAGTTGCGCATCGGCGCGGGCTTTTTGAAGGCTGTCTTTTAAAGAGTTGTGCAGCATAATATATTTGTAAGCGTTACTGTAATTCCCCGATTTCCTGTAAACTTCGGAATAAGCCTTAAAGACCTCCGATTCTTCATCGGGGAGTTTCATTGCGCGGAAGTAAACCCGGGCGCTGTCCAGGCTGCGGAGAGCGCCCGGATAGTCTGAGAGGTTTTCATAAACGCCGCTGATATTAAGATGGTTCAGCCCGATGCCGTAGGCGATCCCGGATTTTCTGCAGATATCGAGAGAGCGCCCGAAATAAACAAGCGCTTCCCTGTTTATTCCTTTGTTCTTGAGGAGGTTGCCCAGGTTGGTGGAGATCTGGGCGATTGTAAAGAGGTTGCCCGCTTTCTGCGCCATCGCAAGGCCTTTCCGGTAGTATTCGTTTGCTAATGCAAAAGAGTCCGTTTCGGCATAACAAACGCCGAGGTTCGCGTAATAGAAGGCAAGTTTCTGGAGGTTTTTGCCGCTGCCGCTCATATCTATCGCCTTCCGGTAAAATTTGATCGCTTCCGCATACAATTTTTGCAGCCTGTTCTCGCCGGCGATATTATTATAAACCACGGCCAGTTCATCAGTGTTGCCGGCGGCTTCGTAAATTCCTGCAGCAAGAAATAACTCCCGGACCGCCTGTTTGTGGTCCCCTCTCTGGCTGTAAACGGTCGCACGGTTATTGTATATCCCAGCAAGGAAGACGGGGTCCTGTTTGGCGCCGAGCGCTTCCCCGGCTTTGTTATATGAGATAAGCGCGGAGTCAAAGTCTCCGCTGTTGAAATAAATATGCCCGAGTGTAGAGTAGCTTTTTGCTGACTGAAGCGGCCCGGGGTCCCGGGAGAGGGAAATGCCGATGTCCCTTTTTGCTTTTGGGTAACTTCCGGTGTGTAAGAAGGCTTCAGCGCGGATGCGGTAAAGTTCCGCTGTCAGTTCGTCCTGCCCGGTGTTTTCGGCGGCGGTAATTATGTTCTGAATATTTCTAAGTACAAACGCGGGGTCTTCTAAGCAGAGCTTAGAAAGGTAACCCGAGATTTTTTTCACCCAGGCTTCATCCTTAAGCGGGGCGGCAGATAAATATTTCACGGAATCTGAATAAACCTGCGCCTTCAGACTATTACCGCCGGATAAGATAACAACAGTAATTATAAAAAAAATAGCGGCACGTTTATTTTTTGACAGCATTGAGTTTTATGTTTATTTGATGCGGATATTAATTGAGTGTCATTTTTCTGAAAGCGGATAATAAACCGCTACACAGGATTATTGAATTAATTGGTACCTGACGGTACAGATAATAAATGTCTGTGCAAATTTATAACTCTTTTTTGAATATTCCGGAAAAAATTGCCGGGGGCGCACAAAACGCAAAGGCGCAAAGACCCATCGCAAAGGGCGCTAAGAATAGTTATTTATATCGTATTACAGCAAACGTAAGAATGAAACAAAAAATATTGACTCTTAACTCTTAATTCGTAATTCTTAATTCTTAATTCTTAATTCTTAATTAAAAAACCTTCCTTCAATTTTAGTTCCGCAGAATTTACACGATCCGTTAAAAATATGGTTGGAAGTAAGAGTATGCCAGTCCCTCGTAATCAGCGCTTTTTTGCAGTTCGGGCAGTAAGTTGTGTGCCCTATGGGATCGTGAACGTTTCCCGTGTAGCAATATTTTACACCCGCGGCGATTGCAATATCTCTTGCTGTTCTCAATATAGAAGGGGGCGTAGCGGGCCGGTCCGTCATTTTAAAATCGGGATGAAAAGCGGTGAAGTGGAGCGGGACGGAATCCCCGAGATTTTCAACAACCCAGTCAGAAAGCTGCTGTATCTCGCTCATCGTGTCATTCTCTCCGGGGATGAGGAGCGTAGTGATCTCAAACCAGACATTTGTCTCGTTTTTAAGCCAGACCAATGTATCAAGGACGTCATCAAGGTGGGAAATGGTGAGGTCCCAATAAAATTTCTCTGTGAAAGCTTTAAGGTCAACATTAGCGGCATCGATATATTGGAATACTTCCTTCCGGGCCCGCTTATCGATATATCCTGCGGTGACCATAACGGTTTTTATATTTTCCTCCCGCGCGAGTTTGGATATGTCGATCACATATTCGCCGAAGATGACGGGATCGTTGTATGTAAAAGCTATTGAAGGAGAACCGTTATGCTTGGCAATTTCAATCACGCCTTCCGGCGGTACGGTAAGGGCGCTGTTATCGTCCATCTTTGCTTTGCTTATCGACCAGTTCTGGCAAAATTTGCAGCCGAGGTTGCAGCCGGCGGTGCCGAAGCTCAGAATGTCCGATCCGGGGTAAAAATGGTTGAGGGGTTTTTTCTCGATAGGGTCTATCGCGAAACCGGTCGGCCTGCCGTAGCCGATAGAATAAAGTTCGCCGCCGGTATTCTTGCGTATATAGCAGAAACCGTGCTGCCCTTGGCCTATGGTGCAGTAACGCGGGCACAGGGTGCAGAGCAGTTTGTCATTGGCGGTGGGTTCCCACCATTTAGCTTTGTGCATAAAATATGCCTCGAAGTATAAGGTAAATGTAAAGAATTGTGAGACAATTAGAAAGATTGAAAAAGCATAAAATATGAATGGGATGCTTTTATATTACAGAATCAGTAAAGAACTCATAGATGCTTATTATTTAGAAAATGTAACTCTTTTGAATGGGTCTTATCTGACCCAGTTAATATCCGGTTTAAGGTTTTTTCTGGCGCAATCTTTAAGGTACATATTTATTAAGTTCTGAT
>CAIMOS010000183.1 GCA_903843135.1 uncultured Ignavibacteriales bacterium | reverse complement strand
GTTTAAAAAATCTTCCGGGGTATCGAGTTCGTTTTACCACAGAGGGCGCGGAGTTTTAACACAGAGAACGCAGAGAAACTCACATAAACCTCCGTTATCTCTGTGTTCCCTCCGTTAACTCTGTGGTTAAAAAAACTCAGATATATCGAGTCCGCTCCGGCAACTGTGAAACAATTCGTTTCGATAAAATCATTCTAATCAGCGCATTTTTGTTTATCGCTTATCGACCGTATATAGCGTTTATCGATCATATTAATAACTGGAAGAATTTTTGTTTACAGCTATATTCTGTATTTGTATTATTACCGATATTTAGTTCAGTTTTAACTAAAATCATCTTTTTCTCCGGATTGCTGTGTTAACCTTTTCTTTCGCCGAAAGTATTACATCGTCCGGAAAGAAGTTATGCGGTTATTTGGCCTCTAATAAATTTAAATAATTACGAGTATGCAAATTCAAATAGTTCTATTTTACCTGAATGATGTTAAGTACGGTGTGCCCCTCGGAAGCGTCGAGAGGGTAGTGCCTGCCTTAACCGTCAATTCGCTGCCAAATGCTCCGGAAATTATTCTCGGCGCCGTGAATTTGCACGGAGATATTATCCCGGTTATCAATCTCCGCGAAAGATTCCGGCTTCCGGCCAAAGATATCGACCCGGACGATAAACTGATCATTGCACACACCGGCCACAGGCCCGTTGCATTTCTTGTCGATGAAGTTGAGGGAGTTGTTGGTTTTGATGACAGTAAAATCATAGATGGCGAAAAGATTTTTCCGGATATGCCTTATGTTAAAGGTGTACTCGGTACTGATGACGGGATGATAATCATTAATGATATAAGCCTCTTTCTTTCTCTGGATGAGGAATCAAAATTGAGTATGGCGCTTGGCTGAGATCTGTATGCATCCGCAGAAATTAACACACGACGAGTTGCAGGTTCTGGGAGATTTCATCTCTGAGAAGATGGGACTCCACTTTACCCCTGACCGCTTTATGGAACTTGAACGGGGATTTGTTAACATCACTAAAGATTTCGGCCACGCGGATGCTTCTGCTTATCTGAAGAAAAAAATTACATCCGGACTTACTCCGGAAGAATTAGATATCTTTGCACGCCACCTTACTACCGGTGAAACATATTTCTACCGGGAAGAAGAACGCCTGCTGACTCTTGAGTCCGTCATTCTGCCTGAACTTATAAAACAACGCCGTGATACCACTAAGTCTATCAGGATTTGGAGCGCGGGATGCAGCTCCGGTGAAGAGCCTTACACTATAGCAATGATATTAAGGAAACTTCTGCCTGATATCCATAAATGGAAAATTTCAATTTTGGCCACGGACATAAATCCCCAGGCGCTTAAAAAAGCGGAAGTGGGAATTTACAGCAACTGGTCGTTCAGGGGCACTCCGGAGTGGCTGAAACAAAATTACTTCACCAGGACAACAGACGGTAAATACGAAGTGAAGCCGGAAGTAAAAAAAATGGTGACTTTCTCGGTGCTTAATCTGATTGATGATTCGTACCCGACTCTTTTTACAAAGACCAACAGCACGGATATTCTCTTCTGCCGCAACGTGCTTATGTATTTTTCTAATGATACAATCAGAAAAATAATCGACAAGTTCTACCATTGTATCGCTGATGAAGGTTATTTCCTCGTGAGCCTGGTTGAATCTCATATTGTTACCAACAAAGGCCTTGTTCCATTTAAAATCGGCGGGAGTACTTTCTTCAGGAAAACAAAAAAGCATCCGGAACATCTGACTCCCATTATTCACCCATCGGAACTCCCGGTATTTGATGAGAGTGAATTCAAAATTAACACGGAGGAAGCCGACCTCTATGTAAGCCCTCAGTTTCTTTATGATATGCCGGTTGAGTATTCAGTTCCCGAACCGGAAACTACTTATCCGGCGGAGGAAAAAGTTTCTTCTTCTGTTTGGGACCAGGCTAAGCAGGCCTTTGAAGCGGGAGATTATGACAGATCGGTGGAATTGCTGGCAGGCGTGAGCAATGAAACCGATGCAGATGCGATGATGCTTCTGGCACGCGCATACGCAAATATCGGGCAGCTTGAAACCGCGGCGGAATGGAGTAATAAAGCCGTGGCCGTTGATAAAACAAATAAAGATTATCATTTTTATAACGGAACCATCTTCCAGGAGATCGGAAAAATTGAAGAAGCCGTAAACTCGTTTGAAAAAGTGATTTATCTGGACTCGGAGTATGTTATAGCCTACTTTACCCTGGCTCTTCTGGCAAAACAATACGGAAAACAAAAGGAACTGGCCAGGTATACAAAAAGCACTTTACTCCTTTTACAAAAACGTAAAGATGATGATGTTATTGAGGGGTCCGAAGGCCTTTCAGCCGGGCGACTCAGGACCATAGTTCATTCTTTAATAAACTAAAGATTTTTAATGAATAATAAAATGACTAAGCAGCCAAAAGAAAAAAAGCGCAGTTTTAACTGGGAAGAAATTCACCGGAGAATGTCCGCAGTACAAAAAGGAATTGAACACGGAATGGACTTGTCCCCGGAAGAGAAGAAAAAACAACTTAAAGAACGCTCCGGCAGATATGCGCGTTCGGTAAGGATGGACACGGCAATTCACGAGGTTGCTGAAGTGGTTGTCTTTACACTGGCGTATGAGACCTACGCGATTGAATCTTCCTATGTGACTGAAGTGTATTACCTGTCGGATATTGTTTTTGTACCTGATGCGCCGTCATTTGTGGTCGGAATAGTAAATGTAAGGGGCCGGATAATTTCAGTTGTTGAACTGAAACGGTTTTTTGACCTTCCCCAAAAAGGTATTACAGAATTAAATAAAGTAATTATCCTTCAGAATAAGGAAATGGAATTCGGCATACTTGCTGATGAAGTTCTCGGGATGAAAACGATAAGATCGGATACGCTTCAAAAGCCTCTTCCGACTATGTCCGGGATACGGGAGCAATACCTGAAGGGCCTGACTAATGACCCGATATGCGTGCTCGACGGAGCGAAGCTGCTTTCAGATCCAAAAATGAAAATTGATTAACTGAATACACGGTTCTAAAATGAAATGTATTTCAAACAAGTTTAATATATTTATAAAAAACACAATCAGAGAAAAGTGAAATGAAAATGAAAAAATTAAGCGCGGCAGCTAAAATTTATTCCGGATTCGGAACATTGATGGCTTTATTTATTGTTATGGTTGTCTTGGCGGTCGTAACATTGAATTCTTTCATTGTTATGTGGGAAGTAAGCACAAAAAATGAGTATAAGCAGGTGATTGATATGCTTGAAACCAAGTCCACATTTTACAGAATTCGAATGGAAATGCTGAGTCTTATGACAACCACTGACAGGGCAGTGATGGACCAGATCCTTGCGAATATTAAAGAGCGGAAGGATTCGGTTGCTGCCTTGATGAAAATCCAGGCGCAGATGGCAAGAGAAGAGAATGATGAAAAGGCAGTAAATTTATTAAACGATTTTGATGTTGCCTTTAAGGATTATTCGGTAACATTAGAAAAGCAGATTAGTATGATCAATGCAGGCAGGAGAAGCGAAGCTGCGGCTATGGCGTCCGGAATACAAAATGAAAGATTTGAAAAAATAAGAAGTATTATTTTGGCAAACCAAAAAATAGCCCAGGATAATTACGATGATTACCTTAAAATGAGCAAGGAAGAAAAGGATAAATCATTATTAATCTATTTTATAATAGGTGCTCTCTCAATTGCAACGGGATTTTTTGTTTTATTACTTATGCAAAAAGTTCTTAAAGAGTCAGAAACAGCCAGGCAGTATGCCCGCAGCCTGCTCGAAGCGAGCATTGATCCTCTCGTAACCATAGATCCCGAGGGAAAGATTACCGATGTCAACAAATCAACCGTTAAGATTACCGGGATGCCTTCCGAAAACCTTATCGGGACAGATTTCTCCGATTACTTTACTGAACCTTATAAAGCCAGGGACGGTTATCAGCAGGTCTTCGCCAAAGGTTATGTTAATGATTATCCGCTGACACTTCGCAGCGCCTCCGGGGCAATGACACCTGTACTTTATAATGCTTCTGTATATCGCGATAAGGACGGGAAAGTAGTGGGTGTTTTTGCCGCCGCACGCGATATTACGGATCAAAAGAAAATTGAAGATGAGATAAATGAATTAAACAGGACATTGGAACTGCGCATTGAAGCCCGCACAAAGGTCCTTGTTGAAACCAACCAGCAGCTCGCAGAAGCAGCAAGTATATTGGCTTCATCAGCGAACCAGATTCTGTCCACCACAAAAGAAGTAGCGGCAGGATCAACTCAAACGGCTACTGCAATCAGCGAAACTTCCACAACTATGAGCGAAGTTAAACAGACTTCTCATCTCGCCGCTCAGAAAGCAAAATATGTAACTGATACGGCACAGAGCGCTTCGCAGATTTCTTCAAGAGGAAGAAAAGCCGTTGAGAATACACTGGAAGGTATGAACATTATTAAAGAACAAATGGAGTCGATTGCTGAAACTGTTGTTCAGTTGAGTGAGCAGAGCCAGGCCATCGGTGAAATCGCGGCTACGGTAAATGACATTGCCGAGCAGGTGAATATGCTCGCTGTTAATGCAGGCATTGAAGCCGCCAAGGCCGGTGAATTTGGTAAGGGATTCGGTGTGGTCGCTCAGGAGGTAAAGAGCCTTGCTGTGCAGGCAAAACAGGCCGCTGCCCAGGTCCGCACAATTTTGATGGATGTGCAGAAGACCATCAGCAGCACGGTTATGGGAACCGAACAGGGTATGAGAACTGTCGAGAACGGCGTTAAACTTTCAAACGAAACCAATGAAGCGATAAGGATGCTTGCTACAAGCATAACTGAGACAGCAAACGCAGCAACGCAGATTCTGGCAACCAGCCAGGAACAGCTGACTGGCATTGATCAGGTTGCATCGGCATTTGACGGTATTAAGCAGGCTATGATTCAGAACGTTACAGGGACACAGCAGGCTGAAAATGCTGCAAAGAACCTGACAGTGCTTGGACAGAAAATTTTAGAACAGATAAATCAGACAAAGGCATAGAGGACTTCCGTGTCGAAAAATTCCGACTCGATAATACCGGAACTTCTTGAAGCTTTTAATATTGAAGCTGCGGAAAGGGTAAAAAACCTGACGGACGTGTTGGTCCGTTTGGAAAAATCCCAGCCCGGTACTGAACGTGATTCTCTTGTAGAATCAATCTTCCGGGACGTACACAGCCTTAAAGGCGCCGCGCGAAGCATCGGCAGGACCGATCTTGAAAAGATCTGCCAGTCTGCCGAAAGTATCTTCAGTATGCTTAAGAAGAAAACACTTGAACTTTCTGCAGGATTGACGGATCTCCTCTTCGCTGCTTTCGAAAGTATTCAGGAACTTATTCAGAGTGATAAACCTGAGGTGATTGCAGCTGCCAGGACTAAAGCGGCTGCACTCGCTGAAACATTCAGGAATATATCCGCCGGCACATCCCCTGTTTCTGCGCCCTCACCGGTTTCTGCTGCCCCTCCCCCTTCTCCGCCTGTTGAGAAGAAAGAGCCTGAACCGGTAAAAACTGAGAAGGCTGAAAAAACCGTAAGCGCTGCCGCAACTATCAGAATGTCTCTGGCCACACTTGATAATCTGATGACACAGGTTGAAGAACTCAGGGGGGTTAAACTTATGGCACAGCATCAGGTTACCGACCTTAACGAACTTAGCCGTGAACTCAGTTCTTATCAGAGAGATCTGCAAAAACAGCAGAGGTTTGTCAGGCAGCTTCGCACGTTCATAAAAAAGTATGAGGCTGAGAATCCGGAAGGAAATAAATCTTTTTTAACCGCGGCAGAAAAACTGATTGACGCATACTCTAATAACGCGGTCCTCCTGAAAACGACCGGAAGCAAGGTTACAAATCTCTTTCATTCCGCGGAGCATTCGGCCCGCGCCACCGGCGTCCAGGTAGACAATCTGTTCTGGGGCTTCAGAAAACTGCTTATGATGCCATTCGGAACTGTTCTGGACGGCTTCCCAAAAATCGTTCGCGACCTGGCAAAGGACCAGGGGAAGGAAATCGATTTCAGGGCGGAAGGCGAGGATATCGAAATTGACAGGCGGATACTTGAAGAAATCAAGGACCCGCTCATCCACCTTATCCGGAACAGCATTGATCACGGTATTGAAAATCCGGAAACAAGACTTAAAAAAAATAAGTCTAGATCCGCAAATCTGAGTATTACCGCTGTGCAGAAGAGAGGACAACATATCGAGATCCGGCTTTCCGACGACGGGCGGGGAGTTGATACGGACAAACTCCGTGAAACAGTGAGGAAGCAGAACCTGGTTCCCGCGGATAAGATTGATTCTCTGACCGAAGCTGAACTGCATCCGTTTATTTTTCATTCCGGCATATCAACAAAATCTATAATTACGGATATATCGGGGAGAGGGCTTGGCCTTGCGATCGTAAGTGAAAAAATTGAAAAGTTGGGCGGCAGCATCCGTTTCGAAAGCGAGCGTGATAAAGGCACCAGTTTTATTATGACTCTGCCTCTTACCCTTGCCGCGTTCCGCGGGGTTTTGGCAAAGACCAACAGGCAGCTATTGATTATACCCTCTTCCAATTTGGACCGCGTGATGGTAATAGAAAAAGAAAAGATTATCACGCTCGAAAACCGGGAAGCAATCAATGTGAACGGTGAGATGGTGTCGCTTGTGCGTCTCGGTGAAGTCGCCGGCCTGCCCCGCGCCGCGTCTCAGGAAGAGGATCCTAAAACCTGCCATATTCTGATATTACAGTCCGCGGGCCAGCGTATCGCTTTCCTTGTAGATGAAATAATCGGGGAACAGGAACTTCTGGTTAAAAATCTTGGCAGGCAGCTTCTTAAAATTAAAAATATTATCGGCGCCTCCGTTCTTGGCAACGGAAAGCTTGTTCTGATTTTCGATCCTGTCGGATTGATTAAGACCGCGATAGATATGAATGCGGGAAGTGCGGTACGCGCACAGGCTGCTGCCGGAGGCGGTGAAGAGAAAAAGAAAATTAACATTCTTGTTACTGATGATTCTCTTACTTCGCGTATGCTCATTAAAAGCATTCTTGAGTCCGCCGGCTACAAAGTTACGACCGCGGTTAACGGGCTTGACGCTTTTGAACAGATATCTATGGGAGATTTTGATCTTCTTGTATCTGATGTGGATATGCCGAAGATGAACGGCTTCATTCTTACGGAAAAAGTCAGAAATGACAAGCGCCTTTCTTCTGTTCCGGTAATTCTGATCACTTCTCTCGAGACCAAAGAGGACAGGGAGAGAGGAATAGACGTCGGAGCTAACGCATATATTGTTAAGAAAAGTTTTGATCAGAGCAATTTGCTTGAAATTGTACAAAGACTAGTATAAAATTGGAATTTACATTTAATGATTAGAGTATTAATAGTTGATGATTCTTTAGTAGCGCAGAAACTGCTAAACTATATTTACAGCAAAGACAGTGATATTAAGGTTGTTGGCATTGCAAGCGACGGTGTAGAAGCCGTTGACCTGACAATACAAAACCAGCCTGATGTTATTTCTATGGATATCCATATGCCCGGTATGGACGGCTATGAAACGACGCGCAAGATTATGGAAACAAGGCCGACTCCGATCGTCCTTGTCAGCGGCACTGAGGATAAAAACGATGTTGCCGGGACATTCAAGATTATGGAAGCCGGCGCACTCACTGCCGTAAACAGGCCTCCCGCTCCGGATCATCCTGATTTCGAACAGATGTGCGCGGATCTTCGGAACACAATTAAGCTGATGGCTGAAGTTAAAGTTGTCAAAAGGACGCCGAAGAGAGAGCAGCCAAAGCCGGAATCCGGGCGCAGCCGTTTTACCCGCACCTTTGCTGATGTTTCTTTGCCGAACGTACGTCTTATTGCTATTGGCGCTTCCACCGGCGGGCCCGGTATAATTCAGAAAATTCTTACTGAAATGCCTAAAAATTTGCCGGTGCCAATTCTTATTGTGCAGCATATAGCTAACGGATTTACACAGGGTTTAGTTGACTGGTTAAAAAACGCTACGGGCTTTAATATTAAAGTCGGTGAGCACGGAGAAACCGTATTTCCGGGAACAGCGTATGTTTCTCCTGACGGGCTCAATATGGGTATAGATATTGCGGGCAAAAAACTTGTCTGTGTGCCGTTCGGGCCCGGGAAAATAATTTCTTCGGTGTCGTATCTGTTTGAGACGGTATCGGCCGCTTATGGTGTGCACGCTGCCGGAGTATTGCTTACGGGTATGGGTGATGACGGCGCGAAAGAACTTAAATTAATGAAAGACAGGGGTGGTCTTACGATTGCCCAGGATAAAGACAGCTGTATCGTGTTTGGTATGCCTGCTGAGGCAATTAAACTCGGCGCAGCAACAATGATTTTGCCCCCTGACAGAATTGTTAATGCATTAATATCTAATTTGGAGATGAAGTAGCTTGCACTTATGTACAAACAATTTTAACGGAGTTTTAAGGTGACAGTTGAGAAACCCAAAACGATAGTTATCGTGGAAGACAGCTATACGCAGGCTGTGCGGCTGAAACTGATACTCAAAGAACAGAACTATAAT
>CAIMOS010000182.1 GCA_903843135.1 uncultured Ignavibacteriales bacterium | reverse complement strand
TGCGGTTCTTTGTGCCTTCTTTGCGTATCTTTGCGCCACTGCCTTTTAGAAGTTCCGCAGAGGACCGCAAAGGTGGACGCTGAGTTTCGCAAAGCTATTAATAACCAGCTATTTACTGGTCGAAATGAATTTCGACCTACAACTATATTGTATATCCTTTGCGGTTCTCCGCGCCTTCTTTGCGTAACTTTGCGACACTTCTCTTGCTAATAATTATAGATCACAGACCTATTAATTCTACATCAACTCGTTCATCTTGCGCGGATATTCTTCCCCGTACAGTTCATAATATTCCTTCGCAAATATATCATAGGTCTTCTTTGCCGTTGAGTGGAGCCCAAGCTGTATCAGCATTTGTATTTTCACTGTAACGGCTTTTTCGCTTACTGAATCGAGATACAAGATGCAGTCTGCGGCAGCAAGCCTTTCTTCCGGAGTGATATTCTCTTGGTTTATTACACGCAGAAGTTTTGTTATTGCTTCTGAAATAATCCCCTGTTTCCAGAAATCAAGCCAACCGAACGACTCTCTGCTCAGCAGCTGGCCGCGGGAAAGAATGCTCTTTATTTCATCAATTCCCTTTAATGTATCTCTGAAATTCCCGGTCAGCTTAAGAAATCTTGTCAGATCGCAGTATAGATCATCGGGTAAAATCAATCGCAGATGGTTTTTTTCATTTACAATTTCAACTCCCGGCATGGCCGCCAGGTGGCCGCGAAGTTTGCTTATAGAAACATTTCTGTTGTTTTTAGATTGTTCCGGCGACAGCTCCGGCCACATCTCCGCCGTGAACTCATCAGTCTTTATCCCCCTGCGGTCTCCGGAGTATGTTCTTATCAGAAGCAGCAAAAATATATGCGTTATCTTCGGCGAAAATTCTAAAGCAATATTTTTTCCGTCCGGAGTAATTACTGATATGTCGCCAAACAAGTAGATGCCTGGACGTACTCTCCTCGCAGCGTCCTCTTCGCCACCGCCCGGTTTCATTTTTTGTTTTTTATAGTTGTTATAATAATAGAAGTTTATTCCCCCAAGAAAAGAGAAAAAGACGAATATCAATAAATACTTATTGCTGTACCAGGGCGGCCTTGATTTCGCCTCAAGCTTTTCATAATCTTCACGGCTCAGCGGGGGATACAACACCGTTGATATTCTGGCATAGAATGAATCTTTTGACGCCGCGACAGGCTGGATTATAAAAAGCTCACCGTTTGCACTGTCATATGGCCGCCATTCTGAAAAACCGGTCAGGCTGTTCTGATATATTCCCGCAAAAACTGAATCGCCATATATGGTAACTTTCCCCGTCCGGAGATCAAGCCCACGGATAGACTGCGTGCCGCTGTATTTGTTCCCATTTATTACAAGTATTTTTTTCAGATAATTTGAATATACGCCGGTTATCGAGCCCTCAACAATTTTCGGGCCTTTTGGGTCAGCGCTCCCCAGTTTCTTTACGGTTCTGTCACGCAGATTGAGCAAAAAGTAATCATAAATCGTCCGGTATTGTTCGTGTTGCCATCCTGATTCGTTTCCGATTCCCCCGACAATAATAAACTCACCGTTTTCGTTGAGGGGAATGACAACGCTGCTCCCCATCCCGGGAAGTTTATCTCCTTTTAGAGGAACCTCATTCCACTTCTTTGAGATAAAATCATATTTTCTCAGAGTGTTTTTATGCCTGTAATGACCGTACCCGAAAAGGCTGTACAGCCCGCTGTCTGCGGGATTAAAAATTGGTTCGCTTCCATAGTACTGATCATTAAACTGCAGCGAATAATCGAGTGAATCCCACATTCTCTTTTCACGGTCATATTTTAACAAGCTGCCGCCGCCGTCGTGATAAGCATAAAGTTCATCTCTGTATTTGTTGTACATAAAATGATAGTTGGAGAGTTTCGTGGTGCGGAAAGATCTGCGGAAGTCTGTTTTGACCGATTTTTTTGAATTCAAAAAATATTCAATCATATATTTATCGGCTATAAACAGTATGCTGTTCCGTTTAGTGTCATATACGGGATTCGCCGTGTAGCGATCGGCGGTAGTATCTAACAAAAACGGGCCGGCGACTGCTTGTATTCTAAAACGGTAATGATATTTCATCAGCCAGATAGCATTCACGGCATCGGCATCCATCCCGCCGATAATATCCCGGGCAGTGTTGCCTTCAAGTTCTGTAAGCGGCCACCGGTGAATCAGCTCAACCCTGTTCCGGAACACGCGCAGATTCCTGATCGCAAACCCCGGACTCTCCGCGTGATAAAAGTTTGTGTTCGGGTGTTCGCCAAAATAGATATCCGCTTTTGCATCCCGGCTGATTTCAGTATGCGCGGTGGTCTCTTTCCCGTCGAAAATTAATTTGACCGTCTTATCCGCCGGAGAGAATATCAGGTTTACATCAAACCAGTTGCCGCCGGTTAATTTCTCTGCGGGTATGCTGATATACTTGTCTGATGTTTTGTTATTAATTACAAGAAAGAATTTGGCGGTATCCGAGTAATGGTAATTTGTATAGAGTGCGCGTATTGTTTTATTGCCAACCAGTATGTCTGTTATGTGTCCAAATGTACCGCGCTCTTTAAAAGCGAGACTGAATTTTATTTCAGTCTTTTCCTGAATGGGAAGAAGTTTTTCTGAGGTAATGTGCAGATAAGGCCTGTCCTCCGGAGCGTCTATTGATTTGGGAAAGAACATCCCTCCCCGTATGATCTCCTGTGCGTAAACACCCGGATCAAAACCGGATATCAGAAGCAAAAAGACAAATAGCGTCTTACAAATAAATTGCTTCAGCATTTAGAATAAAAAATATATGGCCCAAAGATTCCCGTAACTCCATTTTCTATAAACAAAATTACGCAACACGGTAATATTGAGCAACAAAATGATGGGTCGCGGAAAATAAGATGGAGCGAATTATAAACTGTTAATTTGAGCTGTTCTTTTAGAATATAAAGGCTTGTCAGACAGGTTGAAGGAAGGTGTTCTTAGTAGATTTAGTCTGCTTTCCTGAACCGGCTCCCCAGATACTGCCCAAGAAAGAATGATCCGCCGAGGATGGGGAATGTGATCAGGTGCCATTCAATGCCGGCATAAGTTCTGAGG
>CAIMOS010000181.1 GCA_903843135.1 uncultured Ignavibacteriales bacterium | reverse complement strand
GCCCACGACGATGTTTCTTTCACGGTAAGTTTATTGGTCGGCTGTATCAGGACTAAATACAAACTGGCGCTCAAAAAAAAGAACAGCCCCCTATTCACTCATACTGTTCCCAAACCTGATCCTAAATCAGTCCACGTAGTGGATAGAGTGCTTGCAATCGCCGCGGCGCTGAATTTGAGTTACAATCGGGATGAAGTAAATATTGATTACAATCCGCCATCAATAGCATCTCATAAATCGGATAATTTCATTGAAAAAAGATTTCCGGAAAAGAAGTTTTTGATAGGATTGAACATATCCGCCGGAAGCGACGCCAGGTTCTGGGGAGTGGAAAACTTCAGAAAGCTTGAAAAGTGGCTGTATGACAACTACGATGTTCACATTATATTTATTTGTTCGACACGCGATGTGAAGCACGCTTTTCAGATTACGGTACACCAGGGAAATGTTTTCTTCACTCCTGATTTCGATGAATTTGCCGCGATGATCGGCAAGTTAGATTTACTCTTTTCCCCGGACACAGCTACAATTCACATTGCTTCGGCTTTTAAGGTCCCTGTTTTCGGATTATATGTCAAATATAACACTGAAGATATGATCTGGTCCCCCTATCGCTCTGACTTCGATTGCGTCGTGACAAAAGAACCAAACCTGAACAACCTGACTTTTGAAGAAGTTATTTCAAAACTTAAACCCTTTTTGGAGAAACACATTAAATGATCAGAAACGCACCAACCTGCAAAAATTTTAACGGTTATAAACCCTGCTTTCCTGACCACGATTGCTGGACGAACGGATGCAAAGATCCGCAGCCAATCGGTACGAAAATATTAATTGTGAATCTTGACGCTATGGGAGATGTGCTTATGACGACAGCTCAGCTCCACGGTATTAAAAGAAAATTCCCGGTTTCCACCGTTTATTGGGTCACCCTTAAAATTGCGGCGCCCCTTCTTCATAACAATCCTCTCGTGGATTACGTCTACCCATATGATTTTGAATCGTTATCAATCCTTCAGCAGATCGAATTTGACTATGTCTATTCCTGCGATAAATCCCAGCGCTCGTGTTCAATCACGAATATGGTGAAAGCCAAAAATAAACTTGGCTTCGGCCTGGACCCAAACGGGAAAATCATTCCGCTGAATGACGGTGCCTTGTATAATTTCCGGCTTGGAATGGACAATGAGCTGAAGTTCAAACAGAATACAAGAACCGGGCAGGATTACCTTGCTGAAACCTTTGAACTTGAATTCAAAGGCGATGAGTATGTATTTAACTTCACCCAATCAGAAACTGAGCTGATCGAAAAGTACAAACAGGAAGCCGGAATCACCGGATCGGATGAGATTATCGGATTCAATACCGGATGTTCGAATCTGTTCCCCAACAAAAAGATGACGGTTGAGCAGCACATTAAGCTGATAGAGAAATTCCTTTCATATGACCGTTTCAAAATAGTTCTTCTCGGCGGCCCGGAGGATATCGAACGGAATAAGGCCATTGCTGCTCCCTTTGGAGATCTTGTTATCAACACACCTGCCACCGGCGGGGTCAGAATGGGAGCATGCTACGAAAGCATACCCCAATTAGTAATAACCGGCGATTCCTTTGGAATGCACCTGGCTATTGCCATGAAAAAATATGTGATTGCCTGGTTTGGATTGAGTTGCTGGACTGAAATTGAACTTTACGGAAGAGGCGTTAAGTTGTTTCCGGACAATCTTTTCTGCGCTCCGTGCTGGAAAAAAAGCTGCCCCCATAATCTTGAATGTATTTCGATGATAGATATGGACCGTATTATCTCAGAAACAGTTAATTATTTCGATTTAGCTAAAAAGAAATAACCTATTTAATTTGAAAGACTTAAGTCGACTCAAAGAAAAATCCAATAATGCCAGAATTAGCGGCAGACCGCTGCTCCTCGACGGGGCGGTAGGATCACTGCTTATCAACAGGTTAGGGGTACCTAAATCAAGGGTTTGGGCTTCAGAATTTAACGACTCCAACCCCGAAGAAGTGATCCGGCTCCACAGAGATTACATTGAAGCGGGAGCTGATATCATCACCACTAATACTTTCCGGACAAATCCTGCCGCGCGGGAGCAAGGTTCCGACATCTCAGCTACAGTTAATAAAATCAAGTCCGGTGTACTGCTTGCAAAAGAGGCCGCCGGCAATAAGGAAGTCCTGATCGCCGGATCGAACGCGCCGGCAGAAGACTGTTACCAGATTGAAAGAACCCTGACATCCGCCCAACTGGAAAAGAACCATCAACTTCACATTTCTAAACTGATTGAGTCCGGCGCAGACTTTATCCTGAACGAAACGCAGGGTCACTTCGACGAAATTAAGATCATCACCGGATTTTGTTCGCGGGAGTATATTCCATACGCCGTAAGTCTTTTCTGCACGGAAGACCTGAATCTTTTATCCGGAGAACCTGTTCAGGAAGCGATTGATTATCTTAATGACTACTCTCCCCTTTTTGTGTCATTCAACTGTATCACATTCAAACACCTTTCCCGGCTTATCGCAGATTGCAAATTACCGGAATCGTGGGGTTGTTACCTTAATTGCGGATCGGGTAAAGTAACCGATATAATTCTTAAATGCGGGATCGCGCCTGAAGATTACAGCCGGCAAATAAAGAGCGTGCTGAAATATAAGCCATCCGTTGTCGGCGCCTGTTGCGGATCCGGTCCTTCTCACATAAAAGCTTTGAAGGAGATGCTTGAGAATAATCATTAAATCGAACGCCAAGATAAATTTCGGCCTTAATATCATCTCAAAACGGCCGGACGGTTTTCACAACCTTAATACTATCTTCTACCCCGTAGGATTGCACGACACCATTACATTCGAGAAAGCGGACTTCACTGAATTGTTAACCGATTCAGAAGTTTTATCCGGCGAGTTATCATCCAATCTGATAATCAGGGCACACAAACTTTTAGAAGAACATACCGGGAAAATTCTACCCATCCGGATTAACCTCGAAAAAAAAATACCTATGGGTGCCGGGCTGGGCGGCGGAAGTTCGAATGCTGCCTGTACGTTGTTGAGCATTAATGATCTTTATAATCTCACCCTGAACGGCAGTACACTGAATTCACTCGCCTCGAAGCTGGGGTCTGATGTTGCCTGCTTCCTGAAACCTGTTCCGGCATTCGGCGAATCTAGGGGGGAGATACTCACTCCGGTTGACTTCGAAATTAATAAACCGATGGTTCTGCTTAATCCGGGTATTCACGTCTCAACAGTTTGGGCATATAAGAATATTATTCCGAAGATGCAGTCAGTTGATCTCAGAGAAATAATCGCGAAGAAATCTGAGGATTTCAGTTTCTACAGGGATAAAATTACCAACGATTTTGAGGTTCCGGTCTTCAGAGAGTTTCCGGAGTTAGCAAGGATCAAATCAGATTTTTATAATCACGGAGCTGAATTCGCGTTAATGAGCGGCAGCGGCTCAACACTGTTCGGAATTTTCGGCGATAACGACGCAGCGATTAAATTTGCCGACAGATATAAAGAAAAATATTTTGTTTACACTCAATTGAAGGACGATGATGAGAATCTCGATTAGAATATTTTCAGCATTATTTTTATTGACATTAGTGGCCGGATGCAGCGGTTCAAAAGAACCTCTTAATGTCCGGATCGAACCGCGCGATAAATGGGAAGCGGCTCCTCCCCGTCCTTTCAAAACACATATCCCGGAGAAGATTACTGTACACCACGAAGGCACATTTTTTGACCCCGCAAAACAAAGCGCGGCAGAGCATATAAAACGCGTTCAGACCTGGGGGATGGGAAAGGACCGTAACTGGATCGATATCCCGTATCACTACCTGATCGATTTTGACGGAACTATCTATGAAGGAAGGAATGTGTTTACCGTTGGCGAAACAAATACCGAGTATGATCCTGCAGGGCATCTGCTTATATCCTGTCTCGGAAATTTTCAAGAGCAGGAAGTTGGCGAAAAACAACTTACCGCGCTAATTGAACTGCTTGCTCACTCCTGCAAAAAGTTTGATATCAGCCCCGACTCAATCCGCACTCACCGCGATTACGCGAAGACCGATTGCCCCGGGAAGAATATGTATAAATACTTCTCCGATGGGACAGTAATTGAAAGAGTAAAAGAAATCCTTAAATCACGGCCGGTTCAAGGAATCTGATATTTTTCTTTTTCGGTGATATTTTAACTTCAATTCCGAAAGGAATCGTGTGGTTCTTTTTGATATGCCCGTGCGGGAAATTCATCACATACGGGATATTTAGCTGTCCGTAATAGTCAGAAAATACTTCTTCTGCTGTCAGTGTTTTCTTTTCCTTGTCCGGTTCATCAGAATCGCTGAACACACCTGAGATTAATCCCTGAACCTCGTCCCATCCCTTTAACAGCATCAACTGGTTGAGCAGCCGGTCGATTCTGTAAGGAGGTTCACTCACATCTTCAACCATCATTATTTTGTTTTTTAATGACGGCATAAAGGGCGTACCTGCAACTGAACAGAACAGAGCCAAATTTCCTCCAATTACCCTGCCCTGAACCTCTTTAGCGCCGTAAAAACTTGTTTCCCTCTCAGGATCCAACCGGTAGTCGCCGAATTTTTTTGCTGATGTAACCATAGCCCAGAAAATCTCTTCAGTGTAAGGTTCAACGTTGGAATGAAAATCAACAGCAGCCATTGGGCCGGCAAAAGTAACAAGTCCGCATTTTGCCAGGAATGCCATCTGCAGGGCGGTTATGTCGCTGTAACCAACGAAGATTTTGGGATTATTCCTGATAAGTTTGAAAGAAATCTTATCCAGCAATCGCGGTGATCCGTACCCTCCGCGGAGGCAAATAATTGCTTTTACATCTTTATCCGTAAACATCCCGTGCAGGTCCTCTACTCTCTGTTCGTCGGTGCCGGCAAGATATCCCCGGTACTTACCGATATTCTTGCCGGTTTTGACTTTGTATCCTAATGACTCAAAGTATTTAACTGATTTTTCAATTCTTGTAAGATCATCGGGAGTTGAAGCCGGCGAGATTAATCCTATAACATCGCCTTTATTGAGTTTGGAAGGTTTTACGATTTTCATTTGATACTCTGCGGATTTGTTAATAATTCCATAACATTAAATTAACATTATGGTAATACAAACTTACTAACTTTGTACTGAATAATTAACCATAAATATATCGTCTCTGCCCGGGAAAGGATTGTACTTTTCAAACCCGGTTGCAGAAATGAGAAACAGAAAGGAAAGTCAAGATAGAAACGGAAAAATCACACTACTTAAGCACAGCAATTATTTCGCTCATCACAAGCGGAATATCATTTGCGAGAGCGGAATATACTGCTGCATCAATCACTTTGGTATTAGCGGTCTTTTGCTTCGTTATGGAACTATATTCAGTCAAAAACGTGGTCAGTAATTCATTGCTTCTGAATGAAGACGGGTTCGGAATTGACGGTTAAATTTGTTTATAAATCAGTATGCAATAAGTATAGCAGAATCTCCGGAATCCACCTTCACACTGACTGTTAAAAACAGTATTAACTAATGGCTTTTCGAACCACAAATTCATTTGGAAAGGGTCACCGAAATCTGTTAGCATAAGTTCCAGAATCTACCAGAAGATGATTACGACAGTTAATAGTTTCAAAAACTGAGATCAGAATGTCAGGTAGTGAGAATGTGTTTGATATACTTTATAAAGTATTGATGAGTTAGACTTAAAGAATTAAATATTTTCGAGATCATTAAGATCTTTATTCCGGGCGGCTGATTTTTTGTTTTTCTTTAAATCTTCAAGATTAATAATAGGTATTTCAATGCCCTCATAGTTGAATAATACTCTGTTAGAAAAGGCATCTTCAAATACTACTCCGGAAATAGTAGTCATAATTTCAATTCTCAGAGGAGGATATCCCATTCTTGTTATCTGCTCGGGTTCGGTAAAGTATTGAATATTCAATTCACAACCCGGGAAACCAAATTCCTCTAAAGATTTCACAACCTTAAGAGCATTTTCCGGATCACGGGAAATCCACAGGTCAATATCGTTTGTCGACCTCACGTATCCATAATGGGCTACTGCATAGCCCCCAATTACCAGATACTTTACATTATTTGAGTTTAACGACTTCAATAACTCTTTGAAGTCTGTCGGCAATAGGATCATATTGGTAAAATCTTTGTCGTAATAATTCTAAGGCTTCCCACCTTTCTTCAGGTGATTTTGACATCCAGTACTCTCTGTCATTCATTTTGTCATTATCTTTCAGCGAAATGACCTGAACAACAGTTTTATCCATTTTGGTCAGGTAGTTTTTATCATTCATACATTTAAGATAACAATATATTTAGGGAAAAGGGAGTCCTTTTTCATCTGAAGGACTCGCTGTGTCAGTAAATTCTTTATGGCTTTCCCGCAGTTTCTATCTCTTTTATTCGGCGTCCGGATTCTCATCTTGCCATCCCGAAAATGATGTTTCAAGAGCCTGAAGAAACACCCTGCTCTCCTGCGCCCCTGAAACTGCATATTTATTATTAAACACAAAAAACGGCACACCACGCGCGCCCACTTGCTTTGCTTCATAAATATCCCGCCGCACTTCATCGGCATACCCGCCGGACTCAAGAACTGATCTGAGTTTTTCAGTATCCAGTCCTATCTCTTTACCGAGAGAGATAAGTGTTTCGAAATCATCAATATTTTTCCCGCCGGTGAAGTAAGCATTAAATAACTTTTCTTCTGCTTCATTTTGCTTACCGCTCCTTTTGGCGAAATGAGTAAACCTGTGCGCATTAAATGAGTTTGCAGCAACTGCTTTATCAAAATTGTATGTCAACCCAACCTGTGCTGCCATCTGAGTGACATAATCATTGAGCCGTTTCGCTTCATCAAGACTAATCCCTTTATGCTCAGCCAGATACTGATTAATATTTGTAGCCGGATCAGTCTTCATATCCGGTGAAAGTTGGAAACTTTTCCATACGACTTCGATTTTATCGCGGTCCGGAAACTCAGCCATCGCCGCTTCAAACTTCCTTTTGCCGATATAACAAAAGGGGCACATCACATCGCTCCATATTTCAACCTTCACTGTCTTCTCAAATTATCTGAATACAAAACCATTTATAGAATATAAACAAAATCATCCTCCGGACAGTTCGTAAAAGCGGGTATATTTCTCTTATTATTTTTGAAACATTTTGCCTATTTTCTCATCTAATGTATAATATGTCAGAACAAAATAGGATTATTAATGTATAATATCGGTAATGAACAGGTAAGGCAGGATATTCTCCGTGTTCAGCAGGCCTTTTTAACAAAGGTTTACGGCTGGATGATGTTCGGGCTTCTTATTACGGCCCTTTCTTCTTTATATACAATAACTAACGAATCGGTGCTGGAATTTGTTTTCTCTTCTAAAATTACATTTTTCGGGTTAATGATCGCGCAGTTCGGGATAGTGATCTTCCTTACTGCCCGGATTCAGAAAATGAGTTCAAATATGGCACAGGTAATGTTCCTGGTTTACTCAGCATTAACCGGATTGACGCTGTCTTCAATTTTTCTTGCTTACACGGCAGAATCAATAGTCAGCACTTTTGTTATCACTTCGCTGATGTTCGGAAGTATGGCGCTATACGGATATGTCACAAAGCGTGACCTGACCGGTGTCGGCCAGTTTATGTTTATGGGACTAATCGGTGTTGTAATTGCTTCTGTTGTTAATATTTTTATGCGCAGCGACTCTATGTCGTGGTTAATTTCTTTCATCTCTGTAATTGTGTTCACCGGACTGACGGCCTATGACACACAAAAGATGAAAGCTATGGCTTATGTTATGATGGAGGGTGAAGAGGTCGCATCCAAGGGCGCAATCCTCGGAGCGTTAACACTATATCTCGATTTTATTAATCTCTTCCTGGCGCTGTTAAGATTATTCGGTAATAGAAAATAAGACCCCAACCCCAACTTTCGGAGGGCGGAATTCGCGCCCTCCCATATCTAATCCTGTTAAACGGAAATCTTTTTATACCAGCTCCTGACTAAGGAGCTGATCAATATCTCAGTACTTATGTGCGTGAATTTCTGTTCTTTTGGAAGAATCCCAAATAATGGGATTCCATCACCCAGTAAAATGGGTATTTTCGTTATAATCAGATCGTCGATCAATCCTTCTTCTAAAAACGACTGAATAGTTTTTCCTCCGTCAATATATAGGTTATGCAGATTTCTGGATCCGAGTAATTCAATTACAGCAGCAGGACCTCCCTCGACGATTTCCACCTTATGCGTAAACTCCTCCGGAAGATTCTTAAGTGTATGGGATAAAACGAATACGGGTAGATCATAAGGCCAAAACCCGAATTCCAGTACTTTTTCAAATGTGTTTCTGCCCATAACGATCGCATCGATTTTTTTCAGGAATTCACCGAATCCGAAATCCCCTCCTTCCGGATTGGGAATTTCATTAAGCCAGCTGATGTCTCCGTCTTTCCGGGCGATATATCCGTCAAGACTGGCTGCGATGTAAACAAAATTTGGCATATGGAATTACCTTATATTTATCAGATAAAAATATTAGTCAAAATAATGAATTTAAGACGCATCTGACGATGACATTACTTATTTCTTCGAGAAGTAAAAAGGATCGTGCCAATATTCCGCAGAGCATTATCCTTTTATTATATATTAAAAAGAACTTGTGTGTGCGGGCTCACTTGTGACTCCTAGGAGACTTGCCCCCGGTTACCGCTGTGAAAGGGCTTACCAAAGTCGTTATATAATTAAACCTTAAAGAAATTGAGATTGTCAAATAATTAAATTTGGTAGCATTTGATACTAAAATTCAAGTACTTCAATAAATCCTAAGGATAATATGAATCATACCGCAAAACAGATATTGAACAAGCGCGCGCTTACTTCACTCTTCCTGTGTTTTTCTCTGGTGTTTCTTCCTCTATCCGGCATTCCGCTTCATTTCAGCAAAGCCGATGATGGTGCAGGGATACTCCGGCATCTATTGATGAGCATTCATAATATTACCGCATTGATTTTTATTATTTCCCTCGTAATTCATATAGGCTTTAATTGGAAGGCGTTAATAAAGTACGCAGCGGTAAAAATTGCTGAGTCTTTCAAGTTTAAAAAGGAATTTTTCGTGGCATTAGCTGTAACAGTATTAATTGTCGGCCTGTTTTCTTCACATATCTTTCATATTCATTAGGGTATAGAGTATAGATCGCGTACAAAGCCCAATGATTTACTTTGCGTTTAACTTAGAAGATGGTTCAATTTTGCAGAACTAGGCATAAAAAACCCTCATTCTCTTGCGAAAATGAGGGTTAATCGTGACCCCAAGGGGATTTGAACTCCTGTTTGCCCATTG
>CAIMOS010000180.1 GCA_903843135.1 uncultured Ignavibacteriales bacterium | reverse complement strand
CAGGAAAGATCCTCGAGATACCCGTACTTGACCACATCATTATCGGGGGCAACAGTTACAGCAGTTTTGTTGAACTGGGTCACATCTGACCTATTTTTTTGTTTTTTCTTTTTATTTTCCAAACAGTTTATTAAATTTGCTTTACTTTAAAGGAAATCTTAACTTTTCTATAACAAATATCATATTAATCGGAGGACCTCTATGAACTCTAAGTATTTCAGAAGCATAACGCTCGCGTTAATGCTCGCGTTTTCAGGTGTTCTCGTAGTTGGTTGCGGCGTTACTCCCGAAGAATACGCACAACTCGAAGGACTTGAAAAAGAAGTTGCATCATTAGAAAAACAGGCGGCCTCTCTTAAAGATCAAAGATCGAAACTTGAGAGAGAAATTGCCGAAAAGAACAGGAAGCTTGAGGACTGCGCCAAACTGAAGCAGGAAACCCAGGCTAATCTCGAAAAACTAGGTAAAAAGTAAAAGGACAGGAGAATTATAAAATGAAATTATTCAAGTTTTATCTGGTATTCGGATTTGTTTTAATGTCCCTTTCAGCATTCGCTCAGCAGAGAGAATTATCGAAAGAAGAATGGCAGGCCTTAATGGACAAAAATACTGCCAAAAAAGAAAGCCTCACTAAAGAAGTTAACTCACTCCAGAATGATGTTAATACTTTGGCTGAACAGTCAGCAAAAATTCAGAGCTACGATGATTGCGTTGATGAAAACTACACACAGGTTGAAGCAAAGAGGCCTGTAGTTGATGATTTCAGAAAAGCAGTTACCGAACTCGAAGGCAAGATCAGAAGAAAAGAAGGCCCTAAAGCCGACAGACAAGCTGACCTTGATGCACTTAAGAACAATAAACTCAGCGCTCTTCCTGAATTCTATGACAGAGTTCACAATCAGATGCAGAGAATGCTCAATGATTGGGTAGAAGCAGTAGTTAAAGAAGAACCAAAAGACGCAATGTACACCGTTGTTAAAGGCGACTGCCTCTGGTTCATCGCAAGGAAGAAAGATTATTATGGCAACGGCTTCGCATGGCCGAAGATCTATAACGCTAACAGGGACCAGATCAAGAATCCTGATCTGATTTATCCGAAGCAGATCTTCAGAATTCCGCCGCTTACTGAAGACGAAAAAGCTAAATACGAAAAAATGAGAAAGAATTATAAGCCGGCTCCTGTCAATTAAGTTTGATGAGCGCCTCCTTTTAATGGCCCTCTTTTTATGAGTTCAAAGCCCTTGCCATAACCGGTAAGGGCTTTTTATATTTAAAAATATTAACCTGTAAATGGCAGAAACAGAAAAAAGAATCACGTTAGAAAATGTTGATATGAGGGCATTCCTCGGGTTCAACGACGAGAACCTTCGCGCGCTTGAGGCAAGGTTCACCTGTTCCATCAATGTGCGCGGGGAGAACTTTGTGCTTAGGGGAGTCAGCGATGAAGTCGATCTCGTTGAGAAGATCCTGAAAGAAATGGCTTTTGTTCTGAATACGAAAGGGAGCCTTCTTGCATCAGACATTAATATAATAATGGACCTTACCCTTGACGGCCGCGAAGTGATAAGCGCCGGGGAGTATGATACAATTGTTCTCTATACAAAAAATGACGTCATCAAAGCTAAGACACAGGGGCAGGTCAACTATCTTCAGGCAGCGAGGAAGAACGACATCTGCTTCGCTATCGGCCCGGCGGGGACCGGCAAAACATACCTCGCGGTGGCGCTTGCGGTTGCTTCGTTAAAGAAGGGAACAGTTAAGAAAATCGTGCTTGCCCGCCCTGCTGTTGAGGCGGGGGAGAGCCTTGGCTTTCTGCCCGGGGACCTGCGTGAGAAAATTGATCCCTATCTTCGCCCTTTATACGACGCGCTTGATGATATGCTTCCGTTCGATAAACTGAAAGCGTATCTTGAAAAAGGCGTTATAGAAATTGTACCGCTGGCATATATGCGGGGACGGACATTAAACAGCGCCTATGTAATTCTTGATGAGGCACAGAACACGACCGACACTCAGATGAAGATGCTTCTGACGAGGCTGGGAGTTAATTCGAAGGCAATCATAACCGGTGACATAACCCAGATTGACCTGCCGAGTAAAACCGTAAGCGGACTTATAAAAGCCCACGAGATCCTGAAGGGAATTGACGGAGTCGGTTTCGTTTATTTTGATAAAACGGACGTAGTGCGGCACAAACTGGTTAAAGACATTATTGACGCTTACGAAAAGTTTTACGACAAGAAACCGCAGAGGTAATTCGGACTGTTTCTTTCCGGCCCTGTCGTCGCAAAAGACATTATTCGTTTACCGGGCGCTCCGGGGCGTGAACATCGCGGATAATTTTTGGGGCTGTAAAGACGCATCTTATGCGGGCAATCAGAAGTATCTCTAAAGCGCAGGTTCTGATGCACGAGGTGTATCTTTACATTTGTTTAATTTAATGGAAATGTCCTCTTAAAACATGCAAAAGCGCTCATAATTCGTGGTTTTTCCAACGAGATGGCCAAATCTTAATAATTTCTTAACATACCATCCCTGCCACATAATCAGATGAATTTGCATATTTGCCTGCTAATTATAATTATATGAATACAATAAAAATATTCCTTTATTCACTCCCGATTCTCATCTTTGTTGTTGTTGTAACGAAACGGGATCTCTCTAAGAATGAATTAGGCTCGGTGAGTAATCCGGTGAAATTGTTTTTTACTCCTTCCGTGGATGCACAGTCGATCACTTCAAACGCAAAGAAATTAACGGATTTCCTCGAGAAGGAAACGGGATATTATTTTACGACCGCTGTCCCGACGAGTTACATAGCTGTGGTAGAAGCATTGGGATCAAACCGCTGTGATATTGCCGCGATTAATACATTTAATTACCTTCTGGCTTATGAGAAGTATAAGGCAAAGGCTCTTCTGAAAGTAATAAGAGATAATAATGAACAAACTTACAGGGGGGAATTCGTTGCTAAAGCCGGTTCGGGGATTGAAAAGATTGAGGACCTGCAGGGAAAAAAGATCGCGTATGTAGATCCGTCTTCCATCTCCGGGTATATTCTGCCGAAAGCGCTCCTTGAAAAGAAGAATATTAAAGAGGGTGAAATTGTTTTCGGGATGAAGCACGATAATGTGATAACGATGGTGTATCAGAACCAGGTGGACGCAGGCGCCGCGTTTTACTGCCGGCCCGATCCAAAAACGGGAAGATTCCTGGATGCGAGAGTGCGGGTCGTAAAGCAGTTCCCTGATGTTGGTGAGAAAGTTAAGATCATAGCACTGACCGAAGAGATACCCAATGATCCGGTGATTTTCCGCGCAGGCCTGCCCGATGAAATGGTCGATAAAATTGTTGACGGGATCCTGAAGTTTGTAAGCACGGAAGAAGGCGCAAAAGCAATGTATGAGATTTATTACGTCACAGGGTTCGCGAGGACAAAAGACAGTGATTATGACCCGGTAAGAAAAATGCTTAAGGACCTCAATATTAATTTATCGGAGGCAGCGAAATGAGCCTGCTTAAAATTGAAGACCTCCATAAGATATATCCGAACGGAACGCACGCACTGAAGGGTGTAAGCCTCTCCGTGGAGGAAGGTGAGTTCCTGGTTATCATCGGCCTGAGCGGATCGGGGAAATCAACTTTATTAAGAAGCATAAACCGTTTGATTGAGCCGACATCCGGCACAATTGAATTTATGGGGAAGAACATTACACACGTGCACGGCAGGGAGTTGAGGGAACTTAAAACCAAAATAGGAATGGTTTTTCAGCAGTTCAATCTTATAAAAAGACGTTCAGTTCTTGCAAATGTAATTACAGGTAAACTTGGTTCACTTGGAACGCTGCAGTCGATACTTGAAAGGTTTCCCGATTCCGTGATTGAAGAAGCGAAAAAAAACCTTGAGATAGTCGGCATACCCGAGAAAGCTGATCTGCGTGCCGATTCACTCAGCGGCGGTCAGCAGCAGCGTGTTGCGATCGCGCGCAGCCTGATGCAGAACCCTAAGTTACTTCTGGCTGATGAACCGGTTGCCTCGCTCGATCCCGCGACATCAAATTCGGTTATGCAGTATTTTGAAAAAGTAAACAAAGAATTCGGAACGACTGTTATCTGTAATCTTCACTTCCTCAGTCTTGTAAGAAGATACGCGACAAGAGTGATAGCCCTGAAACAAGGCGAGGTTATTTATGAAGGGCAGCCGGAGGAGATAGATGAGGCCTGGTTTAAGAAGATCTACGGTGAAGAGGCCGAGGAGGTTGAAATCAGATGAGTAAACACAAGTCTATAGTTGATCCGCACAAAATTATAAAAGACCGGAAAGACAGGGAAGAAAAAGTAAATCTCGTTAAAGCCGCGCTGCTTGACGCCTTCTTTGTTTTTTATTCGATCGTGGTTGTGCAGCGGGCGGTTTATTATAAGTTCTGGCTCGAATTAAGAGAACTCCCGTTTTCGTGGAGCGAAATAGGGGCTTTTGCGATACTCAGTTTGGCTGCCGGTGCGTTATGGGCATCCTCCAGAACGAGTATTTCGGCGAGGCTGTTTAGTATTCATAAAGATAACAGAATTACTAAGTACTCAGTTGAGATTTTCGGTTGGTTCTTATTTAATATTACTTTTATCGCCGGTTGGATGATCACACGGGTTTCGCTGGTCGATCTTTTTACAAAAGAAGGAATCGAAGGCGCAAACAGGATATTCGGCTCACTGTTATCGCCGGAACTGGGAATTTTTGATGAAGCGTTATTCGCGATAATTGAAACTGTATACATCGCTCTTGTGGCCACAATAGTTTCAATACCGCTTACTCTCGCGTTAAGCTTTCTGACGGCCAGGAACTTAATGAAGGATAATAAAGTTCAGGCGGTAGTGTATTACTTCTTCAGAGTGATATTGAATTTTATCCGCTCAATTGAACCGCTTATCTGGGCGATTGTTTTTTCTGTCTGGGTCGGAATCGGGCCGTATGCCGGAATGATCGCGCTGCTTGTTCATACAATTGCATCGAATGCAAAATTGTACAGCGAGGCGATTGAAAGCATTGAAGAGGGGCCCGTTGAGGCGATCACCGCTACAGGAGCAAATAAGTTTCAGGTCATATGGTATGCCGTAGTTCCGCAGATAGTGCTTCCGTTTTTGTCATTCACAATTTACCGCTGGGACATCAACGTAAGAATGGCAACCATTATTGGCCTTGTCGGCGGGGGCGGAATAGGTACAATGCTGATGCAGTACCAGGGGCTGGCAAAATGGAATGAAGTAGGGTTAATTGTAATAATGATTGCCGTAGTAGTCTGGATAATGGACTACGTGTCGGCAAAAATTAGAGAAGCTATTTATTAATTTTAATGAAAGATAAAATATGAAAAACAGATTTTTACGGCCGCTCTATTTTGCGGTTGTTGTATTAACATTTTCAGTTGTGTTCACTGCCTGCAAGAAGAAACAGGAAGCCGATAAAGCAGTTATCAGCGTAAAGGGTTCGGACACGATGGTCAACCTTGCTCAGAAATGGGCAGAGGAATATATGAAAGCAAACCCGGGCGTTTCGATCCAGGTTACGGGCGGAGGATCAGGCACGGGTATCGCGGCGCTGCTGAACGGCACGACAGATGTCGCCACCTCAAGCCGCGAACTGAAAGAAAAAGAAATTAAACTTGCCAAAGAAAAAAATGTCGGCTATGAGACTCACAAAGTTGCTCTCGACGGCATCGCTGTTGTGGTTCATCCTTCGTGCAAAATTGACAGCCTTACTCTTGAACAGGTGCGAGACATCTTCTCCGGTAAGATCAAAGACTTCGCTGCATTGGGCGGAGACAAAACAGAGATTTCCTTATACGGCAGGGAAAACTCCTCAGGAACCTATGAGTTCTTTAAAGAGCACGTTCTTGGTAAAGATACAAAGGGAAACCCTGTTGAGTATGCTTCTTCCACTCAGGTGCTTCAGGGAACCGCGGCGCTTGCGGAAGCAGTTGCAAAAGATCCTAAAGGAATCGCGTACGGCGGAGTAGGATATTTCGCACACCGTTCTGACGTTAAAATTCTTAAGATCAAAAAAGATGCCAAAACACCCGGCGTATGGCCCGCGCACGACGGTAAGGTGATATACGAAAACATCTGGGAGGGCAGTTACTCGATTTCAAGAGGGCTCTTTATGTTCAACCTTGCAAAGGGGAACAAAGCAGTTGATGATTTTATGAAATATATTGAGTCGCCGGAAGGCCAGGAAGTTGTTAAACAAATGGAATACATTCCGCTTCCTGCTTCTAAATAATTAATTCAAGATTTTAATTTGACTGAAAATATTCTACCCCGGCATCAGTTTGAAGTTTCTCCTGAGAACTCGCACTATTCGAAAAAGATAGTCCGTTCCGCGAGGATAAAAGAAACTTTAATAAAATCTTATTTTGCCGCGGCCGGAACAGCGGCGCTGATTTTTATTATCCTGATTTTCATTTTTCTCTTCAAAGAAGGGATAAATGCTTTTAACAATATCGGCCTGTCGGATTTTATTTACGGAACACGCACGATGGAGGACGGGACCGTTAAGACGGTGTATGAGTGGTATCCTACTTCTGAAAATGCGCGCTACTCATTGCTGCCGTTATTACTCGGCACACTTCTTACCGCAATTCCTGCGACCCTGATTTCCACAGTCCTTGGTGTGGCCGCGGGAATTTACCTTTCGGAAATTGCGCACCCGAAAGCAAAAGAATTCCTTAAACCGGTACTTGAATTATTTGCCGCAATACCGACAGTTGTGCTTGGTTTTATTATGCTCGTAATCGGCGCCACATTTTTTCAGGACCTGCTCCATCCGGCTAACAGGTTAAACGCTTTTGTTGCGAGCGTCGGTCTCACGCTCGTAATCATTCCCGTAATCGCATCCCTTACCGAAGATGCGCTTCGCTCAATTCCGATGGACCTGAGAAATGCGGCTTACGGACTGGGCGCCACAAAATGGCAGACGATAAGCAAAGTAATTCTGCCTGCCGCTTTTTCGGGAGTTTCAGCGAGCATCATTCTGGGATTCGGACGCGCGATCGGCGAGACGATGATCGTTCTGATGGCGTCAGGAAATGCAGCGAACTTTACGATGGAGATATTCCGGAGCGCAAGGACAATGACCGCCACCATCGCCGCGGAGATGGGGGAAGTCTCGCAGGGAAGCGACCACTACTACGCGCTCTTCTTTATCGGTGTGGTTCTCTTTGTAATAACATTTTTCCTGAATCTTATCGCCGAGATGATCATCAGTAAAATGAGAAAGAAAAATACTTTTTAATCTGAAGAAAATGGAATTAGGAAAAAAACATAAAGATATAAACGGATTTATATTCATCAACCTTGTCAGGTTGATGTTCGCATTCCTGGTGGGACTGCTTCTGTTGATTATCGGGATTATAGCCGTAAACGGTTACCCGGTGATGAGCCTCGATTTTCTCATCTCATCCCCGGCAAACAATATGACGGAAGGCGGAATCGGCCCGGCGATATTCGGGACGATTGCGGTGACATTTTTTATGGTGCTGCTGGCGGTGCCGCTCGGGGTATCGGCCGCAATATTTTTAAGCGAGTACGCGAAGGAAAGCATCTATACGAAAATCATCAGGACTTCAATTAATAATCTCGCTGGAGTGCCGTCTATAGTATTCGGATTATTCGGACTTGGATTCTTCGTCCTTTTTATAGGGAAGAATCTGGATGAAGTTCTTCAGACGGGTTTGCTGTTCGGGCAGCCCGCGCTTCTTTGGGCAGCGGCAACACTGGCAGTACTGGTACTGCCGATCGTTATTGTTTCAACACTGGAAGCACTGAACTCGGTTCCCAAAAGCCACCGGGACGCGGCAATTGGTTTGGGCGCCACAAAATGGCAGACGATAAGGGACATTGTTTTCCCGCAGGCAAAACCGGGAATATTAACCGGCACCATACTTGCGATAAGCAGGGGTGTCGGGGAAACCGCTCCTATATTATTTTTGGGTTGTGCTTTTTTCCTCCCTAATTTGCCGGTCGCGGACCTTTGCATCGGCGATTATTGCATTCCGATGATCAACCCGACCGAACAGTTTATGTACCTGGCTTATCATATATTCATACTCTCAACTCAGTCTGCAAATCCGACAAAAACTCTGCCGCTGCAATACGGCTCTACACTTGTTTTGATTTTACTTACAATTCTTCTGAATATAACCGCAATAATATTCAGATACAGGTTCAGAAAAGCATTAGGAAGAAATTAATTTCGTATGAAAGAATTAAAGATCTCGGTTAAGAATTTATATCTCAAATACGGGGAAAAAACGGCGCTGGATGATATCTCGATGGATATCACATCAAAGCAGGTTACGGCGTTCATCGGCCCGTCGGGCTGCGGCAAGTCTACTTTCCTCAGGGTCCTGAACAGGATGAATGATCTTATAGATAACTGCAGCATTACCGGCGAAGTGCTTATTGACGGCATCGATATTTATGATAAGAACCTCGATGTGGTTAACCTCCGCAAAAGGATAGGTATGGTTTTTCAGAAATCCAACCTTTTCCCTAAAACTATATTTGAAAACATCGTATTCGGTCCGCGGCTTAACGGCGTGAATGACAAAAACACTCTGAATGAAATTGTAGAAAAGACCTGCAGACAGGCGGCAATATGGGACGAAGTGAAAGACCGGCTTAATGAACCGGCCCTAAGTCTTTCCGGCGGGCAGCAGCAGAGGCTTTGCATTGCGCGCGCGCTTGCGGTTGAACCCGATATCCTTCTTATGGACGAACCCGCGAGCGCGCTGGATCCTATTTCAACGGCAAAGATTGAAGAACTTATACACGAACTAAAGAAGAACTACACGATTGTAATCGTCACTCATAATATGCAGCAGGCCGCGCGCGTAAGTGACTATACCGCTTTCTTCTATATGGGTAAATTAATTGAAATTGATAAGACAACAAGAATATTCACAAAGCCTTCCGTTAAACAGACTGAGGACTATATTACCGGAAGATTCGGCTGAGAGCTAAGCAAGGAGATCAGATATGGAACGTCATTTAGATATACAATTAGAAAAACTCCGCACGCGCGTTATTAAGATGTGCAGCCTTGTTGATGAACAGGTTGAATACGCGTTGCGCGCCGTGGAAGAGCACAATATTGAACTTGCGAACCTGGTGATCGACCGGGACAGCAAAGTTGATAAATATGACCTGAAGATCGAAAGGATCTGCCAGAAAATTTTTGCGCTCAGCCAGCCGGTGGCGATGGATCTGAGAATGATTATGTCTTCGCTGACGATTAATACAAACCTTGAGAGGATAGGGGACATTGCGGTTAACATTGCCGAGTTGGTCAGGGTTTTTGAATCAAAAGCGCCGTACTTCGACAGGGTAAAGTTCAGGGAGATGGCGGTTATCGTAAAAGAGATGATTAAAAACTCGATTGATTCATTCATCGAAAACGATGTAAAGCTCGCCGAGAAAGTTGTTAAGTCAGATGACCTTGTGGATGAACTGAACCGTGAGAACCATAAAATTCTTATCGGGATTATGAAAGAATCACCGGATAATATTGAACAGGCTGTGGCGCTTCTGTCGATCGTAAAGCATCTTGAACGGCTTGGCGATCACGCCACCAATATCGCGGAGGATGTTTACTTCATAGTTGAAGCGCAGCTGCTGAAACACAGCTATGAGAAATTCCTTCTGAACAAGATGGAAGAAGATAATGACGCGGAGTCCGAAGACTAAACGGGATTTTTGCTGAGCAGTTTTTCGATAAGTATCGAAAAGTTAGCTCCGAAAATTTCTTTTTTCTTATCGTTGTTAAACAGGTTCAGTAATTCAATGGGATACAGAGCGGTGAAACTCAGCAGGCTGAAGAACAGCCCGAGTTCCCTGTCCTCTATATCGTGATCATCGGGGTGGTAAGCGCTGAGTATTGATTTGATCAGCCCTGATTCTTTATTAATCAGATCCGCGGCAAGTTCCTTTTCTTTGGTATTCGCCGTATCGTTAATTATGAGGTTGAATAGGTTGTAAAGAATCCTGTGCTGCTTTTTGATGTCAGTTTTCAGATTAAAGTAAATTTTTAATTTATCCGGCAGCGCGATCGAATCGTTGTTAAATGTCTCTTTCACCTTCGCGAGCAGCCGTCCGCTCTCAAAATTGATAGCCTGATAGTAGAGGTCCTCTTTTGATGAAAAGTAATGATACAGTGACGCCTTCCCCATCCGCATATCCTTAGAGAGTTCATCTATCGTAGTTTTCGCCACGCCGTATTTGCCGAACCTGAGGGAGGCATATTCTAAAATGTCCAGCTTTTTCTGTTCTGTTTTAATTAGCGGCACAATTTCATTTTTTTATTATTCATACTGTCTCAAATTTAGAACTAAAAATCAATAATTAAAAATCACCGGGGTGCCGGGAAAACGGCAGTAATCTTCGTGCCGATCCGGAAAATCACTGCAGAACTAATCAGGCATAAATACGCAGGGAAAGGAGGACAGAACAATCCCAAAATTGTTTTTTTCTCTGGCAAAGCACAGGAAGCGACAAAATTGAAATTTTGCCTTCAATTTTTATCAGGCCGCGGTTTGAATCGCCGCCTTCTTTGAAATTGAAACCCTTAAAAGGACCCGGTTAAACAACAAAATCAATACTTAACGGGAGTTTTTGTCTTTACTTAATTTAAGTATATCTTTGTTATTAACTAATTCTCTGTACTTTTAAAAAATGTTAAATGGATTATCGGCCGGTAAATCCGATACTGAAAAACTACTTATAAAAAAAGATTACTTTGATCCTTAAACTGATTTATATATTCTTACTCCTTCCCGCGTTTTACGTAGCGGAAGCACAGACTGTAACAGATTCTCTTTCCATTTATATGAGGGAACCTGTTAAAAACACCGAATGGATAGATAAAGTTAATTCCTACCTGAAAAATTCAATCAATTCTGATCCGAAAGGTGCGGAGAGCTGTTTCCCTTTTCTGATAAACGAGGCGAAAAAATCCAGGTACAAGAAAGGATTATTCGACGCGTATAATAATTACGCCGTCTGGAAACGGCTGAAGGGTGATTATACCGCTGCGCTTTCCAACACGCGCATCTCGCTCGGATATGCGGGTAACGGAGCGGAGGAAGCGGAAGGTTTCTACACACTCGGAACGATATACCAGAAACTCGGGAAATATGACTCGGCGGATGTAAGTTATCTGAGGGCCGGTGAACTGCTTGACCCGGAAGAAGACCCGGTGCTTGCGGCTATGATATACAACGGAAGAGCCACTATTTTCGGGGAAAGAGGCGAGGAAGTAACCGCGATAGAGTTTTATTTAAAAGCGGCAAAAATTTATGAAGGCCGCGGCCACCGCAGGCAGCTCGCGGTTGTATATAATAATATCGGCACGCAGAACAAGCGCCTTAAGCTTTACGCCAAGTCGATAGAGTATTACCGGAAGGCAATGGAGATAAACCTTGCGGCGGGAGACAGGGCCAACCTGGCAATGAATTACGCTAATCTCGGGGTCTCCTACGCGGAGTGGGATTCCGCCGGAGCCGCGCTGGCTTATTACGGCAAAGCTTTGGATGAATCCCTGAAACTCGGTTATTCATTTATCAGCGCTCAGACATACCTCAATATGGCGAATCTTTTTAAGGCGAATGGGGATCCGGGTAAAGCGGTTGAGTACTACCGCAATTCACTTAATATCTGCGAGAAGTCAGGGATTGCCTACGGCATCGCCATCAACCACCTGGGCCTGGGGACCGTTTATAACGAAATGAAGAACTATCCTATGGCGCTGTCGGAACTGCGGAAGGCTGTTGACGGCCTCAAGTCGATGGAGCTTGTATCCGAACTTTCGGAAGCATACAAAAACCTCGCTCAGATATACAGGCAAAGCGGAGATTATCAGAACGCGGATAAGTATCACGTTTTGTACACTGAAATAAAAGACACGCTGCTTAACGTTGAGAGGCAGAAAGAGTTTCTTGCCATTGAGACAAAATATGAAACAGAAAAAAAGCAGAACGAAATCCACAGGCTGCAGTCTGAAAGCGATTCGCAGAAACTTCTGATTCTTTACCTCCTTTTAGCCCTCACTGTTCTGGCCCTGCTTATCACACTTTTCTTTTTTAAACGCCGGCTGGCGCTGCGCGAAAAAATACTTGCGGAAGTAACTGCCGATAAACTGAAACTTGAACTCGGCATCCGGGAAAAGGAACTTGAATTAAGGAATTCTGAACTCGCGGAAAAAGCGCTTAATCTGGCGCAGCTGCAGGAGCAGTCAAAATCGATAATTGCCGAAGTTGAGAGCGCCATCGGTTCCGGGCCGGACAACTATGAGCTGAAGCTGAAGAAAATTGTCCGGCATCTGGAAGAGAATTCTTCCGACGAAAAAAAATGGGAAGAATTTGAATTCCGCTTTAAGGAATATAACGGGGAATTTTATAACCGCCTGGTAACCGGGTATCCGGATCTTACCCCGGCAGAGATCCGGCTTGTGGCGCTTCTGAGACTGAATTTTCAAAATAAGGAAATTGCCGGGTTCACCCGGCGGAGCCCGCGCACGATCGACAATACACGCAACAGCATCCGCAAGAAGTTGGGGCTCGAACCATCGGATAATCTGACCACATTTATTATGTCCATCTGAAAAACGTTCTGTCACGCTCCCGGAACCTGCCTCAACCCCTCTTTCAGAAATAGAGGGGCTTCTAAAAGATATTTCTTACTGAAATATCCAGAACTGATATCATAACGGCAAAAATGCCAAATTTATAATCCTGTCTATTTTTTTTCAATTCTTAATAAACCTCGTTTTCTTCGCGAAATCAAATGGAACAAACTGCTTAGGTAGATTTTAGGTAGCCGCAATCAGGCAGAACCGTGTCTTTAAGCAGATTTTGAGTAGTACACCGGCTCCGTTTCCATATTACATTTGCACTGGTTTATTTTTTCGAGTAAAAAATCCGGTTCAGAAACTCTCTGCTGTTGGAATCTGCATTCTCTGACACCTCCTCGAATCTTCTGGTAAAAAGCGGCGTACTGCCCGCGGTTTATAAGTAAAGCATTTATCTGCAAAATCCGGCAATTTATACGCCTTTACAGCCTGTAAAATAATACCGGCTGGTATCTGAATTAATTTATTGTATTACTGGTTTATTCCGGGCCATCGTCTGTTTCCTGCTCAAAAAAGGTTAAACAGCGGTGCTCCATCTTAATTAAAAAAAAAGGCACATAATAATGAAAACCGCATTTTTCTTTATACTTCTTTTTTTCGTTGCAGCGCAGGCGCAAACCTATCTCAATATTGGCTCCACCAGCACTCCGCTGAGCGATATCTCGAAGATTACATTCTCCGGAAGTGACATAAACTTTTACCTGACCAACAACACCGTCGTTACAAAGCCGCTCTCAGAAATGACGAGTTGGACTATGGACGCGAGCGGCAGCGGCACTCCCCTGCCTGTGGAACTTGTCAGTTTTACGGCCAGGATAAAACAGGGAGAAGTAATCCTGAAGTGGAGCACCGCGACGGAGGTGAATAATTACGGATTCGAGGTGCAAAAATTAAAAGTTAAGAGCGAAGAGTTAAGAGTCAGGAACGGAAATGAGAGGTGGGAGACTGTAGGGTATGTTGAAGGGAGCGGGAACAGTAATTCGCCGAAGCAGTATTCGTTCGCGGATTCTGTCACCGGGCAGGGGAAGATTTATTACAGACTGAAACAGATTGATACGGACGGTAAATTTACCTACAGTTCAGAGGTGTCTGTAAACCTGGGTGCGCCCACATCTTATGCGCTCCGGCAAAATTACCCGAATCCGTTTAATCCCTCAACCACAGTAAGCTACGCGCTTCCTGAGGACGGCAAGGTAAGCATAGTTGTTTATAACGCGCTCGGGCAGGAAGTTGAAACGCTGGTTAACGAATACCGGGCAGCGGGAGAATATGAGGCGGTTTTTAACGCGCGCGCGTTTTCCAGCGGATTTTATATTTGCCGGCTGCGCGGCGCGGGGTTTACAGGTTCAATCAAAATGCTTTTGATTAAGTGATAATAAAGGGAAACTTTATGAAACGATTTCTTCTATTAACTTTTATTGTCCTCTGCGCCGGGACCGCATTTCCGCAGACTACTTATAATATGAAAATTAAGCAGGGTTCAGTAACCTCTTATACACAGACGACCGCGATCAATGAAATATCGTTTAATAATACGGCAAACTTTACCTGCGGTAATCCGGTTCTGTATGGCGGGGAACTTTACCCTGCCGTTCAAATCCGGGCCCGGCGCCTGCCATCTAAAAACCACGCCGTGCCTGTCCACCCGGAGCGGAATGTATCTGCGCAGAATCCTGTTCAAAGCCCCGGCCGCAAAAATATATATGTAATAAATCAGACAATGAACGAAAGGAATAAAGTATGAAAGCAATATTTATATGTTTATTTGTAGTTGCGCTGGGAGCGGCGTCATATTCGCAAGATATGATCCTCCACAAACACATAACCGGCGCGGTAAATGACACGGTTGAAATTGCATACATTGACAGCATCACGTTTCTTCCGTTCCGGTGCGGCTACAGCAGGGTATACTATTCCGGAACTTTCTATAATACGGTGCAAATCGGCAGCCAGTGCTGGCTGAAAGAGAATCTTAACATTGGGACAATGATATATTATGACGATTGGTCTAAAAATAATAGCGTTATTGAGAAGTTCTGTTATAACGACATTGAAGCGAATTGTGCAGTTTACGGCGGCCTGTACCAATGGAGTGAAGCGATGCAATGGACAGTACCTTCAGGAAGAGCACAGGGAATATGTCCGGCAGACTGGCACATACCGAATTATTCAGAGTTTCAAACCTTGACAGGTCAAGTCAGCGGTAATGGCAATAATCTGATAGCCACAGGAACAAATATCAGCGGATTTTCAGCCTTGCTGGCGGGCTACGGCGAAATTGATTTCATAACTGGTCAACTCGGCTATTACGGGATCGGCAATAATACTTCTTTTTGGAGTACAACCTGGAACTCTGCTAATTGGGAGGCGGCCAGAATTAGTCTGGGCAGCTACGGCAGTATCAATTCTAACTATCTGTCAACGGATAATGCGTTTAGCGTCCGCTGCGTGAAGGATGCGGAAGAATTTGTCTGCGGCGATAATTTGGTTTACGGCGGTGTAACGTATCATACAGTCACGATCGGTTCCCAGTGCTGGATGAAAGAGAACCTGAATGTGGGAACAATGGTGGCGGTGGGCAAAGATCAGACGAATAACGGCACAATAGAAAAGTACTGTTACAATGGCCTTGAAAGCAATTGTACAACGTATGGCGCATTTTACCAGTGGGCCGAAGCGGTCCAGTACTTAAATGGTGCGACAAACACTACCTCCCCAAGTCCGTCATTCAGCGGAAATGTGAAGGGTATTTGTCCCACAGGCTGGCATCTTCCGACATTAATGGAACTGCAGGCATTTCCATCCTCGAGCAACGCGCTCAAGGCGGTCGGGCAGGGAAGCGGCGGCGGGGCAGGCACCAACACAAGCGGTTTCACGGCGCTTCTGGCAGGTTACCGGGAATACAACGGCGCAGGGTACACGGGCCTGACGGGGAGATCAATTATGCTGAGTTCGACAGAAAGCAGTTCGGGGAATGCCAGACAGTTGGATCTGAACAGTACCGATGACGTGTTTACCTTATCGTCGTGGCAAAAGACATTTGGCTTCAGCGCGCGGTGTTTGAAGGACTGATGAATACATTATAATTAATTGTAAGTACAAAAAGCCGGATGTTAAAACATCCGCAATCTATGAATTAACAAGAGTGAAATATTTTATGAAACAAGTCTTTGTTTTACTGGCGCTTTTCTTATTTGCGAAAACCGCATTTCCGCAAACAACTTATAATATGAAAATTAAGCAGGGTACGGTTACCGCTTATTCGCAAACCTCGGCGATTGATACGATCACATTTGAAAACAGCGTGAGCTTTACTTGCGGTAATCCGGTTCTTTATGGCGGGGAGATTTACCCGACGGTTCAAATCGGATATCTGTGCTGGTTCGCGAGGAACCTGAGTATCGGTACGAGGATAGACGCGGCAACAGCTCAGGCGAATAACAGCATTATTGAAAAATACTGTTATTCAAAACTGGAACAAAACTGTGCCACTCTTGGCGGACTTTATCAATGGGCCGAGGCGGTCCAGTATTTAAATGGTGCGACAAACACGACATCCCCCAGTACGGCATTCAGCGGAAGTGTTCAGGGAATATGCCCGGATAGTTGGCATATTCCCTCTAAAGCGGAATATGCTGCTCTGCAGGCAGAATTCGCGAGTGCAGCGTCATTGAAAGCTGCCGGGCAGATATCACAAAGCCAATACGCATCCGGAACGAGCGGATTCGGACTGATTTTAGCAGGCTTATATAGTAATAACACTTCCTCATACACAGGGATTAATGTCTACGGCATTCAGACGACTTCTTCCGAATTTAATGCAACAAACGCATATCGATTTACGGTGGATAACCTAAATGCAGCATCCTCAACGGAGAACCTTAAAATTAACGCATACAGTGTAAGATGTGTAAAAAACTTTATCTG
>CAIMOS010000179.1 GCA_903843135.1 uncultured Ignavibacteriales bacterium | reverse complement strand
GAATATATGAAGATTGCTTCCGAACTAAGGGCGGAAGGGATTTCCTCAGAGATATATTTCGGATTACAGAAGGGGCTGAAGAAACAGATGGCATACGGCGATAAGAAAAACTCACCGCTTGTTGTCATCATCGGCAGCGACGAGCACGCGAAAGGCGTTGCCACACTGAGGGATATGCGTATGGGCGCGGCCGCATCGGCTGATGCTGCCAGTAAAGAGGAATGGAAACACAAAGCACAGATCGAAGTTCCGCGCGCGCAGATCGCAGAAAAAGTAAAAGAAATGCTCTCCAAATGATCAATCATTAAAATAATTTTATTATGCCCGCTCATCACGAACTGATATTAGACGGCAATTCGCTTTATCTCGAAGCGCTTATTAATGCCGCCGAAGCAGCGCCCGCTGATTATATAATCTCCCTGACCTCCGATAAAGAAATCCTCCGCAAAATAGAAGCAAGCAGAAAATATGTTGAAGATATTCTGAGCAACGGTTCAAAGAAGATCTACGGTGTCAATACCGGCTTTGGAGCCAATAAGCACAAATACATTCCGGGTTCTACGCACGAAGAAAAAATCCAGAATATGCGGAAGCTTACATACAATCTTTTAATAAGCCACTGCACCGGTATGGGCGCGAAGTTCCCGAGAGAAATTGTCCGCGCCGCGATGATACTCCGTATTAATACGCTTGCTATGGGTCACTCGGGAGTAAGAAAAGAACTGCTGAAAGTTTTAACCGGGCTGCTGAATAACGACATCACGCCTGTTGTGCCGAGCCAGGGCTCCGTCGGCGCGAGCGGTGATCTCGCTCCGCTATCGCATATGGCAGTAGTGCTTGCTCTCAATCCCGGCGCGCCTGAAACAGAAATCTTCGGCGATGTCGAAATAAAAAATGAGAGCGGTTATAAAGTCGTAAGCGCAGACAGCATACGGGGGTTGATTAACCCGGTAATACTTGAAGCGAAAGAGGGGCTTGCATTAAACAACGGAACCTGCTTTCTGACCTCATTGTGTTCCTTCGCGCTAAGTAAATCGATTAACGCAATTAAAGCCGCGCAGATTTCTTCAGTTCTTTCACTCGAAGCGCTGCTCGGCACAAAAGATTCGCTCAATCCGGCGTTGCACAATCTCCGCAGGCATCCGGGACAGATAAGGATAGCAAAAAATCTAAAAGAAATGCTCGGGGGAAGCAATCTTGTGTTCGACGCGGACACCGGAACGGATTACGATCTTCATACAGTTGACTGCCAGTTGCAGAGTATTGAAAAAGAACTTGGTCTCATCACTAGTATCAAACCAATTAAAGAGCCTATACAGGATAATTATTCGTTAAGATGCATTCCGCAGGTAATGGGCGCCTGCCTGGATAGTCTTAATTATGTTAAGGGTGTTGTTGAAACCGAAATGAACTCGGTTAATGATAATCCTATTTTGTTCCCCGAATGGGCTGCGGAAGGGAATGAAACAAGAGTATCGGGAATAGCCGCAATATCCGGCGGGAACTTCCACGGCGAACCAATAGCGCTTGCTGCTGATTTCCTGAAAATTGCCGCCGCGGAAATTGCCAGTATCGCCGAGAGAAGGATTTTTACTCTAACCGATCCGTCGCTTAACCGCAAACTCCCTGCATTTCTTATCAACCCGGCTGACAAACAGGAAGAGGGAATGCACAGCGGAATGATGATACTGCAGTATACAGCCGCGGCGATTGTATCTGAAAATAAAATTTTGTGCCATCCCGCAAGCGTGGATTCAATCCCGACCAGCGCCAATGTAGAAGACCACGTTAGTATGGGCACTCACGGATCAAAGAGGGCGCTGGAAGTGGCGGAGAATACAAACAAAGTGATTGCGCTTGAACTGTTGTGCGCGGCGCAGGCGCTTCATCTGCGGCTGAAACAGGGATTCAGGCCGCTATACAGGCCGGAAGAGCGGAGCAGGATAATAGATCACGAAGAAGCCGATGCACTTTTCCGGAAACTTGAACTTCTGATACCGGAGCAAATGACCGCCGGAAAATCGTCGCAGATAATACTTGAAATGCTGGATAAACTGCTCGTTAAAGAAAACGGTTTGGAATTTCCAATTACAAACGATGTTTATATTCAGCCGTATATAGCTATTGTAACAGAAAATCTGCTAAACGGCAGACTTGTAAAAGAATTCGAAAATAGTTACGGGGAAATACACCTTAAGTAAATTCAATGCCGGGGAAATTACACAGGGAATCAATCAGATTAAGAGGTTTTGATTATTCAAAACCGGCTCTATATTTCGTAACGATATGCGCACGAAATAAAGAATGT
>CAIMOS010000178.1 GCA_903843135.1 uncultured Ignavibacteriales bacterium | reverse complement strand
TGTGTTGAACATGCTGGTCGAGGAATCCGGTGTGGGCCACTTCGTAGGCCACGATCTGGTTAAAGGTCGAGGTCTGTAGATCAGAACCTTGCTTGGCCTGCACCAGTTTGCGGATCACCTCGGGCGGAGTCACCACCCAGGCGATGCGGATGCCCGGGGCCAGGGTCTTGGAGAAGGTCGCCAGATGGATAACATTGCCATCATCAGCGCCGCCGCTCTTATTAACGCCTGCGAATTAACCGGCAAGGACCTCGCAAAGATAAAAGTGGTATTTAACGGTGCGGGCGCTTCGGCAAACGCGTGCGCGAACCTTTATGTCCGTCTTGGGGTAAAGAAGGAAAATATCCTGATGTGCGACACCAAAGGCGTTATCTATCACGGACGTAAAGACGGTATGAATGAGTTCAAGGAAGTTTATGCAAACGAGACTGACCGCAGAACACTCGCGGAAGCCCTGGTTGGGGCAGATGTTTTTGTCGGGCTCTCTGTCGGCAACTGCGTCAGCAAAGATATGGTCAAATCAATGGCTAAAAATCCGGTCGTTTTCGCGATGGCTAATCCCTATCCGGAAATCACATACGAGGACGCCACCGACGCGCGTAAAGATGTTATTATGGCCACCGGCCGCTCGGACTATCCGAACCAGATCAATAACGTACTCGGCTTCCCGTTCATTTTCCGCGGAGCGCTGGACGTAAGGGCAAGCGCTATCAATGAAGAGATGAAACTTGCGGCCTCCCACGCACTCGCAACCTTAACCAAAGAGGAAGTTCCGGAAGTGGTTAAGAAAGCTTACGGAGGGCAGGAAATAAGTTTCGGGCGCGAATATATTGTTCCGAAACCGTTTGATCCCCGCGTACTTACCTATGTTGCGCCCGCAGTTGCCAAAGCAGCCATTGAAACAGGCGTTGCGAGAAGGCCGATTACAGACTGGGACGCTTATAAAGAAGAACTGCTTGGCCGCCTCGGCGCTTCTAACGAAATTGCCAGGACCACAATTGAAAAAGCGAAAAACAGACCGCGCAAGATCGTATTCCCTGAAGGCGACCAGGTTAAAATTCTTAAAGCAGCAGAGCAGCTTGTCGATGAAGGCCTTGCCAACCCGATTCTTATCGGCAAAGCCGAGAAGATTGAGAAGATGATAGCTGAAAACAACATCGATAAAACCGGTTTCACAATTGTTGATCCCGGTACTTCCGATAAACTCGATTTCTATGCAGAACAGTTCCACCTTCTCCGCCAGAGAAGAGGGCTGACGCTGCACGAAGCGAACAACCTTCTTACAAATAACCGCAATTACTTCGGCTGTATGATGGTCCATATGGGTGATGCTGACGGCCTGATCTCCGGATTAACGTCACACTATCCCGAGACCATCCGTCCGGCTCTGCATACCATAAGGCTCGCGCCGGGAATCAAAAAAGTGTCCGGTATGTATATCGTAATGGTAAACAAGAAAGTTTATTTCTTTGCAGACACAACTGTAAACGTTGATCCTACGGCTGAAGAACTTGCTGAAATTGCCATACTTACCGCGCAGACTGTACGCAGATTCAATATCGAACCAAAGGTTGCGATGCTTTCATTCAGCAACTTCGGAAGCGCGATGTATCCGCAGTCGCAGAAAGTACGGAAGGCAGTAGAGATACTTAAACAGAAGAATGTTGACTTTGTATTCGACGGTGAGATGCAGGCTGATACGGCAACAGCGCCTGAGATCATCCCGACACAATATCCTTTCTCATCATTGAAGAACGGCGCGAATGTTCTGATATTCCCGAACCTTGATGCAGGCAACATAGCTTATAAACTGCTGGCACGCATTGGCCACGCGGAAGTGATCGGGCCGATCCTGATGGGCTTCGATAAACCGGTTCACGTCCTCCAGAAAGCTGCCGAAATTGACGATATAGTTAAAATGGCGGCTTTAGCCGTTGTTGAAGCTAACGAAAAGAACGGTAAATAATCCCGCGTTCTGAAACTTAATGAAGAACAGGCTGCCCGCGGGCAGCCTGTTTTATTTTAAAGAGACCAGGGACAATCTAACGATGTAATAAAAAACTGATCACGTAGTGCGGGATATTTTCCCGCGGCGGTGCTGTGCAATAGGACATCGTATTATAAGCAACCAACACGTACTGCTTCGACTTAGATAGATCAGCCGGCATTTCGGCGCTGTACGCGGGTAGATAACCCACACTACAATTATAAAAGGTGCGGAAATACGCGCCTTCTATATTTATGTTTGTACTCACTATTGATAATTTTTAATTCTTAATTATTTCACATACAACATTTTCCTGCTCTCATTAAACACCGGATGGCCTGTTTCGCT
>CAIMOS010000177.1 GCA_903843135.1 uncultured Ignavibacteriales bacterium | reverse complement strand
TGCAAATGTAATTTTATCTTAAATAGAATTTATGGTCAGAGTGATTTTTTATCTTCAAGATGTGATCGGACTCGATGTCGTTCCCGGCAAACGCAGATTATGCAAGTCTAGTTGAAATACCCAAGGCCCCAGTAAAATTAAGATGCTTTCTTATAGTCTGTCTTGGTCAATTCCAGCAACTTACATTTGAGAATATTTATTCCACCTAGAAACTGATTCAATTTTTCGCAGAAAATTGACCCACCCCCTGGCGAGAAAAGTTTGGTAATACTTCCAGTTTTTATACCCACTATAATATAAAATTCCATAATTGTATTGTGTTTATACCCTAAAGTGTATATATTTCTATCGAAAGATAAATTATACCTTATAAGGTGCATTTAGATGACAAAAAGCAAACTATCTCAATTTGTTAAACAAAAACGAAAAAAACTAAAATTGACACAGCCTGAACTTGCTGAAAAAGCAGGGGTAGGATTGAGGTTATTGCGTGAAATTGAACAAGGTAAAAAATCCATGCGGATGGACAAAGTTAACCTGGTATTAGCATTGTTTGGTTATGAACTTGTACCCGGTAAGATAGAGCGTGATGAGCAAACTGAGCAGGAACTTTAAAGTTTATTTCAAGGATTTGTTCGGAGAGATGAATTCATAAACGGAAGAAAAGTATAGTTTTCAATATGATGGGAATTATCTCACCTCGCCTGAGAATTAAACTTTTTGATTGGCTATGACACCGCTCAGGATTCGAAAATATTCTTTGCTTAGGTGAATCAATATCAAGGTAAAATACGTATCTTTACCTTGTAAATGATTCATAAAATATATGAACAAGATTATCCAAATATTTAATAAGCACAAGGGTTATTCCCGCATGAAGGAGCTTAGAGATGCCGGCATTCAAACCCGCGACATTGCGTACGCTCTTGAGGAAGGAGTGATTACCAAGATTAAACCCGGTCTTTACCGGCTTGTTAACTATCCTTGGGATGAGCATAGTAGCTTTGCCGATGTGTGTATTGCGAATAAAAAGGCTGTTATCTGTCTACTAACAGCTGCTTCATATTATGAGCTAACTACCTTTATCCCTACCGAAATTGATGTAGCTGTTCCGAACAATACTGATAAATTTAATCTTATATATCCTCCTATTAAGGTTTATTATTATTCAGACAGTTACTACGGACAGGGGATTGAAAGAATGTACACGAAAAGCGGTGTTGTAAATATCTATAACCGTGAAAAAACAATAGCAGACCTATTTCGGTATAAAAAGAAAATGGGGGAGGACCTTGTTGTCGAATCTCTCAAAGAGTATATGCGCAACCGCAGGACAGCGAATTTTTCCGATCTTCTGAAATATGCAGATGCTGGTAGAGTTCGAAAAAAAATCGAGCCGATTCTCAGAGCGTTACTAATATAGAAAAAAGCCCCGCAGAATATTACTTCTGCAGGGCGTGAATCATTTCAGTTTGGCGAGTTCGGTTTTGAGGTGCTGGGAGGAGAGTTTGGTGTAGTAGGTCATCGTGGTTTTGATGTTGGAGTGGCCGACTAACATTGCTGTGGTTGAGATGGAGAGGCCGGCTTCCTGGCTTCGGGTGATGAAGTCTTTACGGAATGTCCGAAGGGTATAACCCTTGTTATCGAGTCCGAGAGCTTCCAGATAACGCTGGAAGGCTTTACCGATATTTTTAACATCACCGTATTCAAAGATTTTTCCGGTACCGACTTCGTTTATCCTTTGCTCCAATACATCTTTCAGGATCGAGTGCAGCGGCCGCACAAACCACTTATCTGTCTTGGAAGAATAGTATTTTATCTCCATTTTATTGAGGTCGATGTGTTCTACCGTGACGTCGATTATATCGCTGGGCCTTAGCCCGGTGTAGAGCAGCAACATAATCATAGTCCGGAAGTTACTGTTCTTTACATATACAAACGGCCTCCGTTTTTTCTTGTACTCTTTCCCTTCTTTCCGTCTTGTCTTAAGAATGCTGGAGCCTTTGTTTTCAGTCAGCGCATCAATGATTATTTGGCGGTCCTCATCTGAGAAGATCAGAGGTTCAATCACTTTGGCACGTGTTTTAACGTCTTTGTTGATGATGAACATTCTCGGAATATACTCGTACTCAAAAAGGAATTTCAGGAATTTGAGAAAGTTCTTCTGGATCCCGTACTTTGTATTCTGCGAGATATTATCGAGCTTGTTCAGCCACAGCAAAAAAGATTCCGAATTTTCTTTATCCAATTTATTGCATGGAAAGTCCGGAGCAATTTTTTGAATAAGGTAATCGTGGAAAACCTCGTAGGTCTCGCGCGTTTTTACTGACTTCGTCGAATTTACTTCCCGGAAGCGTTTGAAGGCCGATTCAATGTCGCCCTCGCGGTAGCGAAGAACCTCGATGCTCTGGATTTCCTCCATGATTTTTGTTCGCATCTCCTGTGCCCGTCTCATATTCCGAGTTGTGGCTTTCAGGCGCGTGGAGACAGCCTTCCATTTAAGCGAAGTCGGGTCCTTGTAACGTATATACCAGAACCCTCCGTTCGGGTAGATTAGTTTAGGTGCTTTAGTTCTCATGCGTGTCCTTCTTTTGAGATTATTTTTAATATAGATGAAGTGGCGTCAAACGGCTGCTGGACGTTGACGATCCGTCGGTTAGCCTTGATCTGCTCCGGCTTCCGGAAAATTATCTTTTCCTGGATCCAGCGAGTGATTTCCGTGTGCGGAATCCTGATCCTGCCCGAATCAAATCTTATAACGCCTATTTCACCTTTCTCGATCAGTTCGTGTACACGCGGTGTGCCAACTTTCATTTGCCTGGCAGCATCTTTAATCGTGTAGAGCGAAAGTTCACCGTTATTAGAGGTATCGTCCATAAAATGACACCTCCGAAACAAACCGTGTTGCTGTTAAACAGCAATCTATAATATAAGTTTTCATGGTTCTGTTGAAAAGGGCGGTACCGGCTGCATGTACCGCCTGCAGGTTTATTACTCATACAGTGTTCCCTGGACACCTTTGAGTATTTCCGGCAGTCCTTTTTACAGGGATGCAGCAAAGTACTGCCGGATTATAAATATTCTCCGGTACCTAATTCTTATACCGAAGAAAACATTTTTTATTTACTTACTTACTTCCTTATTATCTTGTTCAACCATAAGCATCATTAGTTCACTCTTATGTTTCCATGCTTCATACACTGCGATATTGAGCGAGTCATGCACTGAATCAAAAGTTACATCCTTATTCGCATTTATTATTCTCTCCTCAAAATCATCAGGATATGCTTCGAAGCCTACCTGTTGAAGTGCAAAACACAATTTGCGAGCGGATTTTTTGGTCGGAGCTTCAAAATCACAAAGAAGTTTCCTCATTTTATTAGTATCATTAATATGACCTTTAAGATCATTCAGATACTCAGCATCTATAGTATCGAAGAATACACACTTTTGTATTTTATCAACTATGTTGTTCATCTTTTTCACCTCCTTTACGAACTATTACTTTTCTTATTGATTCTTTCCATCTGATTTTCGGATCAGACTTATATATATTATAAAGTTCCAGGATTTTTTCATCAGACTGCCAGCCGATAAGTTCGCCGGCTTTAGCCATAGTTGCCGGGTCGTTATGACCGTTAAAATCCAACCTGCCCCTGCCGTTCACACCGATCAGGTGATTGACCTTGCCGAGCCAGATCGTTTCAGTTACATACGGAGATACTTTCTTAATCACTTTGCTGATTTTATCATCAAGCATAGGTTCACATGAAACACTTGTACCGAATCCATTTTTATACGCATATTTCATGCAGGCAAGTCTTTCTTTGAATCCCGGCGCTCCGGGTTCCCAGAATTTCAGCACATTATCATCAGCACTGCCAATGGAGAACCTGAATAGGATTTTATCCTTATGTGCTTTGAATCTTTTACAGATCTCTTTGATGCAGGCAAGGTGCGGTTTACTGACGATAAGAACCTCATTACCAGCTTCAAGTATGTGCTGCAGAAATACCAGATTTTCTTCGAGATGCTCCGGCCTGATATCGTGAGCTGAAGGATACATAATCCTTGCATCGTATTTCTTAATCGATTTTTTGAGGTCGTGCGGACGCACAACTTCATTTTTCCAGGTATCCGGTGTACTGCGGTTATACCTTATGGACATTTCTTTACTGTAACAGTACTTGCAGTCATTGCCGCAGCCTGTTATACAGTTTAAGGTATACGGCGACCATTCATTGGTCCCGTATTGCTGTGTATTTCCCATATTGTTATTTGATTATTTTATTAATTGCCGGGTCAAAGCCCGGCGTGAGCCATCTAATGATATAGGACAGATTTGAGGAAAAATCAACCAGTTATTTGGTGTTAATTCCTGATTATTTTAAGGTGGGAATTTTTTTGAAAATTGCCTAAATAATGTACATGTCAGAACTTATAATGCTTTTTTATGATTCCCTTCATCTCGGTAAACTTTTTACTGATATATTGTTCGGACACTCCTTTTTTTTGCGCCAAAGTTTTTAGCTTTTGGCCTTGCATCACGTGACTGAATATTTCGAGGTGAATTGGTTTCCCGAATTTTTTTAGTAAAGCATCAATATCCTTACTCAACTCCTTTTCAAGTCTGGTATCAGAATCTTCATATTCGAAGTCGTACATTAACATGCTTTCATTAACCGTGTCGAGATCAATTTCTTCATTTGATTCATCTTCAACCCCTGGATCGGATTCTAAAGGTGATTCAAGGCTCCGGCGTTGTTTTTTATCTAACAGATCATCCTCCCTGATTAACATCTTCCAAGCAGGGAAGAGCTTAAGCCAAAATATAAAATCATTTATAAACAGCAGCCTGATTTGCTCAGATACCCTGTAAATATGCGAAAGTAAAAACAACGCTGATCCGGTTTTATTGAATTGTGTATAATTATAAAATACAGTTTCCCTGCAAATTAAATGATAATCCGTAAATCGCTGCGGTGTGTTCATCATTAGGAACAGACGGATTTCGTACCTATTTAATGATTCCTTTTCAACAATAAGTTTGAGTGACTTTTTACAGAAGAAACCGATTAGCCGGTCATAATAGAGTTTGCCCTCAAGAAATATTCGTTTTAATGCATTCTTCTTGCTTGAAAATTCATTTTTTATCCATACTAATGCTTGATCCAGAACAGCCGGATTAGACTTATACAGATGAATCCTCTCAATCCACTCTTCCACAATCTCGTTTAAGCCCGGCTTTTTAGATTTTGCGAAAAGACTTAATTCTCTCTCCAACTTATCTAATATATCTGATATCATCTCATTAAACTCTGGATACGTTTTTTGCGGGTCAATAAAAATACAAGCCCCAGCATCCGACTCATACCACTTTGTATTTGAAAGTATTTCATCAACGGTTTTCAGTATCGCTTGTACTGTTTCGGTACGAATTTCGTCAGAAAAATCAGATGTCAATAATTTTTTTAACTTGTCAATTTCATCTGTGTTCCTGGATCTGCCATTTGTTTGCCAGATAGTTTTGAATTGTTCCATTTCCCCCAGCAATTTTAACTTAAAATTCTCGAACCCCTTTTGTGTAAGCTCGACTGTTGACTTTTTGTCATAAATCGCATTCCTTAAAGTTTTAACGAAGTCATCATTTTGCCCATGAATTTGAATGCTTTTTAATTCTGTTTTTATTTTCTCAATGATATCTGATTCGGCTTTTTCAGAAAGGAATTTCAATTCTTCTTTAATAGCAGAGGCTGTGAATAAGTTCTTTAATCCTTTATTGAAAGATTTGCTGTACAGAAGGGTACTGTTGCGAAACAGAATATACGACTGATTTGAATAAACATTTTTACCGGATTTAAGACTAATTATTGATCCCAGTGCAAGATAAACCTGGATCATATTAAAATAGTAATCAGAATCGCTTTTGGAGTAACCTTGTTCGGTAAACAAATATTCAGCGTAACTGCTGAGCGGAACGTTGTATAATAAAGGGTAATACACGCGAATTTTTTCGTCTTTTACGCCAAAATCCTTCAGATATTCTACCGGTACAGAGAATTCCTGAAAACAAGGAAAATTATCTATGAATATTTCTCTGGATTCAATTTTTTCATCATTCATATAATCAGTTCTTAAATAGTAGAAACGTTGGATGTGATTACGAAGTTACGAAATTACGACATTGTGATAAAAAAGGTATCTGATTTGTCGATTCATTCACTTGATATAGATTATTCAAGCGATTTCGCAAGTAAAAGACGTCAAAACGCTCTTGATACTCATAACTCGTAACATCGTAATCTTGTAATTTACTTGTTCAGTCTGAACTCGTACCCATATCGAGTGCCGAATTTTATCAGATTTACCATGTCCACCACATAACATCTCTCTGTTTTACCGCCAACATTTACGGGTTTGACGTTAATCTCGATTTTCAGCAGATGTAATGTCAGTTTATTTACAGTAGGCGTCTCTTTTTTCCATTCGGGATCACTTTTGAATTCCTCAAAAACTGATGCTGTCGTAAATGTTAATATTCTGTCGTCTTGGGTGGCTTCCTCTTTTACCGGTGTAATTTTGTTCAGAACTTCATTTAATTTATTTAACAGTCTGATTATCGGATTGTCAATTTGCTCCAAATTCTGCTGGATAGCCCTTTGTTTAATTAAGTAAGATGAGAGCGAATCGGATAGTACGGAGTTTTTATTTTCATTGTCGAGGATATGCGCAATGATGAAAAGCGGGGTCCATATATCGTATTGCCTGTTTTCCAAATCATTGAGAGCAGTGATGATTTTAATTTTATGATGATATATGTCTTGAATTATCACTGCGTACTGAAGGCCGAATATGTAAAGTCCGTCCATGATATCTCTTTGTGATTTACTCGTCTGCTCATCATCGGTATATCTGACCACTCTTTCCTCTGCAAGTTTTCGAATCATTTTTATGTGAATTGATCTGCTTCTCAGAACATCGTTCATTGATTTGATGCCAGCAAACATCTTCGGACAGTAAACACTGAAATCAATGGACTGGCCTCCTTTTTCCCTGGTCACTAAGGCACCCTTTTGAAATCCACTGTTCAGAAGTTCCATATATCCCGGCTGAGAAGTTCTGTTAGCTAAATTCTCAGATTCATCAATGAACATTGTCGGTCGATCCCTGTTGGCTTCTCTGAATAAAGTTGGGCCTGTTGGGTTTATGTAATATTTCCCGTTAAAGCATATTGCAGCTAAAACTTCCATGAGCTGGGATTTCCCAGAGTTCTTTTCAGCCTGAATGTGAATATAGGGGAAGTGCCGGAAAATGCTGAAAACATATGTGCCCATACACCATAAGGAGAGAAGATCAAAGAGCGACTCGTCTGTGAAGTGTATATACTTTCTAATGTAACTTCTTATTGAATTAAAAACATCAATGGCTTTTACTGTTAGATTTCTCTGCGTATAATCTTCAGCCAGTTTATATGTAAAACGGCTGCGATCGAATGCACCTTTTTTAGCGACTCGATACATAATCATCCTCTTTTCAGTTATGATCTTCCGTCCAGAAGTTATGAAATAGAAGTCATTTTGGAATTTTGCCCCGTATATAAATCCTATTTTTGAAATATCCTGAACGCCGTATATATATTCCATATCAACGAGACTGGCGTCAATTATTTTCAGGGTTTCGCTGCTCTCGAAATATTCACTCCTCATCTGCGGTGTTGCCTCAACTAAACTGTCTAAATCAGACAGTGTGTTGCCGGCCTTGACAAAATAATCTGACAGGTAACAATGACCAAGGGTTATTCTTTTCAGACTTCTGAGATTATCTATGGCAAATTCTTTTGTGTTGATGATTGACTCTTCTTCAAATGATGAGAAAATAATCACATCAAGGTTCTTAAAAATCGGGTACCAATCTGAAAGCAATTCACAATTCTCTGTCAGGCTACAATATGTTTCCAGGCCAAGCTGCCGCAAATAAAGTGCATCAATTTCGTTTATTGTTATATATTTTTTTGGGCGGTGATCTCTCTGAAATTTGAGGCGGTGATACCCCAGCAGATAAGGATAACCGGCAATCCGGCTTTTATTTTTCGAAGCTGTTGAATTAAATGGGAATTTTGTAAATTTAACTGTGTTTAAAGTTGTTCGTGTGATATTAAAAGCGGGGAAAACGAGTTCATTTTCCGGTTCATTAAATCCAAGCGAATATTTTTGAATGGTTTCAATTGTTAAACCCCTCTCATTCATTAAATAATCAAGCAGTTCCTTTCCTTTCGGCGCCAACAGAGCATTGTGCCACTCGTTGATTTGTGCTACTGTCGGGATTGATATCCCATCCTTGATCTTATCCAAATCTTCATATATTATTTCTTCCGGTAATCCTTCAGCAATCATTAAGAAATCAGTTATGAAGCCCCTGTAAGGAGGATTCGCGGCAGAAAATAATCCGTATGCATCTATTATCATCTTGTTCTTATAGGCGTTAAGGGGGTTCCCAACCAGATACTCATTGGTCTCCGGGTTCGGGGGTATGTTCAGAATTTCTGGGAAAAATCTTCCATAATATAACTGTGCAGAATTTAATGGTCCCTGTTTCATATAGAAGCCCTCCTTGATAAGACATGAAATATATTGCATCAAAAAATATGTGTACTGCAAATTACTCATTATCTTAAAACTGATAAATGTAATATGAAAATTTTTTTTGTCAGCTTTTGTCTCCGGTTATACAATCATTGCCAAAACCTATAAACAAATCAAGAATGTGTAAAAAAGCTAGTGTCGAAAAAGAGTAGTGTAAACGACTCGGCCTTAACCTAATTCCCCTGATCAATGCATAGACCAATATGAAAATGAAAGAAAAAAGGCTAATTTATACTCAGAAATGCAAAAACTTGGAATTGGAAAAACAGTTTATAGTTGTCGTGTCCAAGTTCGCTAAAAAATAGCAACTCATTGATAATAATAATGAATTCATTATATTAGTACACCCTGGAATTCCCAGGGAATGAAAGTCATGGGAAATGGTGCCCGTGACTCCTCCCAAAGAAATTTGGGTATCAATTTATAATCAATAATGATTATGAATTTGTATAAAAAAACGCGCACGCATGTCATGCGTGCAGATGCAAAAAGTAATGCAACATCTATTCAACATTTGACCGATTTGTTGTCAGTCGGGATAGATGTTAAGAACAGGATTGTCTACTTACATGGATCAATCGAATTTCATACAGTGTCTTATCTTAAGACTTCTGTCGAAACGATATATACCTTGTCTGGAGATTCTGTTACGCCAGTCACTATTAACATTAATAGCCCTGGCGGATGCACATTCAGTATGTTCGGTATTGTTGATGCTATGGCATCTTTCAATTCACCGATAAACACACACTGTAATGGGGCAGCAATGTCCGCTGCTGCGGTTATTTTAGCATGTGGTACTGGAACGAGAACGATCACACCTAACTCAATGGTTATGGTTCATCGTTCAAGGTCTACCGATGATTTGAATGAACTCTCCCCAAAGGAAAGGGCTTCACATCTAAAACTTGATAAAATACAAAACAGCAGGCTTTTTGAAGTGTTGGCTCAAAAAAGTAACAGAGATGTGAAATTTTGGGAAGCAAATACGAATAGCGATTTATTCTTGATGCCTGAAAAGGCTCTTGAATGTGGAATCGTTGATCGAATTGCATAGCAATGCGTAGGCGGGTTTACCCGCCTATTTTTTTTCAGACTTACTTGACTTACGCCCCGGCTATTCGTATAATATATGTAAGAAAACCTGACAACTCGCCACCGACAATCCTGACAATCCGACAACTCGATAACAAAGTTTTAACAAAGCCCCCCATCGATCGGTGGGGATGGCTTTGTTGGATTAATTCCTATCTTATAGAATAAAATTTGCAAGTTTTTGAATGTCAGATAATAAAGCATTTTTACAAAAATACTGGGATCTCTTTGTAGGCAGAAGCGATGTTTATGCCATCCAACAGCCCAATGGAAAATATGACTCCGTTAAACTAAAACTTAACCCCACTGATTTCTTTGTCGGAAATACTATCGGGCTGTACCAGATCGACGCTAATAACATGGTTAAATGGGCGGTCTTGGATATTGATATCAAAAAGGAAGTAGCGAAGGATGATCCCAATTTCGATTTTGCAAAATGGGAGCCGCTACTAAAACAACAGGTCATCGAGGCATCTAATCGCCTTAAAACAGAAAACATCCCACATTATATCGAGTTCAGCGGCTTCCGCGGTTATCATATCTGGGTGTTTTTTGAAGTGCCTACCCAAGCCGGCGTAGTGAAAGCATGGATGCACCATTTGTTTGATGATATGCCGACGGCAAGTCCACATTTCGAATGGGAAATATTTCCAAAGCAGGAAAGAGTAAGTGATATACAATATGGTAGTTTGATGAAAGCTCCATTGCAGATCCATCTGAGGTCAAGCAAAGCAACGTATTTTATTGATGAGAATTTCAATAAAATTATTGGATTACCCGATATCCAAAAGTATAAGCTTGATCCGGTGGCAGTCAAAGCTGCAACAGAAAAAACAAAACACGCCCCAAAAGGTTTTTCAGCCCTTAATGTAAATGCCGGAGTTCAGACTCCATATCCAGTTCCAGATAATATTGCAAAGCTTATTGCGAACTGCGCCCAGTTACGGGAAATAACTGAAAAAGCTGAAAACACTAATCACTTGGATAATGACGAGCGTGTTATACTTGCCAACCTTGGCAGATTTTTCGGCAAGCCCGGTTTGGAGTGGATTCATTCAGTTTTATCTCATTGCAGAGATTATGATCAGAATACTACGATGTATCATATCTCAAAGCTTTCGGGCAATCCGGTTTACTGTTTTACTATTGATAAGTTAACTCAAAGAAATCTCTGCGCTGGCTGCCGAAATAAAAACAACACTCCTCTTAGTCTTGGATATACCCGCATTGCTCAGCATTACCATGCAAGTAAGGAGTTGATAAAATCACTGCCGTCGCTCATCGAGAAGCTTGGATTGAAATATGAAGACAAGGCGAACAGTTTTGCTGTGGTGTATAATAATCACAAATATTTCATCAATAAGCAAAATGGACTTTGGATTCAGCAATTCAATATTATTGATTTTGTCCGATTCGTAAAACCCGAGGACTGGGAAGTCTTCCTGCATGACAATTTCCCCAAAGTCGACGCGAACAGATTCGGCACCGAATTCACCGATAAAAGTATAACCGAAGTATTTCCATTCAAAGGAATAGAATATCATTTTACACAGCACATAAGTGAAAAGGATGCAGAAGTTGAAAAAATGCTCACAGACGATGAGAATTATAATCTAATCGCCTTTACAAGCAGCGGAAAAACTTATGCGCTGATCAAAAAAATTCAGGATAAAAAAATAAAAGCGGTGTTCCTCACTCCGTATGAAAGCACTGCCAGACAGCTGGAGAGCGTGTATAAAACGAAGTCGGTATACGGAACTGTTTCTGTTGATACTGTAAGAGATTACGTGCGGAATAGCGATCTTATCTGCTCGACGTTTGACGGTTTACGGAAAATACTTGAAACACAACTAATCCCGGAGGACTATGTTTTGCTTATTGATGAGGCTCATAACCTTATCACACACTCCGGATTCAGGCATCGTGCACTGCAGGTCATATTTTCGAATTTGGATAATTTTAAGAAAGTCATAAATATAACCGGCACACCTGAAGGAGTACTGAACAATGACTACAAGAATGTAAAATTTGTCAAACAGAACCAGACAAGCCATATTCTGAATTATGAGATCATAGAATCCGAGGAGAAGTCTGTTACCGCCTGCGTGGACCATATAATCAACAACCCGCCGGCGAAAGGGAAAGTCGTGATATTTAAGAACAGCATAAGCAGTTTGAAGATAATCCAAGACGCGCTGGCAGAACGCGGAATAAGTAAGAGTAAAGTCAAGATTCTTAACTCTGCGGAGAAGGAGAGCGATGTATTTGAATCCATCACTAAACAGGAAAAAATTCCTGCGGGCGTAAAATATGTGATCACTACAAGCGTTATCAGTGACGGAGTAAATATTCTCAACCAAAATATTGACGCCGTGTATCTGCTTGATGTGGATAACCTCATTCTCTTAAGGCAGTTTGTTGCCCGTTTCAGAAAAGGCATAAGGAACATTTATGACATAATTCCCAAATCCAAAACAACTGACCCTAAAAGATGGTTTGACTTCCCGGTCGAGCTTAAAAGAATAATTTCCCTATATGATAAAATAGCGGAAGAAAAAACAAGGTTCCTGTCCCAATGCGGACTCATCAAGAGCGCCGCTGAAGTCGAGATGCTGAAAAGCGCTATTGGAGATACAAACAAAGAACTCCGTTTCCTTGCGATGAGCGAAAAATCAGACGAAGTCGTGGTTAATCGACCTGCGTTGACCTTGGACTTACTCAATCTATTCTTTTCGTCCGCCTTTGTGGACGCCGCAAAAAGGAAGGAATATATCGATGAATTTCTTGGCGTCAATTGTTCGGTCAAGCAGATGCAAAAAACACAAACTGACCTGACGACCAGCAGGGACAGAATAAAAAAGAAGGCCGAAAAAGATAAAAAAGCGCTTCTGAAATTATTAAACACCGGGCCAAAGGAAGTAGTGACGACTTACCTCCAAAAAGTAAATCCGAGCCTGTACTACGAGATAAAAAACTCTGTCGGGGAAATCTTTGATCCCAGCGTGACAACACAACAGTATTATGATAAAAACAAAAAACTACTCAAGCTAAAAGACTCCCAAAAAATTATAGAACACTATCTGCAATTCGACAAGTTTGGTTTTCCACATGATTTTATTATGGAACTGCTTGAAAAAACCGAGAATCAGATAGCCGACTTCTATCTGGATTATTATACAATACTGACTCTCGAAATGATGGAGAAGCACACAACGATATTGAAGTATAATAAAAAATCACTTCAGGTATTTAACTACGCTGTCATGAAATTTTTGTATGACTTTTTCAAAACAACCCCCGAATTTGATTATGACAAGCTATTCCAGAAGCTGAACTCATATCTGCTTTCCGAAAAAATATCAAGCAGGAAAATTGAGAGAGGCAAGGTTCAGGAGATCGTCAACAGGATGGTTGTGAAGACTAGAATGAAAAAGCGGCAGGGGACTACAGTAAAAAGTATTGGCTATAAGTTTGACAGATTCAAAACTATAACGGATATGGTTGCCCCTCATAGGGAGCAGGTTATAAGGGATTCGTTTGTAAAATATCTTTCAAAAAAAGGTGACTTTATGAGAACTTCTCTATTCATCGGAAGTCTTCGATCCGGCTCGACTTCAGACTCAGCAGCCTGGAAAGCGGTTGATGAATTCAGAAAAATGTGTGCTGACCTTGGAAGCAAGGAATAATTAATAATATACGGGTGCGTTTGGTTGATTATGGCTATAAATCCCAGACATCGGTGGATTTTGGGTATGTTGTGTGAAACACAAAAAAATCCCCTGAAAAAGATGCGATTTCAGGGAAAATTAAAGCTTTGTAGTCAGGCACCGGCACTATTTATCTATATACACAAATATTGTCAATCGCTGACTACATTATTGTGTTTTCAGCTTAAAACAAGGCTTTTTTGATGGATTATTTTGAATACAAAAAATCGAATTTTCAGTTAGAACGATCTATCCTGCAGAAAGCCGTCAGGCGGGGTTCTGTTGTTTGGGTTGAGAAAATAGTTCTGTATTTAATGGCCGAAGGCGATTCTCCTTGGCTAAAAAAACGCCTGTTCGTCATGGCATACGAGGAGTGCTGGCCTTTAGGTGCAGAAATGAACCCGAAAAACCTTCTTGATTCTTATGCAAAGTTGGCAAAATCAGTAAAAAATAAAAATGCTGCCGGCCTGGCGAAATTGGCGGAAAAGTTTAATTCACGGGATTATGATATTCCTTCAAAACTATCCCAGAATATGAAAATCGAAATTCAGGATATGGCTAAAGCTATTAAGAACACGATTGCTTTTTGGGAAAAAGTTGAGGCTCATGAAAATTATGCAACTGCAAAAACTCGCATATTGGCCGCGAAAGATGCTGTAAAAAAAGCACCTTTCAACGGAGATAAAGCAGTGATGTATGCTGCCGCATACCTGGCATTAAACGGCAACATTCCACTGGTTCAGCCGGCACAACAAAAACAACCGGATGAATTTCCTTTATGGGTTGGATTTGATAAGCACACTGATCTGGGAAAGGAGGCAATTGCGAAAGCAGCAGAGGCAGTTGGACTGAATATGTTTCAGGGATTTCGTTTGGCATTTTACATTGAAGGTTCTGCTTGTAATGAAATTTACGACTCTCCGTACTGGGCTGAGTTAGTTAGATGGCAATTGAGCCGCATGGAAGGTATAACAATTAGTAAGGCTTTGGATTACTGGGAGCGCATGAAACCTTTGGTAATTCAACATGTGCAGCCTTGGATTGATAAGCTTGAGGAGCGTATCTCGAACACAAAAAAAATGCCTGATAATGGACAACTGAGTTTATTTCCGTAGCAAGTTTCGGGAATAGGGCCTTGACCTGACCGGTGCAATTAATTATATTAATTAAAAATAAAGGGAGGAATTATGATAGACGTAGAACCAACATTAACACCTTTCGGAATCGAGGGGCCAGGTACTTTTCAGACAACAGAAAAATTTGACGCGGATTGCATGCACCAGATAGAAGATTGTATCAATTGGCTCAGTCCAAAAACAACACAACCCAAAATAAACCGCAAGGTGACAAGTTATGCGATTAAGCATATCATCGAACGGGAGATGAAAACGTACGTTTCTAACGGATGCCTGATTGCAGCCGTCTTTCACCTGGGGATTCCATACGAAGTGATAACTGGTTCACCGAATATACATATCGCGATAGGAACCAAAGAGCTCTACAAAAACGACCCGGGTCATAAGCATTTAATCCATGGAAAGTTTTAGTACAGACCCAGGAATTTTATTAATCCCGAAAAATGCATTACAAAAAGGAGGCATTTCCCGGGATAATTTATTATTGCATTATTGGGGTTAATTATAAATCAGGCGTTCGCACCGATCGCGGCGTACGCCGCATTTTGAGGTAAAAATAATGGAGAACAAAAAACGCCACCAATATCCGGCTACCCGCAAACCTCGTGATATTTCTTACAGCAAGAGCTATAAAATTGTTAAAGCGTTGGGTGAGGAAAAATTGCGGGATTTATTTAATAAGGCAGGACAGTACACCGTTGCGAAACAGCTGAGTGGAATTCTCGGTTACGATGTAACTCCGAACGTTGCGCACTACTGCCGGAAGCGATATAATCTGGGAGGCCGAAATGAAGAAAATATTATTTAAGCCAAAGCCGTATACTAAGGCAGAGCAAACATATTTGAATTTACTAAAGAATCGTCCGCCGCAGGCAAGATTTAATGATGTGTTCAGTATGGTCCAGAACGCTAACCGGAATGTTACCAAATCGGCGGATTGATCAAGCATTAAATAAGCGGGAGAGAGGAAGTGCTTTCCCGCTTTTTTTCATTTAATGCATTGACTTATCATTTTCAATTCCCATCGGTACAGAAGCCCAAACATTCTCGCAATCCCTGCATACGAGATTATAAGACTCATGGTACATACAGCCCATCTGGATGATCTCGCCGGACTTAACATGCTGTTCATCACCTTCATCATAAAATATACTGTGCAGCAAGAACGATACTTTGTCAGAGCCACAACTAGGGCAGGTTTTGTTGAGCCTTTCGTTCTTGTCGAAGAATTGGGGATTGGAAGTTAGCATTAAAAACCTTGTAATTGTAAACATGTTTAGGGACTTTTAAGGGAAATTTTTCACGGGCTCTTCAAGTACAACAATTCCCTCCCAATGACCGGCTTCCCCGCACTGACTGTTTCCATAAAAAAACGTAGGGAATCTTATTACTCGTCAAGACTTGACTTGGAATATTAATCCGCTTATGTCTTATGTATCAACCTTAAAATTGGGGCGAACAAAATGGTGAAATTTCATCACAAAGTTGCAATACAACCTATTTTAACACTGAACCGGATCGAATCATCGTTACGAAACAATTACACGCCAACTCAATGCATAGGCATAGGTAAAGGGGTTTTTATTTCAAAAATATTGGGAAGTATGCAGATAATAAAAAAAACGGTCAGAGATTGCTCTCCAACCGTTTCTGTAGTCTATCGGGCT
>CAIMOS010000176.1 GCA_903843135.1 uncultured Ignavibacteriales bacterium | reverse complement strand
CTTCCTGGGTAAATGGATAAAACATTCCGGGTGGTATCCCGGAAGGGTCATCAGGTTCTTCAACAGGAAATTTTCTTCTCTTTCCGATAATGACGTGCACGAAAAACTTGTCACTACAGGTGAGACCGGAAAGCTGATTAACGACCTGAACCACTATACCGACCCCTCGATAGAGCATTACTTTAATAAATTTAATCTTTATACCACCCTCGCCGCGAAGGAACTATATTCAAAGAACAAGCGGGCAGGTATGGGATCCGTGATAACGCGTTCCTTCTCACTCTTTGTAAAAATGTACATTCTGCGCGGCGGATTTTTAGACGGCCTTCACGGTCTTATACTCGCGGTGTTCTCTTCCGTTTATGTCTTCACCAAGTACGCAAAACTTTGGGAAATGAACCAGCCCGCCGCAAACCACGAACAGCAATAAAATAATACTGAGCCAGATATGATTTTCGGTATAAACGGTAACACCTCAAAAGAAAATGTCGGAAGCGTAATACACCAGCTTTCAGAAAAACTTACGGCCGCGGGATTTAATTTTCTCGTGGCAGATTCGCTCAAACCCGTTATCGCGCCTGCGGACGAAAGCATTCTTCATAAATTCATATCTATGGAAAAGCTCGGAGCCGAGTGCGATGTGATTATATCCGTCGGGGGAGACGGCACGATGCTGACTGCGGCGCAGTACGCGCACAAATTCGATACTCCCATTGTCGGAATGAACGCGGGGAAACTTGGTTTCCTTGCGGAAGTTGACATAGAGGGTCTTGATGTGTTCATCGAAGAAATAAAACTCGGCGAATACAAAATAGAAGAGCGGATCTCGCTTGAAGGGAAAGTTATCAGTAGTTTGTATGAAGGGGAAACGATCTTTGCCATAAATGATTTTGTGGTCGATAAAGGGGGATGGTCAAAGATGGTTGAGATAGAACTTACTATTGATGATGAGTATGTTACCACATTTTCCGCGGACGGGCTGATCATCGCTACACCGGCGGGATCAACCGGTTATTCGCTTTCTGTCGGAGGGCCGATTGTCAATCCGAAAGCTGAAGTTATTGCAATCAGCCCCATCTCCCCGCACAGCCTGACATTCAGGCCGCTAATAGTTAACAAAGACCAGGTTATTAAAATCAAGGTACACTCTCCGCATACCAGGGTCCTTCTCAACTGCGACGGCCAGCGCGCGTTTGAATATCATCCGCCGGTCGTTTTTGAAGCAGCGAGATCATCCAAGCCGCTGAAAGTGCTGCGCACCAATTCAATGAGTTACTTCTCCGTGCTTCGCAATAAACTGATGTGGGGGATGGACCTGCGGAGCCACACTAAATAAAAAGGAATATTTATGAAAATCTTTTTGATAACTATCATACTTTTAACTTCGATGATTTACGCCCAGGATATAAACAAAACCACCACCGACGAAAAGACCGGCAAAACGATGCTGACCGGATTGACGACGCGAGAAGCTTTTAAGGATACCGCTTTCGCGGGCTGGTTTGAAGATGAGTACGCGAATTATGAACCGGATATCACGGTAGTCGATTCACTCAACTGGCAGATCACCAATCTGAAAATGCTGGTTGTTTACGGTACGTGGTGCAGCGACAGCAGGAGGGAAGTCCCGCGGCTGCTTAAGATACTCGACCTCAGTATGTTCCCTGCGGAGAAACTGACGTTAATCGCCGTTGACAGAAAAAAACAGGCGGAGGGATTTGATGCGGCATCGAAAGATATTCAATTGGTACCCACAGTGATCGTCTACTCCGGTGATAAGGAATTGGGAAGGATTATTGAAACACCGGGTGAAACATTGGAAAAAGATATATTTAAAATACTATCCGCGAAATAATAGAGTAGTGCGGATAATTCGATCCGCGAATTAAAAATTTCTTCGGAGGGTTGACAAAATGATAACTTAGCACAAGCCCGCGGTATCAGTAGTATCAAGTGCTCTGCGCCGCGACTATGCTGTTTAATTCTATATTTTAGAAGCAACAATTATTTGTTTAATTTATCAGCGGATTGATTTGGAGATGAAATGAAAATCACGGGAAACAGTGGCGTAAGCCGCTGCGTGTTGTGGGCGCGAGGCAAACTTTCTCCTCCGTTTGAGGAAGAAAGCCGCAATTATGCGCCATTTTCGCTTATTATTATTGTTCTACTTATATCCCTCATTACTGCAGTTCCTGCCTGCAAGCAGCCGACTGCGCCTGACGCTAAAACTGATCTCTCTTTCACACTTGAAGATGCCTCCTGTACCGAAACCTGGATTAACATAAAAGCCGCCAATTACGGCAGCGGTTT
>CAIMOS010000175.1 GCA_903843135.1 uncultured Ignavibacteriales bacterium | reverse complement strand
AAAAGAAAAGAAGTCTTTTGGGGACTTGCTTTCGTTTTAAGTGCGATCTGAATTATTCCAGTACACATATCTTTTGTTTTGCGAACTTAGCGTAAATTCTTTGCGTCCTGGCGTTTAGGCGGTTGCTTAAACGCAGAGGCGCAAAGGTACCGCTAAGGCCGCCAAGAGGAGAAAAGAAAAGAAGTCTTTTGGGGACTTGCTTTCGTTTTAAGTGCGATCTGAATTATTCCAGCACACATATTTTTTGTTTTGCGAACTTAGCGTAAATTCTTTGCGTCCTGGCGTTTAGGCGGTTGCTTAAACGCAGAGGCGCAAAGGTACCGCTAAGGCCGCTAAGAATACAGGAAGCGCTTTAAGGGGGAAGGGCGGTATATTTGGGGTAAATTTTCCCTTTTCTGGATACCTCTTACTTTATATTTTATAAGTTTATTTATTGATTATTAATGAGAATGATGGCTAGAATTCTGTTTGTTCTGACGGCTTCCCTGATGCTTTGGGGTTGCGCGGGCACGGTTGATACCGCAAATCTTGGCGCGGAGGACCGCTTTAAGTACGCGATGGAATTATTTAACGATGAGACCTGGGACCAGGCGATCAACGAGTTTCAGGCAATAACACTTCAGTTTCCCGGGAACGAAGTTGTGGACGACGCCCAGTATTATCTCGGACTCTGCCGCGTCAACAGGAAGGAATACCTTCTTGCCGCGAATGAATTCAGCCAGCTTATAAGAAATTACACCACCAGCAAACTTGTCCCCGATGCCCAGTATCAGCTTGCGGAGTGCTATTACGAACTTTCCCCGGCATTCAGCCTTGATCAGAGATATACAAAGAAAGCAATCGAGGAGTTCCAGGCCTTTGTAGACCTTTTCCCTGCCGACGAGAAGGTCCCCGATGTTGAGAAGAAGATCAGGGAATTGAATGAAAAACTCGCTCAGAAGGAATTCAACAGCGCAGTTATTTATGAGCGGCTTGAGTTCTATACCGCTTCATTGAATTATTACGGAAGCGTGATGGAACTTTATCACGACACACCCTACGCTTCGAAGGCGTCATATAATAAGATAAAGATACTGATACAGAAATCAAGGATTCCGGAAGCTGAAACCGAGATCGCCAACTTCCTTGCTAAATATCCCGAAAGCGAAAATTATAAGGAAATATCCGAACTAAGCGTCCAAATCAAAAACGGGCAGTTAATCTCCGGTAAATAATGGCCCCCAAGAAGGTTTCTGAATCCGTAACGATAATGACAGAACTGGTTCTCCCGAACCACACAAATCAGCTTGGCAACCTTTTGGGAGGACAGCTTATGCACTGGATAGATATCTGTGCCGCACTCGCAGCCGCCCGGCATTCCCAGAGGGTCTGCGTCACAGCTTCCGTGGACAGAATTGATTTCCATCATCCCGTAAAACTCGGAGATGCCGTAACTTTGTCGGCGTCTGTAAATCGTGTTTTTAATACATCAATGGAAGTCGGTGTTAAGGTTTATGCTGAGTCATTCAGGCTTGGAAAAAGGATCCATACAAATACTGCATATCTCACTTTTGTATCGGTGGGTGATGAGGGGAAACCGGTACAAGCATTCCCGGTGGTGCCGGAAACAGAAGATGAAAAGAGGAGATTTGAAGAAGCGCTCCAGCGCAGAGAATCGCGGCTTCTTAACAAATAACCCACTGTCCGCAGTTTTAATAATATTCTTCCTTTTTTTACTTCCTGTTTATCCGCAGGTTCCGGTAAATGGATTATGCAGATATAACAGCGTCAAAGTAGATGAAGGCGGAAGTTTTTTCCAGACCCTGAACTATAACCGTGACGCTTATACTGATCTTGCTGTTTATCTTCCTGCAAAAAAAACTTTAGAACTATATACCGGTAATCCTGCCGGGAAATTTTCTAAAGCACGCAAACAAAAATTCAATTCTCCGATTACTTCAATATTGCCTCTTAAAGATAATCTGGGCAGGACTACATCTTTTATACTTGCATCCAGGAGCGAACGAAAAATTTTCTGGGGTAAATTCACATCTTCCGGCGCATTTATTACATTAAGGACTTTTAAGCTTGAGGGTTATCCGGAATTTATTTCCTCAGCCGATATAGATTATGACGGCAATCCGGAACTTGTTGTAAGCGGGCCTTCTTTGCCAGGGCTGCAGACACTTGACCCTTCCGGAAATAAAAAAGCCCGCACATACGATGCTGATAAGCCCTATTCCTGCACCGCGACGATTGATCTGAATTCTGACGGATATCCCGATGTGGCCGCATACAGCCCCTGGGGCAAAAAGCTGGTTTTCTTCTATAATGACTTTAAGGGCGGGCTTCGCATATTAAGGAGCATCAGTATCCGTGACGAAGTTTCAAATCTGAACTCCTTCGATATGAACCTTGACGGATTTCCGGACCTTCTCTTTTCCGCAGGCAATTCAATTTATACTTTTTACGGAGACAGCGCGGGTTCATACGCTGTTTCGAAAAAAATAAAAACAGACAACGATGTGGGTAAGTTCGTAGTCGGCGATTATAACCGCGACGGCGCCATTGATATTGCTTATCAAAACACTGCCGGCACGGCTGTGAACGTTATTTTTTTTGATCAGTCCGGTACTGCATATCCCGAGGTTGATTATATTAATTCTGAAGGTCTTAACTGCCTCACTTCATTCTATAGTAAATTTATTACAGGTTTCGCGTCACTTTCCGGTGATGGCGAAATACACATAATCTCGAAACTGCTTTCCTTCCAGAACGGCACGCAAATCACCTTTGGCGGAAGATCGGCCGAAATTGAATTCCCCGACCTGGACAGGGACGGCAATGCGGATTTTATTATTCCGGATACTCTTAACAAAAAGATAAAGATAGTAACCAGGAATAAAGAAGGATATCCTGAATTTTTATACAGCATCAGTACGAAAATTGATTTCAGCCGCGTTAAATTTAATTCGGGCGGGAAGAATGAGTTGGATCTTGTTCTTTATTCACCCGGTAAGCGGCTTTATGAATTGCTTAATATCAGCCTCGACGGAAAGAAACTTGTCAGTAAAAGTTTTGCCGGATATGCATCAGGCGGCGTGCTCTCAGTAAGCGCACCCGGCAGGACCGAAAACGGTCATCTCTTATCTTTTGCTTCTGAAGGCAACAAGCACACTTATCTGGATAATATTCTGATCCAGAACGGAAAGATTACTGCCAATACGGGCCACAGGGCAGATTCACTTTTTGAGGCGATTGACTTTAACGGGCCGGACAGCGTGAGTTTCTGGTATAAAACAGGCGACATATACAATTATACTTCATCGTCAATCAGCGGGCTCAGAACCGGGAAAAAGTATCCTTATTCTTCTTCGAAAATGAGCGGAACGCAGCTAATCTGTTTTTACCTGATAAGCGGATTCAGCCCCAAAGAGACTGCGGCATTCAGCATATTCCACAGTCAGGGCAGAAATATGATAGCGCTGATGCGAGATAATAAGTTGTATGAATTTCGTGACGAATCACTGAATAAGATCGAATTAGCTGACCTTAGAAAAATAACTGTGACAGACCAAAAACGGGAAGGCTCAAGGAGGCCGCTGATATATAACAGGAAAAACGGGGGGGTATACTCTGTAGGCTTTTTGGTGAGGAAAAACCGTTTAATTCTTAATAAAATTGCAGTTGTTGAAAACGCTGAAAACTTATTTCCGGTGTACCTTTATCCGGATAAAAATTTTATTGTTTGCAGCTATCCCGCCGCGAAGTATTTTTCGGTTTTTAAAATATGACTTTTAATAAATTAATAATTCTGGTCACTGCTTTTGCGGTTACAGTATCCCTCGCTCAGGACGAGAAAGCGGGAAAGCTGGAGCTGCTCATTCCGTATGTACACGGAGGTGCAGTGGATGTTCCGCATCAGGACGGTGGAAACCACAAGTGCGGTTTTACGCTTGCCGCTGAAGCCCGTCTGAACTACGCTTCAATGAGTCCCGAAGGGAAAGCAAAAGTAAATTCTGTCCTCACCCGGCCCGATCTTACTTCCAGCATAGTGTCGCCATCAGGATTTTTCAGGGTTCATTATGACAGCAGCGGTACCAATGCGCCGAGATACAGTGTGAATGAACTTGCGGCTGCCCTCGATTCCGCGCTGGGGTTCCAGGTGAAAGTTATGGAATTTCCCGAACCTGCCGGCGACCCGGGTTGGGGCGGAGATACCAAATATGATGTGTATATATCAGATATCGGAGGTTATTACGGATATACCGAACCCGAGGTTGAGATAGTTGCCGGATCCGGAAGGTATTATTCTTATATGGTGATAGACAATGATTTTTCCGGCTTTTACACGACAGGAATCAACGCGGCAAAGGTTACGGCGGCGCACGAACTTAATCACGCCATTCAGGCGAGCAGGTACATACTCAAAACTAATAACATTGGCTACCTTGAGCGGTACTTCTATGAAATGACGGCAACGGCAATCGAAGAATTCGTTTTTGATTACGTCAATGATTACTATGGTTATCTTGACGGATTCTTCTCATCTCCCGATAAACCTCTTACTATGCACACCGGATACGATTTACCTCACTGGTTTATTTATCTGCAGAAAAAGTACGGCTATGCAATCATCAGGCGCCAGTGGGAACTTTTCAGGACAATGAACGGGATTAACGCAATAGAACTTGCACTGACAGAAAATAATTCTTCTCTGAGTACTGATTATACCGAGTTTGCCGCGTGGTGTTATTTCACGGGCTACAGGTCTGTTCCCGGCGCATATTTTGAAGAGGGGAACAGATATCCGCTTATAAAACCATTCAGTAATGTTCTTATGTCTTCCTCTTCAACGAGCCTGAATCTTTCATCGCGGCCGTTAAGTATAGTTTACCTTAAAATCGTAAATAAATTATCCAATGCTAATGATACAATGTACAGCATTATTATCAACAACAGTATCAACCGCGCCATAGACAGCCCTTCTGTTTATTCGGATTTTAATTACTCTTTGTACACTTATTCGGTTTCAGGCGCTTTCTCGATAGCGGGCAAATATTACGCGAAACTCGGCGGAAGCCAGACAAACACTCTCTCATTTGCGCACGTGCTTAACGGCTATTATTCACCCGGCGGAGCGCTGCTGTCGGAGCTGGGCCATTCCTATCCGTCACCGTATTCATATTCAAAACATTCTCTCCGTCCGCTCGTTATCCCTGTTCCCGGATCCTCTATTGAAACGGACGTGGACTTCGCCGTGTATGACCTGTCGGCCGATAAAGTTTATTCCGGAAGGGAAAGAGTTTTTCTTGACGGAGCCAAGAAGATCAGATGGATGCCCGCGGACAACAGCGGCAAAAGACTGGCGACCGGAGTTTATTTTTATATAGTAAAGACTTCCTCGGAAACAGGGGAAGGCAAGTTCATAATAATCAACTGATTCGCATTTACCGGCTAAAGAATGACAGATTACAAAATCGAATTAAAAGACCTGACGAAAAATTTTGGCAGGAGACTGATATTTAAAGGGATCAACAGAGTTTTT
>CAIMOS010000174.1 GCA_903843135.1 uncultured Ignavibacteriales bacterium | reverse complement strand
TTCGCCTGAGATCCCAAAAACATTGCTAAAACAATTAAAGATTGGCGGGAGATTAGTTATTCCGGTCGGGAATAAACTGGAACAGGATCTTATTATCCTGGAGAAAAAGAACGAGGATACTTTTAAGAAAGAAGTATTGCCTCATTTTGCGTTTGTTAAATTAATAGGCAGGGAAGGGTGGAGAGACAGGTAGTTATCATTACCGGGCCAACTGCATCCGGTAAAAGCGAAATTGCTTTCCAGCTGGCACGAAAATTAGATACAGAAATTATTTCTGCTGACAGCAGACAGATATTCGATATTCTTGAAATTGGAACCGCGAGGCCCGGACCGGAAAAAACCGGAAAAGTGAAATATCATTTGTCGGGAATCCTCGATTTGAATGAGCCTTACAATGCTGCTAAATTTGCAGAGCGCTCAAAGAAAATTTTGGATGAACTTCTCGTAAAAGGGAAAATTCCGATTATCGAAGGTGGTGCAGGATTATATATCAGAGCGCTTGTGGATGGCATTATAGACGTACCCGGCGATATCACCGAAATCCGGGAAGAGTTAAAAGTTGTCTTGAAAGAAAAAGGTAAAGAAGGATTATATTCTTTACTGGTTCAGGAAGATCCTGAATCAGCTGAAACGATGCTGCCTCAAAACTGGCAGCGTGTTCTGCGTGCTCTGGAGGTTAAAAGGAGCACCGGGAAACCGATCGGCTGGTTCCATAAGAATCAGCAGGAAAGCACTCAATTTGAATTTATTCAATTCGGGATCAGCAGGAACAGAAGCGATCTGTATGACAGAATAAACCACCGGGTTGATGAGATGATAAGAAACGGTTTGGTGGATGAGGTTAAGAAGATATTAAATTCGGGATATTCCCGTGAAATTAATGCGCTTAATACGGTGGGCTATAAGGAGATTATACAGTTTCTTGATAAAGAGTTTGATCTGGAAAAAGCTGTTGAACTGATCGAGAGGAACAGCAGAAGGTACGCAAAACGTCAACTGACGTGGTTCAATGCTGATAAGCGGATCAACTGGATCGCGCTGGCTCCGGATTCAGATTACGAAAAGACTGCTCAGATTATTTATAATAAAATTCACGGAACAGAATGAAAGAAAAAATCAGAATTGCTTCAGGACAGGGTTTCTGGGGAGACTTGATTGATGCGCCCGTTAATCAGGTTATGCACGGACAGATCGATTACCTTGTTATGGACTATCTCGCTGAAGTGACAATGTCTATACTTCAAAAGCAGAAGAATAAAAATCCTGAACTTGGATATGCCAGGGATATTCCTGAATTGATGAAACGAATTCTTCCTGAGTGTAAACAAAAAGGAATTAAAATCATTACGAACGGCGGGGGTGTTAACCCTGTGTCCTGTGCTAAGGCCTGTTATAAAGTTGCGAAAGAACTTGGAGTAAAAGGATTAAAGATCGCTGTGGTTCACGGTGATAATATTCTGGATTCGATTGACAGTTTACTGCAACAGGGCGCGCAGCTTAATAATATGGAAAGCGGTGAGCCGATTGCCGCGGTGAAGGAAAAACTTTTAAGCGCAAATGTTTATTTCGGGGCGTTCCCCATAGTTGAAGCGTTGCGTAAAGGCGCTGACATAGTAATTACCGGGAGGACAACGGACACCGGACTTACGCTGGCGCCGATGATCTATGAATTCGGCTGGAAAGAAAGCGATTGGAATCTGATGGCGGCCGGAACGGTGGCGGGGCATATACTTGAGTGCGGCGCACAGGCAACCGGCGGAAATTTTCTTGGCGACTGGGAAAGTATTGAAAACTTTGAAGACATCGGGTTCCCGATAGCGGAGGCGTTTTCAACAGGAGAGGTTGTGATTACCAAGCACGAAACTTTAGGCGGTATCGTTACCGTCGAAACAGTCAGCGAACAATTGCTATATGAAATTGGTGACCCGAAAAACTACATCACACCCGATTGTGTTGCTGATTTTACGAGTATTCATCTCACCCAGGCGGGAGAAAACAGAGTTGAGATTTCCGGTGTGAAGGGAACACCCGCTACTCCATTTTACAAAGTTTCCTGTTCGTATGATGACGGGTATTCCGCGGTTGGCACGTTAACTTATTCCTGGCCCAAGGCATTAGCAAAAGCTAAAAAAGCAGATTCTATTTTGCGCGGAAGGTTAAGGAATCTTGGACTGCAGTTTGACGAAATCAGAACTGAATTTGTCGGGTACAATGCCTGCCACGGGCCTTTGGTCAAAGTTGATGAAGAAGCGTTGAGCGAGATAATGCTTCGGGTTGCGGTCAGATCCCACGATAGAAATTCAGTTGAGAGGTTCGGACGTGAACTTGCGCCGCTGATCCTTACTGGACCACCCTCAGTTACCGGTTTTGCAGGCGGAAGGCCGAAAGCAAGCGATGTGGTCGCGTATTGGCCCGCATTAATCGAGAAGAGTTTAGTTAAACCTTTAGTTGAAATAATCGAACAGGTATAACGATGAAAAAAATAAAACTTATAGATTTTGTACACGCGAGGAGCGGAGACAAGGGTGACGCAGCAAATGTGGGAGTCATTGCATTCACTAATAAGGGTTATGATCTTTTAAATAAATATCTTACGGCAGATAAAGTCAAGGTGTTTTTTGACGGGATATGTCTGGGGAAAGTTGAGAGATATGAACTCCCGAATCTGAATGCACTGAACTTTATTCTGCATAATACACTCGGAGGCGGCGGAACCGTCTCAACTAAATTGGACGCGCAGGGAAAAACGATAGCTTCAGCAATTCTGCGGATGGAACTGCAGGTTGAAGAAGAAGATTATAAAATTTTTACAAATCAAGATCCGGAGCAAAAATAATGTTCGAAGAAGAGAAAAGGGTACTTAAAAAACAAGAAGAAAGAGTCACCAACTTAAGAGGTTTTCTTTAAATTAGATGATCGTCTAAGTTTACTCGGTAAACTGAAATCCGAGACAGAAGTAAGTGATTTCTGGAATGACCAGAAGAAGGCTCAGAAAACTCTTCAGAGAATTAAAGAAGAGCAGCAATGGGTGGATGAATGGAATGAACTTAAAGTCCAGTTAACTAACCTTTCAGAGTTTATTGATCTTGCCGCGATGGAAGGTGACGAAAACCTTCTCAGCGAGATAACTTCTGAAATAACAAACCTGATTACCAATATTGAAGGATTGGAATTTAAGAACATGCTTAGCGGTAAGGATGATTCTAAAAACGCGATCCTTACAATCCACTCCGGCGCGGGCGGCACAGAATCCCAGGATTGGGCCGAGATGCTGATGAGAATGTATCTGAGATGGGCCGAAGGCCGGAGATACAAAACCACCATTGTGGATTTATTGGAGGGAGACGGAGCCGGTATAAAAAGCGCTACGATAGAAATAATCGGAGATCACGCATTCGGATATCTGAAGGCGGAGATCGGAGTGCACCGTCTTGTCAGAATTTCGCCTTTTGATTCAAATAAACGGCGTCACACGTCATTTGCTTCTGTATTTGCTATACCTGAAATTGACGATGAAATCGAGATCGATATCAATCCCGCGGATCTGCGGATCGATACATACCGGAGCGGCGGAAAAGGCGGCCAGAACGTAAATAAGGTCGAAACTGCAGTCCGGATAACGCACATTCCGAGCGGCCTCGTGGCTGCGTGCCAGAGTGAGCGTTCTCAGATACAGAATAAAACCAACGCGATGAAACTTCTTAAATCGAAATTATACCAGGTTGAAAGAGAAAAGCTTGAAGCGGAACAGGATGAACTTGAAAAAAATAAATTAAAAATTGAGTGGGGCAGTCAGATCCGTTCTTATGTTTTTCATCCTTACAATATGGTTAAAGATCACCGCACTAATGTCGAGACATCGGATGTTCAGGGTGTTATGGACGGAGCGATCGATAATTTTATTAAATCATTCTTATTACAGTTTTCGAACGGATAACAGATATGAAATTCCTTACCGAATACCTCTGGTTTAATACTTCGAAAAAGCGCGAATATATCAACATTACCGGTGAAGTTGAGAAAATACTTGCAAAAAGCGGGATCAGGGAGGGGATGATCCTTGTATCAGCAATGCATATTACCGCCGGGGTTTATGTTAATGACGCCGAAAGCGGGCTTATCCAGGATATCGATAAATGGCTGGAAGGGTTAGCTCCCTTCGGGCCGGATTATCAGCATCACCGGACAGGGGAAGATAACGGTGACTCACACTTGAAAAGTATTTTGGTCCATCACCAGGTGGTCATACCTGTTACATCAGGAAAACTCGATTTCGGGCCCTGGCAGCAGGTCTATTACGCTGAGTTTGACGGCCGCAGGAAAAAGAGAGTGATAGTAAAAGTTATGGGGGAATAACCTTTAACGCTTAAGAGAATATTCCCTTAGTTTTTCTGCCGCAGTTTTCAGTATCTTCTCAGTTTTCGCAAAACAAATTCTTATGTACCTGCTCTTTCCTTTTTGTGAATAAAAAGGAGAGAGCGGGATTACAGATACCCCGCCGTCTTTGACAAGTGTTTCCGCGAATAGAAAATCATCTTTTTTTATAATTTTAGTGTAATCCAGCAGCTGGAAATAAGTGCCTGACGCCGGTGTAAGGTCAAAGGCAGAGCCTTTCAACTCATCAATAAAATAATTTCTCTTTTTTTCGTAAAACCCCGGAAGGGCATTCGGGTGGATATCATCAGCGAGGAAATCCGCGTACGCATACTGGATCGGAGTATTAACAGCGAAAACATTAAACTGGTGGACCTTCCTGAATTCGGCCGTTAAAATTTCATTAGCGATAACATATCCCATTTTCCAGCCGGTAGTGTGGTATGTTTTCCCGAATGAGGAGATTACCATACTTTTTGCACTGAGCTGCGGATATGATAAAAATGAAAGATGCTTCCTCCCGTCGAAAGTGATATGTTCATATACTTCATCACTAATGAAAAGCAGGTCATTGTTTTCGGCAATTTCGCATAATTGAGCCATATCGTTTTCAGTGAACATATATCCGGAGGGATTATGAGGCGAGTTCACTATGATAAGTTTCGTTCTTGAGTTAATTTTACTTTTGACAAGATCCCAGTCGTACGAAAAATCATTTTCATTTAATTCAATCGGGACCGGAATCCCGCCTGAGAGCAAAATTGCCGGCAGATAAGAATCATAAGCAGGCTCGAAAATTATCACTTCATCACCGCGCTCAACAATGGCTGTAATTGCCGTGAAAAGCGCCTGAGTCGCTCCCGCGGCTACAGTTATATGCTTATCCGGGTCAGCGGTGAAACCGTAAAATCTTTTTGTCTTTTGGGATATCGCTTCCCTCAGTTTGAGCACACCCGGCATTGGAGCGTATTGGTTAAAACCCTGCAAAGCGTATTTTCTGACAAGTTCAATCAATTGTTCGTCGCAGTTAAAATCAGGGAAGCCCTGAGATAAATTGATGGCGGAAAAGTCGTTCGCCATTTTAGTCATTACTGCAAAAATACTTTGTCCGATCCCCGGAAGTTTTGAATTGATCATAAATCGTATTACTTAATTTGATAGAAGTTATTATTCAGATTGATGTCCGGAATATAAGCCTCACCGATCATAACCGATTCAACTTTTAATGTAGCCGGAACTTCAATTTGTGTGCGCTCAGTATTTCCCTTCCAGATATCAGCAGTGAAGTAAAAAGATTCGGATTTGTTTTCCTTATCATAGATTTTTACTGAAACCGGAAGCGGAAGCTTTCCTGTATTGATGACATCGAATTTTACTTTACTGTCGCTGACCCGGACATTTTCTAGCGCCAGATCCGGATAGGCGTTGCTGAAAAACCACGGCTGCCAGTACCACCATAAATTTTCACCAAGTATATTTTCGAATGTAAAAAAGAAATCGGAAGGAAGCGGATGCTTTCCGTTCCATCTCGAAATAAATTCGTGAAGCGCGGCATCGAATTTTTCTCTGCCTAGAAAATCCCTAAGGTAATAATAAGCGCTTGCAGGGCGGTTATAGGCGGCATTGCGGTATGCTGCTCCCCGTGCGTGATATGTTGAGATGTTAAGGGGAACATCAAACTCTGTCCCGGCAACAGTTGCAAATAATTTTGAATTTCTGATTCTCGGGTCAGACTCGGGGAATAATTCAAGTTGTGACTCAAAAGGAAACAGTACTGCCCAGCCTTCGTCCATCCAGGCGAAACGCTTTTCGTTAATCCCCATATAAAAGGGGAAATAGGTATGTGCGATTTCGTGTGCAGCCAAACCGGCAGCGCCTGCCCGTGTAGAATTTGAACCATTATTAACGAGCATAGGATATTCCATTCCGCCGCCGCCGTTAAAAACTGTAATATAAGGATAGGGAAATGCTACACCGGGGAAACTGTGCGAAAATTTATCAATCGCGAATCTGGAGAAATAAGCTACTTCATAGAAGTCTTTTGATTTTGGATTATAAGCCGCGCTGATCAGTAACCTGTCAAATTTACGGCCGGTTAATTTTAAGGATGTTGCATCCCACAGATAATTTTTTGCAGTACCAAAAGCAAAATCGGGAACATATTGCGCCTTAAATATCCAGGTTGTCCGTCCTGCACTTCCCTTAAATGAGAACCCGTTTTTTAACATTGTTGTGTCTATGATATTGACAACGGTATCAGATATCAGGGCTGTTTCGAGTTTGCTGATTAATTCCCCGGGAAGCACATCATCTGCATTCTGCTGCTCGCCTGTTGCCCAGACGCCGAAATCAGAGGGAACATCGATGCTCACTTCGTAATCATTAAAGTCATTATAAAATTCAGTCTCTCCCGTGTAGGCTAGTTTATCCCATCCGAAAACGTCGTCATATACCGCAATCTGCGGATACCATTGTCCGAGAAAGAATGTAGTGGAATCATAAGATCCCATTCTGACCTGGGATACTGAGGGGATCAGGAAACTCCACTCTATTTCAATTTCTGCTGTGCCGCCCGGTTTAACAGCTTGTTCCGGATATAATGTCAGATGTGTGTCATATCGTGAATAGCGGCTTTTGTTTTCGAGGCTTATTTTCTCGCCGTTCAGAGCCAAACCGATAAGCTTAACACCGTCAGTTATGTCCAGCGGACTGACGCTGAAATTTCTCTGAGAACCTTTGGCGAAAAAATCCTGATACAGCCTCAGAACAATCTCAGACAAAGAATCCGGGCTGTTATTATAATATTTGATTAATGCTTTTCCCTGAAGTGTTTTTTCAGGAACGAGGAGTTTTGCCTCTATCCGGTATTCGGATTTATTCTGCCAGTATTTATCACCGGGTTTACCGTCGCGGGACCGTGTACCTTTTCCGTAAGCCGCAGATACGTCTCTTGGAAGCGGAATATTTTGCGCGAAAATATCGAGCGTAGCGAATAACACAATGAGAAGTAAAACGAATGGGAAATGTTTATTCATATAGCAAAGTATAAATTATGTGTAAATACAATAACTTTCAGGAAACGCAGACAAAAATTCCTGATTTAAATGTTATAAGCACTAGCGCTAAATCAGGCTCTGAATATGAAAAGGGGAACAACTAATTAAAGATACTGTTCTTTTTTTCTTCAAGAAACTTATGTATCTGGGAAAACAGATCCTTCGGATAGTTCGCAACTTTATCGATTAATTTCTTGAGGTTCGGATCGAACGGATACTGCCTTTTAATTTCGTTTACAGTTTCAGAAAAAGCGCCGTTTGTGCCGGTGATTTCTTCAATCTGTCCGCTCAATTCCGATATCGTAGCAAAGCGGGCTTCCTTAAGGATCTGGTTTTGGGCAATATACAAATCATCATAGGCGCGCTTAATTTCATCAAGCTGCTTTCTAAGTTCGTCGTGCAGAAGTGCGTTCTCGATAGCGATGCCAGTGTTAGCAGCCATACTGCTGAGGAAGAACTGGTCTTCTTTTGAGAAACCACCTTCTTTTTTATTCAGGATCTGAAATACACCGATTACTTCAGCATTCAGATTTTTCATCGGCAGGCAAAGAATATTGCGTGTCTTGAATCCGGTTTTAATATCAACATCTTTATTGAATTTTGGATGCTGATACGGATCATCGATGATCTGAGCTTCGCCGGAAAGTACAACTTCGCCCGCAATCCCCCGGTCCATCGGGAAACGGATATCCTGCTTTTCAATACCGATACCGGTACGGGACCACAGTTCTTTTCGTTTTTTATCAACGATGAAAAGAGTGGCCCGCTCAGAATTGAGCGCGTCAGCAGCGAGTTCGATGATCCGGTGAAGC
>CAIMOS010000173.1 GCA_903843135.1 uncultured Ignavibacteriales bacterium | reverse complement strand
TGCGGGCCTTGAGGTCCTTGTTGCCCCGGTGCACCCTGGTTACCCTGGGGTCCCGGCTGTCCCTGGTTTCCCTGAGGACCCTGAGGACCTTGCTGTCCCGGGGCACCCTGGTTACCCTGAGGGCCTTGTTGACCCTGTTGTCCGGGAGGGCCTGGGTCACCCTGGTTTCCCTGGTTACCTTGCGGACCCTGAGGGCCTTGTGGCCCCTGCGGGCCGACTAAACCGGTCGGATCACCAACCCACTTGCCTAACGGATCAATGATCATAATGCCGTTCACTGAGACGCTTCTCGGATTAATATCCCGGTTCTTTACGTCACTTGCCTGCAGACTGTTAATTGAAGAAGGCACCGAACTTATCGGCTGACGGGGTGTGAGCTCCGGATCCTCTCCGATCTTGATGCCTAACCAGACCGGACGGTCGAATATTTGTGCAAGCGGTGTAGTGCCGCCCAGCAAAATAGAGAAAAGTCCGTTCTGCACATTAACTGTCTGGGTCTCGGCCCATAACGCGTTACCTGCATTGTCAGCGTCATAAAAAGTGAATGTAATATTATAAGTTCCGGAGGGAACAGGTATTCCGTTGTTGTCATTAAGCAACGCCTGAAAATTTAAAAGCTGATTTTGCGCTTGAGAGTAATCGCTCGCAGCGAAAAATACAAATAGAACAATTAATAAGATTAATTGTCGCATAACAAAAAACTCCTATGATATGATTAACAGCATTAACCTCAGCTTTAATTGATCAGACCAAAAAGTGAGGGGGGTCGGGAACCAGCACTGAAATGTAACGGAAATGGGATTAATTGCAAAGTCATTTTTTTAACTTCTGTATTCTTGTATTCTGTATCACAAGAGAAAAAAGCACGATCGGATTTACTGCAATTATACCGGGCGGGGACAAATTTGTTTTTGATTTACCTTTCGTTGGTTTCTCCCCGTCATCTTAATTTTCTTTATAGCGTCGAAATAAAAAATCCCTCGGAGGGGAGGGATTTCTGTTGGACAATATTTTTTACTTTTATACTATTCCGTTTGCCGGTTCAATCTTGCCTGGTGTTTAATAATTTTCGCTTCAACATAAAAAACAATATTCCTGGCAATATTGCAGGCGTGGTCGGCCAGACGTTCAATATTCCGGATAAGCACAATCAGGTGCGAACAAGGTTCGATAAGAGCATTATCCGCTTTCATCTTTTCCACGAGGAAATTGAATATCTGCTTATTCAGATTATCAACAATTTCATCGCTGTCAACGACTTTTTTTGCCATCTGAATATCATTGTTAATAAAAGCATCAATGGCTTCCTTCAGCATCAATTTCGCCTGCTGTCCCATTTCCAGTATATGCGATTCTTTTATGAGTGACTGCATATCGTTGGTTTTTTTAACACGCTGAGCAATATTCACCGCAATGTCGCCGCAGCGCTCCAATTGATTGTTTGTCATTAACGCTGAAAGCACAAAACGCAGATCTATGGCAACAGGCTGAAAGAGCGCAAGAATATTCTCGCATTGTGTTTGAATCAGGTTGTCATAAATATCTATTTCCCGGTCTTTTGCTTTTATCCCCTTGCAGAGCTGCGCATCACCGGTTTCGAGCGCAGTAATTACACGCTCTACCTGTTCGTCAACGAGTGTCGCCATCTTTATCAGGCTCGTCTTCAGGTTTTCGATCTCTTCATTAAAATGTTCTTGCATAGCTGTCTCCTAATATTTTATCCAAAACGGCCGCTTATATAATCTTCCGTCTGTTTGACGCCGGGCGCCGTAAAAATCTTTTTTGTGTCCGCATATTCAATCAGGTTACCGATATAATAAAAAGCCGTATAATCGCTGACGCGCGATGCCTGCTGCATATTATGCGTAACAATAACTATTGTATAATCCTTTTTCAACTCGTGCATCAGATCTTCAACTTTCGAAGTGGAAATCGGATCTAATGCCGAACACGGTTCATCCATCAGGATCACTTCCGGTTTAACCGCTAACAGCCTTGCAATACACAAACGCTGCTGCTGATCAAGGGGTAACTGAAGCGCCGGATGGTGCAACTTATCCTTTAACTGGTCCCATAACCAGGCTGACCTCAGGCTCCATTCCATAATTTCGTCAAGCTGGCTTTTGGACTTAACACCCGCTACTCGTAAACCGTATACTACATTATCGTAAATAGAAAGAGGAAAAGGATTTGGCCTTTGAAATACCATCCCTACGGTTTTTCTTAATTCCGTAATTTCCATTCCGGAATTATAAATATCTTTTCCGTCTAACAATACCTGACCTGTGATTCTGACACCGCGGATAAGATCATTCATACGGTTAAGACTGCGAAGAAGAGTAGATTTTCCGCATCCGGACGGGCCGATCAGCGCGGTAATCATTTTATGCTGAATCGACATACTTATCGATTTCAGCGCCTGGAACTGCCCGTAATACAGATCAAGATTCTTAATATCAATTATATCGTGAACTTTTTTACTCTCTTCCATTTTTACCCGAATCTCCCGGTGATATAATCACTTGTTTCTTTCTTAACCGGGGCAGTAAATATTTGTTTGGTTAAACCTATTTCAATCAGTTCACCCATCAGAAAAAAAGCCGTCATATCTGCCACCCGTGCCGCCTGCATAGTATTATTGGTGACCAGAATAATTGTATACTTCTTTTTCAGTTCCGTCAGCGCATCTTCGATCCAGGTTGTTGAAATAGGGTCCAGTCCGGAACACGGTTCGTCCAAAAGTATCACATCAGGTTCCATAGCTAAAACCCGCGCGAGGCACAGTCTCTGCTGCTGTCCGCCCGAAAGCCGAAGCCCTGATAAAGACAATCTGTCTTTTACTTCATCCCAGAGGAAAGCAGCTGAGAGGCTCTTTTCTACAATTTCATCAAGACGCTTTTTGTCGCTGACCCCTGAGAGCCTCAATCCGTATACAATATTCTCGTAAATGCTCATTGGTAAGGCTACCGGTAAAGCAAAAACAATTCCGACCCGCTTTCTCAGAGAATTAACATCCAGCTCACTATCATATATATCTTTCCCGTCCAGAAGTATCTGTCCGTCAATTCTCCAGCCCGTTTCTAATTCATTCATCCTGTTCAGTGAACGGAGAAAAGTAGTTTTGCCGGATCCTGCGGGGCCGATAATTCCAAGAATCTGATTCGAGTTTACCTCGAAATTCAAATCCTTCAGAATTTTCACATCGCGGGCAAATATATTTACGTGACGAATATCTATTTTAATATTTTTTTCCTGCTGCATCCTGTCAGTTCCTTTTCGCAATAAAACGATGCATCATAAAATAAGCCGTAAGATTCACTATCAGAACGGCAATTATCAGTGCTGCGGCAGTACCGTATGCATTCTCCATCGACAGTCCTTCACGGGCAAGAATGTAAAAGTGCACCGCCATCGTTCGCGTTGAATCAAATACAGATGTCGGGATGAGAAGAGAAGAACCGGCCGTAAAAATAACTACCGCAGTTTCTTCAATCGAGCGCCCGATTCCAAGTACTACCCCAGTAACTACTCCGGGCAGCGCGTTCGGTATCACTACTTTGCGGACTGTCTGCCAGCGCGAAGCTCCTAAAGAAAAACTAACTTCACGGTATGCTTTCGGTACTGCCCGGATCGCTTCTTCCGAGGTTCTGATAATAGTCGGCAGGATCATAAACGCAAGGCTTAATCCGCCCGACATTATCGACCATCCCATCCCGAGGATCGTGACGAAGAAAATAAATCCGAATAAACCAAAAATTATTGAGGGGACCCCCGCGAGACAGTCCGTTCCGAAACGTATCAGTCTTGTAATTCTGGATTCATTCGTAAATTCTACAAGATAAACTGAGGTGGCTATTCCTAAAGGGGCCGCAACGATAATTGCCAGCAATGGCAGAAGGACGGTTCCGATCAGTATCGGGAAAATTCCGCCTGACCGTCCCATATCCGCGGGGCTTGTGAAAAGGAAGTTCAGACTCAAAATCGGGAGGCCTTTTTCAAGAACAAATACAAGAATGAATATGAGGATCGCAACCGTAAAAACTGTTGCTGCTCCCAGGATTGTTATTGCAGCGATCTGTGTATATTTTGGCGGGATCCTCATTTAACAATTACCTTCTTTCGTATCGCTACACTGGCTATAGAATTTAAGATAATTATCACGATGAACAATACAACACCTGTGGCGAACAGCGCTTCGCGGTGCATCCCTATGGCGTAACTCATTTCGAGAGCGATATTGGCGGTCAGAGTCCTTACTGATTCCAACGGAGAATGTGGTATCATTACAGAATTACCCGTTACCATAATCACTGCCATAGTCTCCCCTATCGCCCTTCCCATTCCAAGTATAATGCTCGCGACTATACCTGACTTCGCGGCTTTCGTCGTAAGCATATGTACTGTCTGCCACTTCGTGGCTCCAAGCGCAAGCGATCCTTCCCGGAATGAAACCGGAACCGCAAGTAATGAGTCAATAGAAATACTGATGACAGTTGGCATAATCATAATTCCGAGAATGATCGCGCCAGCCAGCAGCGACAGTCCGGGGCCGCCGAACAAATCACGGATTACCGGGGCAAGTACAACCACACCGATGAAACCATATATTACCGAAGGGATGGCTGCAAGAAGTTCAATGGCAGGTTTAATTATATTCATTACAGTTTTCGGAACGAACTCTGCCAGGAATATTGCTCCTGCAATTCCGAGCGGGGCGCCAATCAGCATAGCGCCCAGCATCACCCAAAACGATGCGGCAATCATCGGATAAATACCGAACTTTCCGGCATCGGGGCGCCAGTCACTTGATAACAGAAAGTCTTTTATTCCGTATTTGAACAGAAAAGGAAGCCCCTCAATAAATATAAACACCGCAATCAACCCCAATGCGGAGATTGCCGAAAAGGCAACCACTGACAGGAGGCGCTCTACACCTTTCTCACCTAATAACTTCATACTGTTTTATTTTACCGGGAGTAATCCGTCTTTCTTGATCATTGCCTGAATTTCGTCGGAAAGTATATAGTCAATAAAATTCTTCACTTCACCTTCCGGGGCGCCTTTTGTCAAAAGAAATATCGGGCGTACAAGGTTATATTTCTTTGCGATAATCGACTCGGTGGTGCATTCAACACTGTCAATCATCAATGCTTTTACTTTGTCATTCAGAATACCGTGCGAAATATATCCGATAGAATTTTCATCGTTCGCGATCGTCTCTCGGATAGTGCCGTTAGAATTCTGTATTACTGCATTATTTACAAGCGTGATTCCCGTTACGATTTTTTCAAATGATGATCTTGTACCGGAGCCTGCCTCGCGGGATACTACCGTTATCGGTGCATCACTTCCTCCGATTTCCTTCCAGTTTTGAATTTTTCCGTTAAAAACTGCACGTAACTGCTCAATACTCAGGTTTACCGCTTTGTTTTTGGGATGTACTATTATCGCAATTCCATCCTGCGCTACTACGGTTGAAGTAAGGGATTTTGCCTCATCCGGAAGTTTAACCAGATCAGCCATTCCTATTTGAGCAGCGCCTGAATTGGCGGATTGAATTCCGACTGCGGAACCGCCTCCCTGTACTGTGACAGTAATATTTGGATTCGAGGCCATATATTTTTCAGCGATTTTCTCTGCGAACGGCTGGAATGCGGTGGAACCGGCAAGCGTAACCGATACTTTTGCTTTACCGCAACCGAAGAAAAGCACAGCGGTCATAAAACCGAAAAGAATAAAATATTTCTTCATAATAACTACTTCCTTAATACTTTTTTACTGAATGTTAAAAAAAGACTCTGAAAACCTGGTTGTGAGCCAAAATTATAAAAAATTGAATCTTAAAATGTACGGTTTTTTGACAAAACTTTTGACAGAGGGTTGAATATTTTTCAAAAAAATCAGAACCCCTAAAAACACTGTTTCACCAGGGCACTAATTCGCAATTTTAGGGTTTTTACCATTAGCATTTTTACATAACTGAAAGATTTTAGAATCTCTTTGGTTCCGGCCAGAAATCTATGTGGAACTTCTCGCCTTTTCCTTTATTTCTGCCTGTTATTGCAAAAAATGGTTAATTTATTAAACACCTGAATCCATCCGAAGGCGAACTTAAAAAATACTGGTACCAAATCACGGGAATTGCTTAAATTTGTCAGTCGAACAAAAAAAGAGTATTGTTATATGTTTAAACGCCTCCTTCCTAAAGAAGAAAAATATTTTGAAGATTTCAAGGAAATCATCTCTTACATCCAGCAAAGCGCAAAAATCACCTATGATTTTTTTGCCGCGGACTCATACGATCCCGATATCTACCTCAAACTTAAGCCGTTTCAGAACAGGCGCGATGAGATCACATCGAAAGTTATCAAACGGTTAAATAAAACATTTATAACACCGTTCGACCGGGAAGATATTTTCGCTTTGGTTAAACGCCTAAACGCGATCGGAGACAACCTATTTGGCGCGACTGTAAGGGTTGATACTTACTGTGTGACCCAGAAGGTAGAGGGCGCGTTAGACCTGATTTCGATTGTCCTTCTTCAGATCAAAGAACTTGAAAATGTGCTGCAGGACCTCCGCAACAAAAACGAGAACATAAACGAATGCAAGACTGTGCAGGATTTGGAAACGGAGGCCGACAATGTTTACAGGCGGGAATTAAAGAAACTATTCAGTACTGAGAAAAATCCGCTTGAAATTTTCAAGAAAAAAGAAATCCTGGATATTCTGGAAAATGCGTGCGATAAATGCCAGTCAGCGGCAAATGTCATTATTCAGATCCTGATCAAGAACGCCTGATAAAAGTCATTAACAATATTTACGCCGGATTAGTATGGATGGTATGACCACCTTAATTTTAATAATTTTTTTAGCATTGGTTTTTGATTTCATCAACGGCTTTCACGATGCGGCCAACTCAATAGCAACTGTTGTTTCTACAAAAGTACTTTCACCAAGATTCGCGGTTTTATGGGCGGCATTTTTCAATTTTATAGCCTTTGTAGCCTTCGGGCTTCACGTTGCATCAACGATAGGAAAAGGGCTGATAGTACCTGAAGTTGTTGACCTCACCGT
>CAIMOS010000172.1 GCA_903843135.1 uncultured Ignavibacteriales bacterium | reverse complement strand
CTGAGCGTTTCTCTGAGAAGGTTTGGTGTGGCGTTTACGTATGTTCACGCCTTCAATAATCAAACGGCCTTCTTTCGGATATACCTTCAGAACTTTACCGGTTTTGCCTTTGTCATTACCGGCAATAACCTTTACAAAATCATCTTTTTTTAATCTCAGTTTCACTGTTAATTCCTTATAATACTTCTGGCGCTAAAGAGACAATTTTCATAAATTGTTTTTCCCTGAGCTCGCGGGCAACCGGGCCGAAGATACGTGTACCTTTAGGCTCGTTCTGGTTATTGATTAATACGGCCGCGTTCTCATCGAAACGGATATAAGAACCGTCTTTTCTTCTGACTTCTTTTTTAGTTCTTACGATTACCGCTCTTGACACTTCGCCTTTTTTAACTGCGCCGTTTGGCAGAGCAGTTTTGACTGCAACAACAATCAGGTCTCCGAGTGATGCATACTGCCTTCCGCTTCCGCCGAGTACCCGGATACATCTTACTTTCTTTGCGCCTGAATTATCGGCAACCGTTAGATTAGTTTCTTCTTGTATCATACTTGATCTCCTGGAATTTCCTTACTTCACCTTCTCAACAATTTCAACAAGGCGCCATCTTTTGTTTTTGCTGATTGGCCTTGTCTCCATTATCTTAACCAGATCACCGATGCTGCATTCATTTTTCTCATCGTGTGCCATAAGCTTAGTGGTTTTCTTAAAATATTTTTTGTAAACCGGGTGCGCTACTTTTCTCTCGATAGCTACAGAAATGGATTTATCCATTTTATTGCTGACAACTAAACCGGTTCTGGTTTTTCTGAGAGGTCTTTTTGTTGTTGATTCGCTCATAATATATTTTCCTTACTTTACCGCTATTCCGGCTTTTTTAGCTAAGTCCCTGTATTTCAATTCAGTTTTTAACCTTGCAATTGTTTTGCGGGATTTAGAAACTTTTGCGGTGTTATCCAATTGCTTCAATGCAAGCGAGAACCTAAGGTCAGTTAATGTGTTCTGTTCCTCTTCAATTCTCTTTTTAATCTCTTCAGAAGTCAATTCTCTTATCTCAGTGATTTTCATTTTCGTTCCGATTAATTTTCGTAATCTGGTCTTGCGACAACTTTAGTTTTAATAGGGAGTTTGTGCGAGCAAAGCCCTAAAGCTTCCGCTGCAATTTCCCTCGTAACGCCCGATACTTCAAACAATACTCTGCCGGGTTTCACAACGGCCACCCAGAATTCCGGAGCGCCTTTACCTTTACCCATACGAGTTTCGAGCGGCTTTTTAGAGACTGGTTTATCCGGGAAAATTCTGATCCAAACTTTACCGTCTCTTTTCATTTTTCTTGAAAGGGCAACTCTGCACGCTTCAATCTGACGGCTGGTGATCCAGGCCGGTTCAAGCGCTTTTAATCCGAAATCGCCAAAAGCTACAGAAGCACCGCGCGTAGCTTTACCGGTCATACGGCCTCTCTGCGCTCTCCTGAATTTTACTCTTTTAGGCATTAACATAATTATAAACTCCGATCTCTGTTAATCTGATAATCTTTTACCTAAAATCTCACCGCGGCATATCCAAACTTTGATGCCGATTGATCCGTAGATCGTCTCAGCTCTGCCGTTTGCATAATCAATATCAGCGCGCAGTGTATGAAGAGGAATTCTTCCCTCTTTATACTGTTCGGTCCTGGCCATTTCGGCTCCGCCCAAACGGCCCGCGAGCATAACTTTGATTCCTTCCGCGCCCATTCTCATAGCTGCGGTAATGGAAGATTTCATAACTCTTCTGAATGAAACTCTCTTCTCGAGCTGTGCCGCAATGTTTGCAGCGACTAAATTTGCATCGAGTTCAGGGCGTTTGATTTCAGAAATCTGAATCTTAACATCTTTTTCAGTAAGTTTTCTGAGTTCCTGCTCGATCTTTCCAATTTCAGATCCGCCTTTACCTATAATAACTCCAGGACGTGAAGTGTGAATATTGATAATAAGGTTCTTGGAGGTTCTGTCGATAATAATCCGGGAGATACCCGCTTTATCTAAACGATTCTTAATATAGGATCTTAATTTCTCGTCTTCTTTAAGTTTAACCGCATAACTTTTGGCTTCGAACCAGTTCGATTCCCAGCCTCTGATTATACCTACTCTCAATCCTATGGGGTTAGCTTTTTGTCCCAAAAATCCTCCTAATTGGAATTTTTCATTGTTACAACAATAGTTACGTGACAGGATCTTTTTCTGATCCTGTATGCCCTGCCCATAGGGGCCGGTGATATTCTTTTCATAACAGGGCCCGCATTGACGTATGCTTCTTTAATAAACATTTCGTGCAGGTCTACTTTTTTCTTCTCATCCTGGTTAAGGAGATTAGAAACTGCCGATCTTAAAACTTTTTCTGCATCACGTGCAGCAGTTTTTGTCTGGAAGTGTAATACTTCGATTGCTCTGTCAACCTGCATCCCCCTGATGAGATCAACAACTAATCTCATTTTACGGGGCGAAGAAGGTATGTATCTGCAAATAGCTCTGGATTCCATTATACTATATTCCTGATATCAATTATTTTGCTTTAGATGCCTTTTCAGCTTTTGTTCCCGGGTGACCTCTGAAGATACGGGTAGGTGCGAATTCACCTAATTTGTGACCGACCATATTTTCAGAAATAAACACCGGTACCATCTGCTTACCGTTATGAATGGCGATTGTGTGCCCGACAAAATCCGGAGAAATTGTGGAAGATCTTGACCAGGTCTTAACTATTTTTTTCTGGTTAGACTGGTTCATCAGCTGTATTTTCTTCAACAGCTTGGCATCAATAAATGGCCCTTTTTTAACTGATCTTGGCATAGATTCTTTCTAATTCAATTATTTTCTACGTTTAACGATGTACCTGTTAGAAATATTCTTTCTCTTACGGGTCTTAAGTCCTTTGGCTTTCTGGCCCCACGGTGAAACCGGGTGTCCGCCGCCTGAGGTCTTTCCTTCACCACCACCCATCGGGTGATCTACCGGGTTCCTTGCAACACCACGGGACATCGGACGTCTTCCGAGCCAACGGTGCCTGCCTGCTTTACCAAGGCTGATATTTTCCTGCTCTGCATTTCCTACTGATCCGTATGTAGCGATGCAGGACAAAAGTATCAATCTTACTTCACCTGAAGGTAACTTAAGCTGTGCGTAGTCGCCTTCTTTAGCCATAAGTTGAAGAGCACTTCCCGCACTTCTTCCTATTTGTCCGCCTTTGCCAGGTTTAATTTCAACATTATGAACAAAACTTCCGAGCGGCAGATCTTTAAGCGGTAACGCGTTACCGACTTTAATTTCTGAACCGGGGCCCGACTGAATAACATCACCGACTTTTAATCCGTCAGGAGCGATGATATAACGTTTTTCGCCGTCAGCATAATTCAAGAGGGCGATACGGCTTGTTCTGTTCGGATCATATTCGATCGAGAAAACTTTTGCCGGAATTCCGTGTTTGTTTCTCTTGAAATCGATGATCCTGTATTTTCTCTTATGTCCGCCGCCGCGATGACGTGAAGTAACTTTACCGAGGTTATTACGGCCACCGGACTTCTTTAAACTTGCGGTTAAAGATTTTTCCGGTGTTGATTTGGTAACCTCAACAAAAGTTGAGCGGGACATAAATCTGGTACCGGGTGTAGTTGGTTTTAATGCTTTAATTGCCATCTTTAATTCTCCAAATCCCTGTTATACTTCACCGTAAAGATCGATTTTGTCCCCTTTTTTAAGGGTGACATAAGCTTTCTTGAACTTTGCAGTTCTTCCGGTGAAACGGCCGGATTTTCTCATTTGTGTTTTTACTTTACCTTTGTTCATAACTGTATTCACATCAGCAACAGTAACATTATACTTATCTTTGATCGCCTTTGCAATCTCGATTTTATTTGCAGTGCTGACAACTACGAAACCATACTTCTGAAGATCGTGGTTTTCTTTAGTAATCTTCTCAGTGAATAAAGGTTTTATTAAAATATTTCTCATAATTAATTAACCGCCGCTTCTTTTACTGATAACTGACCGTTCAGATATTCTACAGCGCTTTTCTGAATAATTAATACCTGATTGTTGAGGATATCGTAAGTTGATGCATTCTGTGCTTCAAGAATTTTTACTCTGTCAATATTGCGTCCTGACTTATAAACATTCTGAAGTGTACCATTAGTAAGCAAAGTTACTTTCTTTTCGTCAACTTTCAGGTTTTTTAATATACTTACAAACTGTGCTGTTTTAATTTCCTCGAAATTAAAATCTTCGAGTACTACAAACTGCTCATCTTTAATTTTGTGTGAGAGAGCAGATTTCTTAGCAAGAGATTTAACTTTCTTATTGATGTACTGACGGTGGTCTCTTGGTTTAGGGCCAAAGATAGTTCCGCCGCCGACCCAAAGAGGTGATCTGGAAGAACCCGCGCGGGCTCCGCCTCTGCCTTTTTGTTTCCACGGTTTCTTACCGCCGCCTCTTACTTCGCTGCGCTCTTTAGACTTGCTGGTTCCTTGTCTCTGATTGGCGAGGTAAGCTTTTACAGTCAAATAAATGCTATGCAGATTAGGTTCTAATCCAAACACTGAGTCGGCCACTTCTAATTTAGCGCCGGCCTTTGTACCATCTATCTTATAAACATCTAACAACATATCTTATCCGACCTGTTTCTTAAGTAACTGAACAATTGAATTAACCGCGCCGGGTACAGCACCTTTCACAAGGATAATATTCTTATCCGGAAATACTTTGATGACTTTAAGATTGGATACGGTAACGCTGTCACCGCCCATTCTTCCGGCCATCTTCTGGCCCTTGAAGACCCTCGAAGGATAAGAACTCGCTCCGATAGAACCGGGAGCCCTTAATCTGTCGCTCTGTCCGTGTGTAGTACCGCCAACACCGCCGAAGCCGTGACGACGCATAACACCCTGGAAACCTTTTCCTTTGCTGGTTCCGCGAACTTTAATCATTTCGCCTTCAGCAAAGAAATCAGCTTTAATCTCATCTCCTACCTTGTAGTCATTACCGGCAGGAAATCTGAATTCTTTTAAGTGAGCGCAGGGCTCAACATTATTTTTCTTGAAATAACCAAGATCAGGTTTACGGATGTTCTTTTCTTTTTTAGAACCGAAACCGATTTGTAAGGAACTGAAACCGTCCTTATCAACAGATCTAACTCTTACAACTTTGCAAGGTCCGACTTCTATAGCAGTTACAGGGACTCTGTCCCCGGCATCTGTATAGACGCTTGACATTCCAAGTTTTTTGCCTAACAATCCCGACATATTACCTCAGTATCAATTATAGTTTAATCTCGATATCAACGCCGGCAGGAATATCTAATTTGCTCAGCGAATCGACAGTGCGAGGATTGGAGTTATGAATGTCTATTATCCGTTTGTGAGTAGAAATCTCAAACTGCTCTCTGGATTTTTTATCCACGTGCGGAGAACGCAAAACAGTGTAAACTGATCTCTTTGAAGGCAACGGAATAGGCCCGGATACAAAAGCACCCGTACTTTTAACCGTCTTGATAATCTTATCCGTTGATTTATCAATCAGGATATGATCGTATGACTTCAGTTTAATTCTTATTTTTTGATTAGACACCAAATAACTCCTTAAATTTTAGAGAAACAAAAAGGGAGACAAACTCCCTTTTTGATGAAAATCAAGAATTTAATTACTTTAATATTTTAGTTACTACGCCTGAACCTACTGTCCTGCCGCCTTCGCGAATAGCGAATCTGAGTTTTTCTTCCATAGCGATAGGAGCAATGAGTACGACGCTTAATTTTACAGTATCACCGGGCATAACCATGTCTGTTCCTGCGGGAAGAGTAGCTACACCGGTAACGTCAGTTGTTCTGAAATAGAACTGTGGCCTGTATCCGTTGAAGAACGGAGTATGACGGCCGCCTTCGTCTTTTGATAAAACGTAAACTTCGCCTTCGAAATCTGTGTGAGGGGTGATTGAACCCGGTTTAGCAAGAACCATTCCGCGTTCGATTTCATTCTTGTCAACACCTCTTAAGAGAAGACCTGCGTTATCACCTGCCATTGCGTTCTCGAGTTCTTTACGGAACATTTCGATACCCGTAACAACTGTTTTCTTGTGAACGCCTAAACCGATAAGTTCAACTTCTTCCTGGATCTTAACCGATCCTCTTTCAACCCTGCCGGTAGCTACTGTACCGCGGCCGGTGATTGAGAATACGTCTTCAACAGGCATAATGAATGGTTTGTCAACGCTTCTTTCCGGAATCGGAACATAAGCATCAACCGCGTCCATTAACTCCCAGATACAGCTGTATCTTTCATCGCTCGGATCGGCGTTTGATGCGCCTGCTTCGAGAGCACGGAGAGCTGAACCCTTAATGATTGGAATATCATCTCCGGGGAATTCATATTTAGAAAGGAGATCTCTGATTTCAACTTCTACGAGTTCAATCAGTTCAGGATCATCGACAGCATCAACTTTGTTCATAAAAACAACGATTTTAGGAACGCCTACCTGGCGAGCTAAAAGAATATGTTCTCTGGTCTGAGGCATAGGACCGTCAGTTGCAGCAACTACGAGAATCGCGCCGTCCATCTGAGCAGCACCGGTGATCATGTTCTTTACATAGTCAGCGTGGCCCGGACAGTCTACGTGAGCGTAGTGTCTGTTTGCAGTTGAATACTCAACGTGCGCTGTAGCAATAGTGATACCTCTTTCCCTTTCTTCAGGGGCGTTATCAATACTGTCAAATGTTCTAATAGCGGAAAGGCCTTTTTTGGCTAATGCCATTGTAATAGCAGCTGTTAAGGTAGTTTTTCCGTGATCTACGTGTCCGATGGTACCAACGTTCACGTGTGGCTTACTTCTGTCGAATTTTTCTTTTGCCATCTATTTCTCCTTTGGATTACTATAATTATTGTTTACTAAATCAGGACGCATTTATTTCTTACCAAGTGATTTCTCAGCGATCTCTTCAGCTATGCTCTTAGGCACCTCTGAGTAGTGTGAGAACTGCATCGTGTATATTGCTCTTCCCTGAGTCATTGACCTCAAGATAGTAGCATATCCGAACATTTCCGCGAGTGGCACGTGGGATTTAATTACCTGTGCGTCTTTTCTTGCGGAAAATCCTTCAATTCTTCCTCTGCGTGAGTTAAGGTCACCCATTACATCACCCAGATAATCTTCCGGTGAGATTACCTCAACCGCCATAATCGGTTCGAGCACGATTGGCTTAGCTCTGCGGGCACCTTCCTTAAAGCCCATAGAACCCGCAACTTTAAAAGAAAGCTCGTCAGAGTCTACATCGTGATAAGAACCGTCAAATAATTTCACTTTAACGTCCACTACAGGGAAACCGGCAACAACGCCGTTCCTCATAGCTTCCTGTACACCTGCTGAAACTGCCGGAATATATTCCTTAGGAACAACACCTCCGACAATACCATTTGTAAATTCATAGCCTTTGCCGGCTTCGTTCGGTGAAACTTCAAGCCATACGTGTCCGTATTTTCCGCGGCCGCCTGACTGTTTAACGAATTTACCTTCAACTTCAACGGTCTGAGTGATAGTTTCACGGTAAGCTACCTGCGGTTTACCGACATTAGCTTCAACCTTAAATTCTCTTTTCATTCTGTCGATGAGGATTTCAAGATGAAGTTCACCCATACCGCTTATGAGCGTCTGGCCGGTTTCATCATCAACCTTAATCTTAAATGTCGGATCTTCATCAGAAAGTTTCTGGAGCGCGTCCGAAAGTTTATCCTGGTCCGCTTTTGTCTTTGGTTCAATCGCAATCTGAATAACCGGTTCAGGGAATATTATCTTCTCGAGTACAACGGCATCGTCTTCAGTACAAAGTGTATCGCCGGTCCTTGTATATTTCAGTCCTACAGCCGCAGCAATATCACCGGCCCTTACGGAAGTAATATCTTCGCGGTGGTTTGCGTGCATCTGAAGCAGACGGCTGATTCTTTCTTTTTTACCGCTGATCGAGTTGTAGATATAACTTCCGGCTTCAAGTTTACCTGAATAAACCCTGAAGAATGTCAGTTTACCTACATACGGATCGTTCATCAGTTTGAATGCTAAAGCGGTGAACGGCTCTTTTTCATCAATTGTTCTAACGACTTTATCGTTAATTCCGATATGATGGGCTTCAATCGGCGGAAGGTCGACCGGTGAAGGGAGAAAATCCACAACTGAGTCAAGTAACTTCTGAACGCCTTTATTCTTAAATGAGGCTCCGCAGAGAACAGGGATAATTTTTCCCTGAATAGTAGCGGTACGTAAAACATTTGTGATTTCTGCTTCGGAAATGTCCTTGCCTTCAAGGTATTTCTCAAGCAGAGTATCATCTACATCCGAAACTGCTTCAAGCATTTCGGTTCTGTATTTATTTGTAATTGCAACCAGATCTTTGGGAACATCCAAAATATCGAAAGTCATTCCCATTGTATCTTCGTGATACATAATCGCTTTGTTAGCGATAAGGTCAATAACTCCCACAAACATATCGCCTTCACCGATAGGCAGAAGGGTCGGGATAGCATTCGCTCCAAGGCGTTCGCGGATCATTTCGAGCGCGTGATAGAAATCAGCGCCGACACGGTCCATCTTATTGATAAAAGCAACACGCGGAACTCCGTATTTGTCAGCCTGGCGCCAAACTGTTTCTGACTGGGGCTCTACACCGCCCACAGCACAAAACAGCGCTACCGCACCGTCGAGTACTCGGAGTGATCTTTCAACCTCAACCGTAAAATCAACGTGGCCGGGAGTGTCAATGATATTAATCTGATGATCTCTCCACAGTGTGGTTGTCGCGGCTGAAGTAATAGTAATACCGCGTTCTTTTTCCTGCTCCATCCAATCCATTGTGGCGGCGCCGTCGTGAACCTCTCCTATACGGTGTGATTTACCGGTATAGAACAAAATTCTTTCGGTCGTTGTGGTTTTACCCGCATCTATGTGCGCCATAATGCCGATGTTACGAACTCTATTTATAGGAATACTTTTGGACATCTAATCTTGGTTTTCTTATGCTAAATCTAAATCTATACTAAAATAACTTTATCTTATTCTTACCACTTAAAATGAGCAAACGCTTTGTTTGCTTCAGCCATCTTATGAGTATCTTCTTTTTTCTTAATTGCTGAACCTTCGTTGTTCGAAGCTGCTAAAAGTTCCGAAGCGAGTTTCGCAGCCATTGACTTTTCGTTACGGTCGCGTGAGTAGGTTCTGATCCATCTCATCGCTAAAGCAAGCCTTCTTTCGGGCCTGACTTCCATAGGAACCTGGTAAGTTGCGCCACCGACTCTGCGGCTTCTAACTTCGATAAGCGGCTGAGCATTGCTGATTGCTTTTTTGAAAACTTCAAGTCCCGGTTTTTTGCTTCTCTGCTCAACGAGATCTATTGCCTCGTAAATCATTTTACGGGTAACGGATTTTTTACCGTCATACATCATGATGTTAATAAATTTAGCGACTGTCAGATCGTTAAATTTCGGATCAGGTTTAATGAACCTTTTTTCTGCTCTTTTCTTTCTCATATCAAAAACTATTTCGCTTTCGGTTTCTTAGCGCCGTATTTAGAGCGGGCCTGCCTTCTGTCTTCAACGCCGCTTGTGTCAAGAGTTCCTCTGATGATGTGATATCTTACGCCAGGAAGATCTTTTACTCTTCCGCCTCTGATAAGCACGAGTGAGTGCTCCTGTAAATTATGCCCTTCACCAGGAATATAAGCCGTAACTTCGATGTTATTGGTCAATCTTACTCTGGCAACTTTTCTGAGTGCTGAGTTTGGCTTCTTTGGAGTTGTAGTATATACACGTGTGCACACACCTCTTTTCTGAGGGCATGCCTGTAAGGCCGGCGCCTTATTCTTGCTAATTACCGACTCCCGCCCTTTTCTAACCAATTGATTTATCGTTGGCAAAAAATACTCCTGTTAATAAAAAATCTAAAAAAATTCAGACCTATAATATATGAACAATATTTTTTATTGTCAAGAAAACAATAAAAAATATTAAAATTGGCGGTCTATTCCACCGCCCGTTTTTCTAATATTCGTGCATAAAGGGAGACTCTCCCGGGGGAGAATCTCCTCTGTTTCAAATATATATCAGGATTATTCCGCGGCTACTTCCCCTGCTGGGGCTTCTTCCACGGGTTCTTCCTGTAATTTGAGGGTTATTGAACGGTATTTCTTCAGGCCGGTACCGGCTGGAATCAAACGTCCCATTACGACGTTCTCTTTCAGTCCTCTTAATGTATCGACCTTAGCCATACTCGCAGCATTCGCCAGGACTTTGGTTGTCTCCTGGAAAGAGGCTGCAGAAATGAAACTTTCTGTTTGTAAAGCTGCAGATGTGATTCCAAGCAATATGTTGCCTGAAGTTGCCGGCTCTGCATCCCGAACTTCCGGTACCTTCTTACTTTTACGCTTAAGGTCGGCCACAAGTTCTCTGTATTTGTTCTTTGAAATCAGGGTTCCTTCTTTAAGTTTTGAGTCACCCTTTTCTTCAATTACTACTGAACCCAGAATCTTCTGGTTTTCTTCATAGATATCGGTTTTATCGATGTGATCTTCTTCAAGGAACCTGGTATCTCCCGGTGATTCAATTTTCACCTTCTGGAGCATCTGTTTTACAATAACTTCGATGTGCTTGTCGTTGATCTTCACACCCTGAAGCCTGTAAACGTCCTGAATTTCGTTCACAAGATATTCCTGAACTGCGTTTGTACCCTTGATACGAAGAATATCGTGCGGATTGATCGGACCGTCTGTGATCTTTTCGCCCGCAGGTATTTCATCGCCGTCCTGAACAAGTATGTGCTTGCTTGAAGGAACAGAGTATTTCTTTTCATCAGATCCGTCAAGCG
>CAIMOS010000171.1 GCA_903843135.1 uncultured Ignavibacteriales bacterium | reverse complement strand
TCAGGGCTTGAAGTTGAAGACATCCACGATCAGTTGTCGGTTTATAGAAATTTTGTTATCGGCAAGGTTCTGGAAAAAACAAAGCATCCGAAGGCAGACAAATTATCTCTCTGCAAAGTTGATGCCGGAGAAGCGGTCCTTGATATTATTTGCGGTGCTCCCAATGTTGAGGCAGGACAGACAATCATTTTAGCCCGGGAAGGGGCAGTTGTTCCCAGAAATCAGATGGTTATTACCAAAGCGAAAATCCGCGGACTCGAATCAAACGGAATGATTTGCTCTGATTACGAACTGAATTTCAGCGATGACCACTCGGGAATCAAAGTGCTCCCGGATCATCATAAAGCCGGAACGACGCTTTCGGAAGTTTACGGACTGAATGATGTTATTTTTGAAATAGGGATCACCCCGAACAGGCCCGATGCATTGTCTCATATCGGAGTTGCGCGGGATCTCTCCGCTCTTTTTAACAGGAAGCTAACACTGCCTGAAATAAAGACTTACGCTTCTTCAGCTGATGTTAACACATTTGCGGCAGTTGAAATTGCAGACACAGATATTTGTCCCCGGTATGCCGCAAAGGTGATTCGGGATGTTAAGGTTGAAGAGTCTCCCGAATGGCTTAAGAACAGGCTCTCTAATCTTGGCCTGAATCCTGTTAATAATGTCGTGGATATAACGAATTACGTGATGGTGCTCCTGGGACAGCCCCTTCACGCCTTTGATTATGACCTTTTAAACGGACACAAAATTGTCGTCCGTAGGGCAGGAGATCAGAAAGAATTTCAGACACTCGATGGCAAGATGCGCCAGTTGGCGGCAGATGATCTGCTTATTTGTGACGCGAAAATTCCGGTTGCGATAGCGGGCGTAATGGGAGGCGAAAATTCCAAGGTGTTCGACACAACAAAAAATATCCTATTGGAGAGTGCCTATTTCTCACCGGGCGGTATCCGTAAAACCTCTAAAAGACTGGCTTTATCCACCGACGCTTCATACAGATTTGAAAGAGGGATCGACCCGGAACTGGCTCCGCTTGCGGCTGAATTGGCCGCGGCTATGCTGGCTGAAATATGCGGCGGTACTGTGGCCGCTGGTATTATCGACAACTATCCGGAGAAAATTGGTAAGAAAACTGCTCCCGTCAGATTTGACAGGATCAGGAGAATTCTTGGATTCGGAGTTGAGGGGAGCAAGGTAGAAGAGATTCTCGTAAATCTGGGATTTGAAATCATCAGCAAAGACGAAAAACAAATCCTTGCCGGAATTCCGACCTTCCGTCCCGATATCGAGAGGGAAATAGATATAATCGAGGAAGTTGGCAGGATATACGGTTTTGAGAATATTCCTGATGTTGAAAAGATATCGATGACTTTCGGGCTTTACACCGACACAACCAAACCGGAAGACGAAATCCGCGAACATCTCGTTTCCTCCGGATTCAATGAACTAATTACAAATACGTTTCTTTCTGAAAAACTGGCAGTCACATTCGGAAAGCCGGTTAAGTTACTCAATTCGCAGTCGCAGGAAATGGAATATCTCCGTACTTCACTCATTCCTGGGGCATTGGATGTTGTCCGGAGGAATATTGCGGTTGGGGAGAAGGATCTGAAATTATTCGAGATCGGTAACACCTTCACTCTGGTTAATGAACCGGTTGAGGCTTTCGGTGACTTCACTGAAAACCGTAAGATATGTCTGGTTTTATCGGGGAAAAGGGCTCAAAAGGAGTGGTATCAGAAAGAAGAGGGATATTCGTTCTTTGACCTGAAGGGGGAGGTAACCTCGCTTTTACTAAAAAAATTACTTGACTGTGAGCTATTAGATTCATATTATCAGGAGGGAAATAATATTTTTGATTATTTTTACACCGTTTCCGGCGGGGGGAAGGTGTTTGCGTCGGGAGGTAAGTTAAAAAAGAATTACCTGAAGTTGTTTGATATTGATCAGGAAGTGTTCGCTGTTGAACTTGATCTTGAAAGCATTAAGCAGTTTCCTGTTAAAGCAGTTAAGTATAAAGAGCTTCAGAAATTCCCTAAAGTCACAAGAGATGCGGCATTGCTGGTGAGCAGCAACATTAAGCTGCAGGATATAGATGATTGCATAGCAAAAAATAAATCTGCTAATCTCAGATCTTACAGGTTGTTCGATCTGTACGAGGGCGATCAGACTGGTTCCGGGACAAAAAGCCTCGGATACACATTCGAATACTTCGCGGAAGACCGGACGCTGACTGATTCTGAGGTTGAGCAGGAATTCAACAAACTAATTTCTTTAATTAAGAATAAGTTTAAGGCAAAACTGAGAGGCGAATAAATGCCTGATAGTGAAAAGTCGAAAATCATACTGGAAGATCTTTCTTACATTGAGTCGCAGGTAATCACACTTTTCGACAGAAATGTAATACTGCAGAAGCAGAAAAAAGATCTTGAACTTAAACTGAAAAGCGCTCTTCAGGAAACTGAAATGCTAAAAGTCCAGCTGGAAGAGCTGCGGCTGAAACAGCAGGAAAAAGAGCAAATGAAAGAAGCCCTTTTCGAAGGTGTATTTTCTTCAGAAGAGAAGGAAAGTTTGAAGAAAAAAATAAACGATTTGATCGGTACGATAGACGGTCATTTAACGGGTGCATAAATTAATTAACGGATGGTGAAACCCGAATGAGCGACAAAAAGAAGCTGAAAGTAAGACTACTAGATAAAGAATATTCGTTGCTGGTTGACGATGAAGCAGTAGCTTCAGAACTGGTTGACTATGTTAACAAATCAATGAAAGAAATTCAGGAAGAAGCAGGTGATCAGCCGCATCAGACGATAGCTGTAATTGCCGCACTGAATATAGCTTACGACTATTTTATTGAGAAGAATAAGAATAAAGAATTTCTTATTCAGGCCAATGAAAGAATAAAAAAGATGAAGCATCTTTTTGCCCGCCCAGAACTGAACGAACCATCCAATTAGTATTATTCGCACTGCCGGCGGAGTGATAACATTAAAGAACCGACTTTAATCATCACGGGTCATTGACTCACGGCGCTGAATACAGGCCTTGCTCCGGTTAACTCCGGATTTGTTTTAATTAACGACATTGGAAGTATGATGCGTTGGGCAATTTCCCACATTGTCTAATATAGGGTTCTTTCCCTGTTAGGCATCTCTCCGGCAGCTGCGTTTTATTTACGGAGGAATATTGGAACCTTTATATTTTATAATCTCGATAGTACTGCTAGTTCCTGTTTGTTTTTACCTCGGCTGGTATTTTAATTCCAGGGCCGGTAAAAAAAGCCTGGTGGCAGCAGACGCTCGTTCTAAGCAAATACTGGAAGATGCTGAGAAAGAGTCGCAGAATATCAAGCGCGAGAAACTGCTCGAAGTAAAAGACGAGTGGTATAAGAAAAAAGTTGAATATGACCGGGAAGTAAACCACAACCGGCAGAAACAGCAGCATTTCGAAAAACAGCTTTCTCAGAGGGAAGAGAATAACGACAAGAAGCTGGAGCAGGCGCTTCAGAAAGAGCGTGAAAACAGGCAGTCCGAGAAAGATATCATTGACCAGAAACGGCTTCTTGAGACAAGAAGGAAAGCCGTGGATGATCTCGAAAAAGAACAGAACCAACGCTTAGAAAAAATATCCGGGCTGACGGCCGAAGAAGCAAAGAAAATGCTGATGGAAAATATGGTTCAGGACGCACGTTCTGAGTCAAATAAGCTCGTCAAAACGCTTATAGAAAAAGCCAAACAAGACGCCAAAAAAGAATCCCAGAAAATTATTATTCAGGCTATCCAGCGGACCGCCGCGGAATGTTCTGTAGAGACTACAGTCTCAGTGGTCCAGATTCAGAATGACGAACTTAAAGGGAGGATCATCGGAAAAGAGGGAAGGAACATCCGTGCTTTCGAAGCTGCTACAGGCGTTGATGTGATAGTTGATGATACTCCGGAGGCGGTTATCCTGTCTTCTTATGACCAGTTCAGGCGCGAAGTTGCAAGAGTTTCGCTGGAGAGGCTGATAACAGACGGCAGAATACATCCCGCGCGTATCGAAGAGATTGTTGAGAAGGTCAGCAAAGAACTTGAAGAAGAGATGTTTAAGGACGGAGAGAATACCGTACTTCAGCTGGGTATTCACGGTGTTCACAATGAACTGATAAAACTTATCGGCAGGATGAGATACCGCTCGAGTTATGGCCAGAATTTACTGCAGCACAGCGTTGAAGTTGCCTACCTGACAGGCATTATGGCCGCGGAACTTGGGCTTGATGCTACTATCGCAAAACGTGCCGGTTTACTGCACGACGTCGGAAAGACTATGGATAAGATCTACGACGGGCCGCACGCCCTTATCGGTTATGAACTTGCCAAGAAATACCGCGAGAATCCTTTGGTTTGTAATGCCATCGGAAGCCATCACGAAGAGATGGAAATGGAAACCCCGATCGCCGCATTGGTCCAGGCTGCTGATGCTATCAGCGGCGCACGCCCCGGTGCCAGAAGAGAACCTATTGAGGGCTACGTAAAGAGACTTGAAACCCTTGAATCATTAGCCAAATCATTCCAGGGAGTCGCGAAGACCTACGCGATCCAGGCCGGCCGTGAGGTCAGAGTGGTGGTTGAGCACGAAAAGATTGACGATATCGTTGCGGATAAACTTGCCAGTGATATAGCTAAGAAGATTGAAGATGAAATGGAATATCCGGGACAAATTAAAGTAACAGTTATAAGAGAGGTTCGTAAAGTTCATTATGCCCGCTGACGGGAAATATAAAATTGCAATAACAGGAAACATCGGGGCCGGTAAAAGCCTTGCCTGCGAACACCTTATTAATAAAGGGTATAAAGTCCTTTTTGCCGACATAATAGCAAAGAAAATTATGTCGACAAATATAAGTGTGATGTCCCAGATCAAAGAACAGTTCGGGGAAAAGGCATATGAAGACGGGGAGCTTAACAGGGAATTCCTCGCTGAGGAAGTTTTCTCGGATCCGCAGCACGTCGCGATGATAAACTCTATAGTCCATCCGGTAGTGATCGATGAAATAAATAAGAAGATCAAAAAAATTCTTCAGACCCAAAAAGTCGTTTTTGTTGAAGCAGCTCTTATTTATGAGGCTGGGATGGAGAATATTTTTGACTATGTGATCCTTATCGATGCATCAGAAGATACCCGTTATAAACGGCTTGAGGAGAGGAATAATATGGATTATTCCGACTTCAGGAAAGTTGAGGATTCACAGCTGCCTGTCGATATGAAGAAAGAGAAGGTCCATATCGTAGTCGAAAATAACGGTAATCCGGACGATCTGAAACGGAAAATGGATGAGACTTTGAGCCGGATTCTGGGGTAATCTTTCGGAAATTTTATTTTTTGTATGGCCGTTCCGTGTAAAATCCGGAGCGGCTTTTTTAATTTAAAATAATTGCGATGCGCGCCGGCAAGCAGGCAAAATATTTTGTTAAGAGAGCGATTACAACTAATTTAGTAAGTGAATTTTTTGGAGATATTGTGAATTTTTTCAATAAGGCGATAGTCGCCGTAGTAAGTAAATTACCAAAGGGAATAGTATTCATTTTTGCTAAAAAGTATATAGCCGGGGTTACAATTGAGGATGCCACCCGAGTTGTGAAGGAGCTGAATTCCAAAGGGATCCTGGCCACAATGGATGTTCTCGGAGAGGCGATTTCGACCAAAGAGGAGGCCCTTGACGCGCATAAAAAATGCAACGAAGTTTTATCGGTAATTGAAGAACATAATCTTAACAGCAACCTTTCAATAAAACCCACCCAAATGGGGCTGATGATTGACCCGGAATTCGCTTACGGACTGATTGCCGGATTGGTTGAAAGAGCAGGGAAAACCGGAAATTTTCTGCGTCTCGATATGGAAGACTCAAGCACGACAGACAGTATTCTCAAGCTTCTTCGAAAACTCCGAGAAAAATATGATAACACCGGTGTAGTTATTCAGGCGTACCTTAAACGCAGTATAGATGATGTACTTTCACTCACCAAAATCGGAACGAACTTCCGACTCTGCAAAGGTATATATGTAGAACCTGAAGCCATAGCCATCAAAGGAAAGCAGCCTATCCGTGATAATTTTATGAAACTTCTGGATGCGATGATCAAAAACGGCAGTTATGTCGGCATTGCCACGCACGATGAATACCTGATTGATGAATCGCTGAAATACATCAAGGCAAACAACATAGATAAATCAAAGTTTGAATTTCAGATGCTCCTCGGAGTTCGCGAGGACCTCCGTGATAAAATCAATGCGATGGGCTACAGGATAAGAATTTACGTTCCCTTCGGCAAGGACTGGTATCTCTATTCAATCCGCAGGCTTAAGGAGAATCCGGAAGTTGCGCTGCAGATAACCAAAAGTGTTTTCGGCATTAAATAATGGTTGTACTTGGTATTGAGAGTTCCTGTGACGAGACGTCCATTGCGGTAATAAATGGCGGCAGATTAACCGCTAACCTGATCTCCTCACAGGATTTTCATAAACTATACGGCGGAGTGGTACCGGAACTTTCCAGCCGTGCGCATATACAAAGGTTGCAGCCGCTTCTCAAAAGCGCGCTGGAACAGGCCAAAATTACCAAAGAAGATATTGATATTGTATCCGCAACCGCAGGGCCGGGCCTTATCGGTGCGCTTCTCACCGGTTTTGTTTATGGAAAACACCTCGCTTTTGCTTTAAACAAACCTTTTATTCCCGTTAATCATATTGAAGGCCATATTTATTCCGGCTTTCTGATGGATGAAAAACCTATTTTCCCCGTACTTGTTCTTGTTGTTTCAGGCGGGCACACTATGCTGATACTCGTTCACAGTGAAGTGAAAATGGAGATACTGGGTTCAACCATTGATGATGCAGTTGGTGAGGCATTCGATAAGGTTGCCAAGATGTTAGGACTTCCGTATCCCGGGGGGCCGAGTATTCAGAACGCGGCGCAGAAGGGAAATCCTCTTGCTTATAAGTTCCCGATTTCAGAAACATCGGGGAAATATGATTTTTCATATTCCGGGCTCAAGACTGCGGTATTGAGAATGATCAACAAAATTAAAACTGAGGATGAGGTCATCAGTCCTGAGGCAGTAAATGATATCGCAGCATCATTCCAGAAGGCGGCCATCGACGCACTAATCATCAAGACAGGAAAAGCGATTAAGGCGCATAACGTGCATTCGCTCAGCCTCACCGGCGGTGTTGCCGCTAATAAACTTCTTCGCGAGAGTATTACAAACCTTGGACAAAAACATTCGCTGAAAGTTGTGATTCCCGGATTCGAATTCTGCGGAGACAACGGAGCTATGATTGCGTTACGCGGCAAGATGCTCTATGAGGCCGGTGAAAGATTCGACGATGATTTCGAACCGTTCCCGGAATTTTATTCCAAGTATTTGGTGAATGGATAATGGACAAATCCGGCAGAAAAAAACAGATATCAGATTTGATAGAGTCCGCGAGCAGCAAAAAGCTGCTCGAATTGCGGGACACGGCAGACGAACTTGACCTAGCCATTGTAGATTTGCTCATCAAACGATTTCAAATTGTTGAACAGATAAACTCTATCAAATCCGGTCTCGGCCTTGACGTCTATGATCCGGAAAGGGAGAGGGAAATCATTGAATATATCCGCGAAGCCAATAAGGAATTGCCCGAAAGTTATATAAGGAATATATTCCACCGTATACTGGACGAGTCCAGGCGGTTCCAGAATGACATTGAACAGAAAAAGAAGGACAGTGCCGGCCTTTGAAGAAGGGTAAGATTGATTTCAGCGGCCTCCTCTCTCCGAAGGAATGGAAAATAGCAACCATTTTCTTCGCAGTCATTTTGCTGGCTTTTCTTTCCGCCTATCTTATCCCTGCCTCATCACCAAACCAAAAAGATATCAGATTTGTTATTCAAAACGGTGAAACGCTGGGGAGTATTACGAAGCGGCTTCACTCGGCAGGTATAATCAGAAGTGAAACGCTGTTTAAGTTTTTCGCTTATGCCTCCGGAAATGCCAGAAGCCTGCAGGCGGGGAGATATACACTTGGAAATTCCAACAGTTATTACTCTCTGATATCGAGATTCGGCAGCGGCGAAGGTGATAAACTTCTGAAAGTTGAGTTATACGGCGGTATAAGCAACGCCGGGATTTTCAACCGGCTAAAGGGTTTGAATTTATTGACTGACGATTCATTATTACTTCTGACTGAGGACAGGAATTTCCTGAGATCACTGGAATTTGAACAAAAGAACCTATTAGGGTATCTTCTCCCCGGCGGAGTAAGTGTATTTGCGAATTCTAGTTCCCGTGAAGTTCTGGAAGCGCTTCACAATAATTTCAACTCATTCATAAATGACTCACTTCGAAAAGCTGTTTCGGCATCCGGTTACTCCTTGCATCAGATTATCACTCTCGCTTCAATTGTTGATGCGGAGACAAACCGCCGCGAAGAAATGAAAACCGTAGCGGGAGTTTACCTCAACAGGCTAAAATCAGGAATGAAGCTTCAGGCGGATCCGACTGTTCAGTTTTTACTTCCGGAAGGATGGCGGCGGCTGACATACAGGGACCTTCAGATCGATTCTCCTTATAATACTTACAAGAACTACGGAATTCCGCCGGGGCCTATTAACAATCCCGGAAAGGATGCTATATTGTCTGTCATCTATCCGGAAAAGCATAAGTATCTTTTTTTTGTATCTGACTCGACCGGGAAACATAATTTTTCAACTAATTTTAATGATCATTCAAGGCTGGCCAAAAAGTTTCATATATGGTTAAATTCGCGAAACTAATTTTTATTACGGTCTTTGCGTTCATCTCGTTCCAATGCGCGAACCAACTGCCGCCCGGAGGCGGAGAGATTGACCGCGAACCGCCCGAAATTGTTAGCATCTATCCGGAGAATCAGACAACAAATTTCAGCGAGAAATATTTTGAGATCGAGTTTTCTGAATATGTAGAAAAGAGATCATTCAAAGATGCGATTTTTATTTCCCCGGCTCTGCAGCACGGCATTGAAACCGACTGGAGCGGGAAGTCAGTCCGGGTTAACTTCCTTGATACTTTAAGAGAAAACACTACCTATACGGTCACTATCGGCACTGATGTAGTGGACTATAATAATAAAAACAGGCTGGCGCAGGCAGTAGCATTTGCTTTTTCCACCGGAGATAAGATCGCGAACGGAACGCTTAGCGGAACAGTTTTTTCGGATAAGCCATCCGGAGTTTTTCTCTTTGCGTATCTTAATCCGCCGGACACTCTGAATATTTCTAGTGACAAACCGGACTACGTATCTCAGGCAGGTAAGGAAGGGCAGTTTAGTTTTACGGGACTTAACTACGGCCGTTACAGGGTTTTTGCAGTTAAAGACGAGTTCAAAGACCTCTTGTTTCAGCCTGAACAGGATATGGCCGGCGTCCCCGCAAATGATTTTGTGCTGACTCCCAAGGACACCGGATATTCCCAGTTGAATTTTGTTCTTTCTAAAATTGACACTACGGGGCCAAGGCTGATATCAGCGGTTATGACTGACGCAAAACATATCCTCGTGACACTTTCTGAAGAGGTTCCCGTGGACAGTTTCTCTGTTACTAATTTTGAACTTGCCGATACTATCAGTCTGATTAAATATGCACCGGATTATTTGTATAAGGGAAGAGCGAAGGAAAAGGAATTCATCCTGGGGCTTAAGGATCTGGTGATCTCAGATTCTGCAGGTTATTTTTTGTTTGCGAGAAACTTTGCCGACGCAAAAGGCAATCTCACCGGCACAGATTCGATTTCAATCTTTGGGAATACAAAACCCGATACTACTGTCCCTTCGATCATAAAAGTTGTCCCTTCTTATAACAGCGCTGAAGTCACTTACGAAGACACTAAAATATACTTTGGATTTGATGATGCCGTTTCGCTCGACCGGCTTTTCAAAACTGTCAAGTTTACAGATTCGGCCAGGGTTCCGGTTAAATTTGAAGCTGTTAAATCTGATGACGCTTCGTTTGCCGTCAAAGTAAGTGGTTCATTAAAACCGATGACTGACTACGTTATTTCGATGGATCTCAACGAGGCAGTGGATGCCGGTGGGAATTTCTCGGATTCAATTTATATATATAAATTCCGTACAAAGAGTGATTTGAGCATTACCGGACTTTACGGGTCACTACTGAATCACAAGGCTGATAAACAGCCTGTGATTGTGATGGAAAATTCGGAAAAGCAGGGAGTCAGGTATTTAGCAAAACCGGGACCGAAGGGAAATTTCGAGTTTAGAAAAGTTGAACCCGGTAAATACCAAATTATGTTTTTCTATGACGCTGACGGTAACGGCGAGTACAGTCCGGGGAAATTAGATCCGTTTCAATATTCAGAAGAGTTTTTTTACTTTAAAGACGTGATCAGTCTGGCGCCAAGGTGGGCGGTTACTGACTTTATTTTCGATATTGAAAAAGACTGTAAATAGAATTAATTGCCTGAGTTGCTAATAAGAAAGAATGACTGAATGTTTGTCCCGTAACGAGCAAACATTCAATCACTCATCAATTTTATCTTCTACAGTTTTTCAAATCTGCCCTGGAAGAAGCGCAGATATTTCGGTTCATAAACCATTTTTAAGCCGCGGATTTTTTTCCGGTCCTCATACAACTGAGCGATCGATTCCACTGTCACATCAATATGGGCCTGAGTATAAACACGGCGCGGGAAGGTGAGACGTACCAATTCCAGTTTCGGGTAATTATGATCGCCGGTTTTAATATTTCTGCCTGCAGAGACAATGCCTCTTTCCATTCCTCTCACACCGGAATCAACATAAATTTCAGCAGAGAGAGTTTGCGCAGGAAATTGAATTTGTTTTAAATGGGGTAAGAATTTTTTCGCATCAAGGAAGACTGCGTGTCCGCCTATCGGTTCAACTATCGGAATACCGTATTGCATTAATTTTAATCCGCAGTACTCAACCTGTCCGATCCTCGCCTTGATGGTATCGTATTCAACCATTTCTTCTATACCGCGGGCCATAGCTTCCATATCCCTGCCGGCTAAACCGCCGTAAGTGTGGAGGCCTTCATAAACAACGCAAAGATTTTTGGCTTCATCAAAAACCTTTTTATTTCTTGTCGCTAAAAATCCTCCGATGTTGACCATCAGATCTTTTTTAGCGCTAACCCAGATTCCGTCGAACGGAACGAGCATTTCTTTGAGTATTTCGGCAATGGTTTTATCAGCGTATCCGGCTTCCCGCTCTTTTACAAAATAGGCGTTTTCTACTGCACGGGTCGCATCGAACCACATTTTGATTCCGGCCTTCCTGCAATACGCAGAAAGTTCGGAAATGTTCTTCATCGAAATCGGCTGGCCGCCCGCCATATTAACGGGGCCTGCGACAGAAATATAGGGGATCTTCTTCGCGCCGACTTCTTTAACGAGTTTGTCAAGTTTATTAATATCTATATTGCCCTTGAACTGGTGATGGTTTTGAGGATCGTGGGCTTCATCGATGATGATGTCAACAAAGGTCGCTCCGGCTAACTCCTGATGCAAACGTGTCGTAGTGAAGTACATATTCCCGGCGATGTAATCGCCCGGCTTAATGAGGATTTTAGAAACCAGATGCTCGGCAGCCCTCCCCTGGTGGGTAGGAACAAAATAAGGCATTCCGTAATATTTTTTTACTTTGTCCCAGAGGGTGTAAAAGCTTCTGCTTCCGGCATAGGCTTCGTCGCCGATCATCATTCCGGCCCACTGATTATCGCTCATTGCGTTGGTTCCGCTGTCCGTAAGGAGATCAATATAAACATCTTCCGAACGGAGCAGGAAAGTATTGTATCCTGCTTCCTTAATTGCTTTTTCCCTGAAGGCCCGCGTAGTCATTTTGATTGGTTCGACTACTTTTATTTTAAAAGGCTCTGCCCAGGAACGTTTCACTATTTTCTTTGCCATAAAATATCCGATAAATTTAAATTATTGATGAATGAGTGCATTTTTCAGAAGCATATCCGACCGGATGAAAAAAATTATTTCGCCGCTCAGCAGAAGGCCCCGGCCAAAATATTTTGCAGATAAAATAATCTGAAATCCGGCGCATTCCTCTATACCTGATGTAATCTGTGATGAATACATTTAGTTCTTCACAGATTTTTAATATTTACCTATCAAAATTATCTCTATTAAGTGAAATATGAAAGATAATTTCACAATAATGTGACGTTATCGCCGTTAAAATGATTACTTTTTCTTAATCAACGCCCCGATTTCGGATATATCTACGGGTTTCTTCAAATCTTCAGTTTCTACCACGATCAGGTATCCTTTCGACAAATCAGTATCTTTTAAGACATCCATTAATCTCTGCTGCTCGCTTGAAATTATTGTGCCTGTTTCTTCGGACCATATCTCTTCCGCGCAAAGACAACCAAGTGAGGGGGTCAGTGGGTAGTATTTCAGACCTGAATAAAATGAAGTATCGATAGTAGTTCCGTGAGCGATAATTTCACTCCGTCCCGCTTTCCCGGCCCTGAAAGCTTCAAAAATCATAGCATTGTTTTTCCAGGAGTCAGGGAGGAGGCTTGCGTAGATATCCTCATCCATCTCAACACCGGAATATTTTTCATCGTGCATAAAAACCTTCGCGGAATCTTCAAACGGCAGGATCATCTGAATATTTTCGGTGGGTCCGATGAAATTACTTGTTGAAACTGCTTTACCCTGAACAGAAAATATTCCGGCAGGAGTATTCCCGTTTGTGATATAACCGGGGAGGGAGGAGATTGATCTTGCCAGCTGCCGGATATAAAAAATATTTCCGCCAGAATCTTTTACAAAGCCTGTGCCCGGGAGCCGGACTAAAGCGATACCGGGATAATCGCGGTCCGGACGTTGGATGGAAAAAATCACAGGTATATCGTTGTACAGAGCGGAATTTAATAAATCTTCAATGGGCGGAGTTTCCGTATAGCGCCTTCCGGTAAGGTGTAAGGCTAATGAACTTAGGATCGGGTTGTCCTTCCAGTCGGGGAAATTTTTATTGAGCAAGACAAAGAACCTTTTTCGGTCACCTCCGCTGCGTGTCAGGCAGGTAACGGCCATCGCAAAAAGTTTCGGATTTGTTTCAGACCCGAGAATTTGTTCGAGTTTATTTGTATACTCCGAAGGAAAGAGAGTGTACATTGTTTCAATCAGTGCCCGCCTGAATCCCGGTGATGCGGCCTGATAATAATCGAATCCCTTATCGATGAGATATTTTACTTCATTATTTGGGGTCAAAGAAATCTGTGCCAGCCAGAAAGCCTCGTGGTAAATCTTTTCGGTTGAATCAGTCAGCGTTACGGTTACGGCATTGCGGATTTCATTATTTACCTTATCCTTAAACAGGATTCTTTCAGCCTTGAGAGTTCCCGGTGAAAATGATTGTGCCTGCAGGGAACTGCAGATTGGGGAAAGGAGGAGGTAAAAGAGTAAGAATACAAACATCGAACTTTTTAATTCCATTATAGTTGGCTCCATTTAACTTGTGCGGTAAAGGTTTTGGCAGCGCCGGGTTTAAGAACTAATTGGCCGGCATATTCGGGGCGGTTGAATCCGTTCGTCATAAATTCGACCGGTTCAATAGCGACTGAACCGCGGGGCCGGACGGCAAGCCCGTCCGCGGTAAAAATATAAAAAACATTCCCGGAGTTGGTGATTGTAAGGCAGGTCTTTAAAGTATCCGACATTAAAAGTGCCTGTGAGATCGAATTACTGTTTTGTAGCAAACCGGAATAACAGAAATTGACTTTCTTATCACTGAGAATCCTTTCCCTCTGACTTTTATCGCTTCCGAAATAAAATGGATTTGTATTATCTAATTTACCGTAAGCCTTTTCTCCTTCAAGAGGGACATAATTTTCATCAGTGAGAATTATTGATTCGGCGTTCAGTAAAACAGAGAGGGTGTCCACGGATTCATTTCCCATTTTGAAATACGGATGCCAGCCCGCAGCGTAGGGAGCGGTTTTCTCTCCCTTATTTATTCCGGTTATACTTAAACTCAGACTTTCTTCTGTCAGCCGGTATTCGACTCTGACATCAACATTAAAAGGATAACCCGGAAATTTCCCTTCACGAATGGCTGAGCAAAGAAGTATAACAGTGGCGGAGGAATCGTCAGCAGAACTTGCGGTGACAGTAAAATTCTCGTATTTGACGAACCCGTGCATTTTGGGGGGAGCCGGATTTTCGGAAAGTTTATAAACTTCACCCTGAAAGATATACCGGTTGTCTTTTAGTCTGTTCGAAAACGGAGCCATAATTGCCGATCTCGATCCGGTTGTACTTTTCAATTCCTGCAAATTCAGGTAACCGTCAATTACTTCGATCAGATTGCCGTCAGTATTAATTTTCAGGTCGATTAATGTCGCTCCCTGAATCGCGATAACAGCAGCGGAGTTGTTCTTTTTATTGATTAGCTGAATGGCCGGGATATCGTTGAATGTTATTTCCTGGACTGAATAGTTCACTAAAATTTTTCCTTTTGCAAATATTTCTTTCTTGATGCGCAGCATTGGCATTTCTCATCAGAACAGAGTAATTCCGCATAATGAAATTTGAAAAAATCATCTGCTGCATCCGTTAAAAACCTGAGATTAATATAATAAACCGGTACACCTGAGAATAATTGTTTTTGAATTAACTTATTTCCTAAAAGAAATTTCTCCAACTTTATAAACCCTTTGCTGCAACCGGGGACTTCAGTCAGATGAATTTCCCGTTCAATCCCTGCAGCGGCAGCAATGTAATCATCTTCCCAGCAGAATTGTTCAAGGTAAGGAACTTTGTAATAGTGCTCGAGAAAATGAATGAATGTGAAAGATGTAAAATCTGTCCCGATAAGCAGGGCATATGAATTATCGGAGTCAGCCACCCACTGCATCACACTCCCAAAACCAAGCGGTGATTCAGGGGAATTATCCCCGCGAATATAGTTTGTTACGTCTCCCGATAAACCGAATGAATGGGTGGGGGAGGAAGTTCTGATCACACCGGGGTGTTCGATAAACTTTTGGGATAGATAACCTGTCTTTGGAATTGATTTATCTGAACTGTAAACCTCGTGCGTTCCGTCTTTACGTTTTAGGCAATAGGTAAAAGAAGGGAATATTACTGATCCGTCAGGGAATACCTCGCCGGTCAACGCTTCAAAAAAGCGGGAAGGGGATAAAGAAGGTATGATGTTTTGAAGACGTTTATACGAGGCGTGGACAATCACGTGATGTCCACGCCTGAGACCTGATGAAACTAAAAAAGAATTGACATCCAAAGTTTAAAG
>CAIMOS010000170.1 GCA_903843135.1 uncultured Ignavibacteriales bacterium | reverse complement strand
TATGAAATTGCCTTTGCCCGACTCGACGGAATTAAACAGGGGCTGGGCGGCCAATACCGCAGTTTCCTGAAGGATAATTATCACCTGCACCGGGCGCACGAATCCGGACAGATGAGCGATGATGAATTTATTACTCTTCATCTTACGGCGCTTGAAAATCTGCTTGACAGGGAAACTTTCTGCCGCATATATTCTGAGATTTTTACCGTCAACGAAGCTACAACTGAATTGCTTTCAGCCCTCAGCCGGAAATACCGGCTGATGCTTCTTTCCAATACCAACGCCATCCATAAAAAATACGGATGGGAGCATTACCCCTGGCTCGGTAATTTCGAGAAACTTTTTCTCTCGCACGAAGTGAAAGCAGTCAAACCGCAGCCTGAAATTTATAACGCAGTAACCGCCTACACTAAAGCGCCGGCTTCGGAACATATTTTCATTGATGATATAGCAGAGTATGTTGAAGGCGCAAAAAAATGCGGATGGGACGGGATACAATATCTCAGCCACGAATATGTGGTAAAAGAACTTGAAGCTCGCGGAATACTTCCGCTGAATTAACGAAATGTTTTAACTTTAAATTATGGTCCATCATTACCGGTTTATCCTGTAATGCGAACCCAAAATTTTGAAAGGTAAGATCTTGCAGTCTGAACAAAACGAACAACTGACTTCACATTTATTAAAGAACTATGCCCGTTATGAAATTTATTTCTCACACGGCGAAGGAGCTTACTTATACGATACAAACGGAAATAAGTATCTCGACTTTTTATGCGGAATTGCGGTGACATCATTCGGGCATAACCACCCGGTAATTAAATCGGCAATCAAAGAACAGCTTGATAAATTCTGGCATCTTTCGAATTTATTCGTCTCATCGCTGCAGGAGGATGTGGCGAATACGCTCGCCGCGCGCACCGGGATGGAGTACGTTTTTTTCTCGAACTCCGGCACGGAAGCGAATGAAGCCGCGATAAAATTCACCCGCAAATGGGGGAACGGGCGCTACGGGATTATTTCCACTCTCAAAAGTTTTCACGGAAGAACGATGGGCGCAGTTTCCGCTTCGGGCCAGGAAAAATTATGGAAAGGATTTTATCCGCTTCTCGAAGGTTTTTCTTATGTGCCTTATAATGACCTGGAAGCAATTAGAGCAGCCATTAACGGGAATACCGCCGCGGTAATAATTGAGCCGATTCAGGGCGAAGGAGGTATTGCGGTAGCGAGTGAGGAATACCTGAAGGGCTTACGGAAGATCTGTGATGAACATAATCTGCTTTTGATATTTGATGAGATACAGTGCGGATTCGGCAGGACCGGAAAACTTTTCGCGCACCAGTGGGCGGGAGTTAAACCGGATATTTTGACAAGCGCGAAAGGCATTGCCAACGGCCTGCCTCTCGGGGCAACTCTCTGCACAAAAGCAGTCGGCGATTTAATGACGCCGGGAAGCCACGGTACAACTTTCGGCGGCAATCCGGTCGCGCTCGCCGCGTCTAAAGCAGTTCTGGATCTGTTAAATGATGATATGCTTATAAATATCCGCTCAAACGGGGAATACTTTATGGGGCTTCTTAAAGATATAAAACATAAAGCTATAACTGAAGTCAGGGGAAAAGGGCTTATGATCGGCGTTGAATTCAAAAATGAAGTCAGCCCGAAAGATGTACTGAAGAAACTGATGGAGCATAATATTCTTTCGGCAACGGCGGGTGATACCGTGCTGAGAATTCTTCCTCCGTTTGTCGCGGGGAAAGAGGAATTCCATTATTACGCAAAGACACTTACTGAAGTTTTGGCAGAGTTCTGATCCCGGAGAACTGAATGCGGCTAAAGCCGCCGGTTATATTCAGATCTCCGTTTAATCATATAAACGTTTTTGTAATATACCAACCGGCTTTAGCTGCATATTAAGAGCATTTTTCTTATAATCTTTCCCGTGATATATTCCTTTTATTCATTTCTAAACTTAAAATAATTTTATGGCGAATTTATACTATTGGCTGATACTGCTGCTTGCGGGCCTCTTCGAAATGGCCTGGGCAGTCGGGCTGAAATATTCCGCGGGTTTTTCAAAACTTTATCCGTCAATATTTACAATTGTAAGTATGATTATCAGTATGGGGCTTCTCTCGTACTGCGTGAAGTTCCTTCCGGTCGGGACCGCATACGCTGTATGGACCGGCATTGGCGCGGCCGGCACGGCAATCCTGGGAATTTATTTGTTCAATGAACCGGCGAACTTTCCGAGGATATTTTTTATTACACTGATTCTGATCGGTATTGCCGGGCTGAAATTTTCAAGCTGATTACAGGAACAAAATTGTTTTTCACGCTGTTTGAATTATTATAGTATTGAAAAATGAATTCCCGTTTATTAATTTTTAGTAAAAATATATTTAGGATAAAGATATGAATACCCTGAAAACTGTGTTTTTGATGACTGCAATGATGGTCTTGTTTATGTTTGCCGGCGGCGCCCTGGGCGGAGACACGGGGCTTGCGATAGCGTTCGTTTTCGCGCTTCTGATGAACTTCGGGGCCTACTGGTTCTCCGATAAAATTGTTCTGAAAATGTATGGCGCGAGGGAAGCCGGGCAGAACGACGTTCCGAAACTTTATTCAATGGTCCAGGAACTTTCGCACCACGCGAAGCTTCCGATGCCGAAAGTATATGTAATCGATTCAGCCACGCCGAATGCTTTCGCGACGGGTAGAAATCCGGAAAACGCTGCGGTAGCGGTCACAACTGGAATATTAAAAATATTAAGCACTGAAGAACTTGCCGGTGTGCTTGCGCACGAACTGGCGCATATTAAAAACCGCGACATTCTTACCGGCACGATCGTGGCTACATTAGTCGCCACGATCACGTACCTTGCACAGATGGCTTCGTGGGCGGCGTTCTTCGGCAGACACGATAATGATGAAGACAGCGGATTGGGTTCGCTGTTTATGATAATACTGGCGCCGATAGCCGCGACGCTTCTGCAGTTGGCAATATCCAGGTCGCGCGAATATGCTGCGGATGAATCGGGCGCTTCGATCTGCGGTGATCCGCTTAGTCTCGCTTCCGCTTTGCAGAAACTCTCAGGCGCGAATGACGCCGTGCCGATGCAGAGCGCCACACCGGCAACCGCTCATATGTTCATTGTAAATCCTTTGCGCGGCGGAGGTATGATGAAACTGTTCTCCACTCATCCGCCGATGGAGGAGAGAATTTCAAGGCTCCGCGCTCTCGCCGGGTAAATACAACTTTCAGAAATCAGAAGGCTTCACTCATAGGAATGAAGCCTTTTTTATTTTGGTTTTGTAATATTATGAAGGGAGAAGTTACGCAAAGTTTCGCGGAGAAGACGCGGAGTGCCGCAGAGTTATGAAAACAAATCATTAGTATTCAGTGCGGTTTCTTCTAACCCATCCCCGGCCCTTCCCTTTACAAAAAGGGAAGGGAGCAGAAATGGTTGTAATTCGAATGGAAAAAGGGAAGAGAATTTTTTCAGGGTTTTTGATTTTGTGGCAAACTCACCCACGGCCCCTCTCTTGAAAAGAGATGGGAGTGTACTGGTTACAGCGAAATTCAAAATTGATACGGATGCAAAAAAGGCTTCGCACTATTGAACGAAGCCTTTTGGGTTATTTCTTTGTCTGTGTAATTCTTAACTCATAACTCTTAGCTCTTAACTCTTAGCTCTTAGCTCTTAATTAAAAAGTTAGTCTTCAACGCGGAGTTTCTCGAGTACGCCGAAATCTTCAAGAGTGGTTGTGTCTCCCGCAACTGTGCCTGAAGTAGCAATCTCACGCAGCAGGCGGCGCATAATTTTTCCGCTTCTTGTTTTTGGCAGTGAATCAGTGAAGCGGATTTCATCCGGTTTCGCGATATGCCCGATCTCTCTTGATACGTGGTTCCGCAGTTCTTCTTTCAAAAGTATTGAAGGATTCTTACCTTGTTCCAGAGTAACGAAAGCAACAATCGCGCTGCCTTTGATTTCATCCGGCCTTGCGACAACAGCGGACTCGGCAACATCGTGATGGCTTACAAGAGCACTTTCAATTTCGGCGGTACCAAGCCTGTGGCCGGAAACATTTATAACATCATCAACGCGGCCCATTACCCAGAGGTAGCCGTCTTTATCTTTACGCGCTCCGTCTCCCGTAAAGTAAAATCCTTTGTACTCGCTCCAGTACTGCTTTTTGAAGCGCTGTTTATCGCCATAGATTGTGCGGGTCATCGAAGGCCAGGTATCTTTAATTATCAGATATCCTCCCTGTCCGTCCGGTACGGCATTACCTTTTTTGTCAACAACTTCGGTAATAACACCCGGCAGCGGGAAAGTGCAGGAACCCGGCTTTGTCGGCGTCGCGCCCGGAATCGGGGAAACCATAATCGCTCCGGTTTCTGTCTGCCACCAGGTATCAACGATCGGGCATTTTTCTTTGCCGATTATTTTATGATACCACATCCACGCTTCGGGATTTATAGGTTCACCGACGGTCCCGAGCAGGCGGAGGCTCGACAGCTCGTGTCTGAGCACCCATTGCTCGCCCCATCTCATAAAAGACCTTATGGCTGTGGGAGCGGTGTAGAAAATGTTGATCCTGTATTTGTCGATTATGCGCCAGAAGCGGTCCGGTTCGGGATAATTCGGAGCGCCTTCATACATAACGGTAGTGGCGCCGTTTGCAAGCGGCCCGTAAATAACATAGGAATGTCCGGTGATCCATCCGATATCCGCAGTACACCAGTAAATGTCCTCTTCCTTCAGGTCGAAAATAATTTTAGTAGTGAAGTAGGTATTTACCATATACCCGGCAGTGGTATGAAGTATTCCTTTGGGCTTGCCGGTGGTGCCGCTTGTGTAGAGAATAAACAGGGGATGTTCGGAATCGAGCTGCTCGGCTTCGTTTTTATCGTTTACCGACTGCATCAGTTCGTGCCACCAGTGGTCGCGTCCGGCAGCCATATAGGACTGCATATCGGCGAAACGTTTGTATACAATAACATTAGAGATAGTAGGGCAGTGCTGGATCGCGGCATCAACCGCGGGTTTAAGGAGAACCACGCTGCCGCGCCTCATCGCGCCGTCGGACGTGATTACCATTTTAGCTTTTGCATCGTTAATGCGGTCTTTTAACGCTTCCGCGGAGAAGCCGCCGAAAACAACTGTATGCACGGCGCCGATGCGGGCGCAGGCAAGAACTGCAATAGCGAGTTCAGGGACCATTCCCATATATATTGCAACGCAGTCACCTTTTTTGATTCCCATTTTCAGGAGTACATTAGCAAACTTGCACACTTCGCGGTGGAGAACGCCGTAGGTAAGGATCCTGGTTTCTCCCGGTTCTCCTTCCCAGATGATGGCTGCTTTGTTCCGCCGCCACGAACTGAGGTGCCTGTCGAGGCAGTTATAAGCAATGTTTGTCTTTCCGCCGATAAACCACTTGGCGTCAGGAGCCTTGAACTGTTTCATCCTGTTCCAGTGCCTGAACCAATGCAGTTCGTTCGCAATTCCGCCCCAGAATTTTTCGGGATTTAGAATCGCTTCCTTATACATTTTTCTGTACTGTGCCATTCCTTTAACGTGCGCCTGTTTCACAAATTCCTCGGAAGGACGGAACAAGCGGTGTTCTTCTAGTACTGAAGTTATATTAACCTGGTCTTCGGTTTTTGGTTTCATATATTGCCTCTATCGTGGGGAAAATTTTTACTCTGTTAATAATATATAAACCTCAGTCAATATTATGCAAAGGTTTTTCCAAAATATTGAAGACTTTTTTCAGCGGGCAGGAAAATTTTGGCAGGCAGTTATGATAAATAAAACCAGCCCGCAGATTATACAGAATAACTGATAACCACAGAATTCGAAAGAACCGGTCAGCCTAAGTAATTCTTAATTAAAAATCCTTAATTCTAATTTTTAATTTTAAATTTTTAATTCTCAACTCCCCAGGTTTTTGTAAGTGAACCACCAGTCATAGCCTTCGTAATTTTTAATTCTTTCCCGGGCATCATCAAGATTGGTGGGCGGAGGGAGAATCACTTTATCGCCGATCAGTTCATTGTTGGGCCAGTTTTCGGGTAAAGCAACTTCAAATTTATCTGCGATCTGCAAGGCCTTCAGCGCCCTTATGATCTCATCGATCTGACGCCCGATTTCCTGAGGATAATAGAGCATCAGCCGGAGTTTATATTCCGGATCAATAATGAATACTGCGCGCACTGTGTTGTTCGCTTTTTTATAATGGATCATACCCAGGGATTTTGCGACTTCTCCCGATTCATCCGCGACAATCGGGAACTCGATATCCACGCCGATGTACTGCTTTATCCACTCGATCCATTTTATGTGTGAATACACCTGGTCGATGGACAAAGAGACAAGTTCACAATTCAGCGCCTTAAATTCGGATGCTTTTCTGGCAAACGCCACAAATTCGGTTGTGCATACCGGTGTGAAATCAGCAGGGTGGCTGAAGAAGACAATCCACTTTCCTTTGTAATCCTCTCTGAGGTTTATCGGGCCGATTGTGGTTTGCGCGATAATCTCAGGCATTGTTTCCCCCAGCAGAGGGAGTTGGCTTACCCGGTCAGACATAAATTTCCTATATAATAAAATGATCCCTGGTAATTTAAATAATATTCCGGAATAAGTCACCCGGAGTGTCAGAGCATAAGGCCTTTTAAATGCTTCCTGAGATCGCGGTAAGCGGGGATAATTTTTTCAACTTCATTCCAGAATTGCCGGGAATGATTAAGAAAGCGGAGATGGCAGAATTCGTGAATGATTACATATTCTATTAATTCTTCCGGAAGAGCAGCAAGCATAAAATTAAGCGATACCACACCTTTTGATGTACAACTTCCCCACCGTGTATTGCCCCGGCCCTGTTTTATCAGGGTTGGAAAGAAACCGTGCTTTTTGGCAAGGGTATGCGCCATTGGGATGATAAGCTCAGAGGTCTTGATTTTCAGAAACTGCTTATATATAGTATCCCTGCGAAGATTCAAACCCGGGTTTGCTTCAACTTCCAGAGTTCCGTCCGCAAATGTCAGTTTGATTTTTTTTCTGAGCCTGCTTTCGACAAAACTGATTTTTATTTCCTTCCCTAAAAAAGTCATTCGTTCCCCGGAAGCCGGCCGGCTTACAATTCTTTTCTCGATCAATCCCAGATGGGAATTGAGGAAGTTTTCTGCCTGGTAAACCGGGAAACGGGGCGGGAAGAGAAGCTCCACTTCGCCGAACTGGGTAATCTTCAGGGAGAGCCGTTTGATCCTCCGGTTAGTGCGGTAAATGCACCGGATTGATTTATTTCCGAACGAAAGGAACCTTTCTTTAATTACCGGCATCAGGAAACAGGATTTTTAGATTTATGCTCATATTTTCAACCAATAATATACAGAAAGTATGAAGGATATTTTGTGAATGTTGATATTTTCAACACCATAATTTGCACGGATTGTTATTGGAAACAAAAAATTGTTTTCAAAATCGGCTAATAAATGGGCAAAAAGCTGTGAACCATGACATTAATTGGCAATTAGCAATAATCGAAGGGTCAAGTATTCTAAAAAATGAAATATTCATTTCTCATTAATGAAAAAAGAGGCTAAACAGATACAAAAAAGATAGTTTAATTACTTAAAAACAATATTTGACGATTGGCACATATATTGCATCAAACTAACGTGTCTATATTAATTAATCTAATAGGCTTAATATGAAAAAAATATTACTAATTGCTTTTCTCTGTTCACTTCCCTTCGGTCTCTTCGCTCAAAAAGCGGTTCTGATGACTGAAGGTGTCACACCACATTCGCTAACTACATTAGGTTTAACAACGAATTCAGTGTCTGCCGGCATGAAAATTATCCCTAACGGGACTTATTGCTATCTTTCACCGATGAACGTTGCAGCTGATCTCAGCCCTGTTTTAACAGCTACGTATGAATTCATTGCCAAGCCGTCAGGATCGGTTGCAGCTTTTGAATCAATAGCTTCAGAACCGCTCTGGAAGATGTTCAAAGCCGATGTAAAAGGCGAATATCAGGTAAAACTGACGATAACAACAGCCCTCGGTACTGATGACACAACAATGTCACTCTACTCAGGAAGCTACGTTGGCGTCGGCGGTTATGAAGGTGTTGCAGCTGCATATCCAAACTGTATGTCCTGCCACGCTTCTATGCCGGCTTTCGTTGCCATTTTCGACAAATGGAAAGTTTCGGGCCACGCTACAATATTCAAGACCGAAATCACAACAGGCGCTGCATATTACAGCACATCCTGTATGAAATGCCACACCACTGGTTATGACCATCATCTTGCAGCCGCAAATAACGGTTTTGATGATGTAGCAGCTTCTTTAGGCTGGGTATGGCAGGGACCTCCAAATCCAGGTAAATGGGATACATTAAAGACCCAGAAACCAGGTTTGGTTAACCACGCAACTATCGGTTGCGAAATGTGCCACGGCGCAGGTTCAGAACACGCTGCCGGCGGCGCTACAGCAAAAATCCAGAAATCAACTGATGCATCAGTTTGCGCACAGTGCCACGATGAACCCTGGAGACATAATAAATATTCAGAATTCGAACATTCAGGCCACGCTGAAGCAGTTTATGAAACCAGCTGGGGTACAAGAACGCTTCCTGCTCACGATATGGGACAGTGTATGCGTTGCCACGACGGTAGAGGATATATCCTTTATTCAAAAGGCTTAACTACTACTTCTCCTATTGCTCCGACTCTCGCTGACCACACAACTATCAATTGCGCTACCTGCCACGATCCTCACGGAAATACTTATACAGCATCACTCCGTCAGACTCCTGTTACAGGTGACACACTTGGCAACGGTTACAATTATACCGCAGTCGGCGGAACAGGCCAAACCTGTATGAGCTGCCATAAAGCACGTCGTAATGGCGTTGTTTATCAGTCTACATCAATCAGCTCAACCTGGGGCCCTCACCACAGTGTCCAGTCAGACGTTTTCCTCGGACAGAACGCGGTTGCAGTATATGATACTCTTCCGTACGCAACCAGCTATCACAGAAACGCGCTTGCTAACGCCTGCGTTGACTGCCATATGTACCCGACAGCAGATACCGGAACTGTTAACCGCGATAAAGTAGGCGGACACACCTGGCATCTCCGTAACGCTGAAAACAACTATCAGCATACAAAAGCATGCGAAAGCTGCCACGGCCCTAAAACTACATTTGACGATTTCGTAGCTGCAGCTGACTATGACGCTGACGGTAATATCGAATCAGTTCAGAACGAAGTAAAAGGCCTCTCAAGGTTAGTAAGATTGAATCTTCCTCCGATCGGACAGGATACCATTATCTGGTCAATGATCAAGGGTAACGCTGACTCAGTTAAATTCAAAAAAGCATACTGGAACTATCAGCTCATCGAATATGACGGAAGCTATGGTATGCACAATGCTAAATTCGCGATCAGCGTACTCAGCAAAACTGTTAGATCAATCAATGGCGGATTTATCCCTGTTGAACTGATGTCATTCGCAGCAAAGACCTCCGGAAGCTCAGTTATACTTAACTGGGAAACTGCTACCGAAACCAACAATAAAGGCTTCGCAGTTGAAAGAAACATCAACGGCACCTGGAACCAGATAGCTTTTGTTAACGGTAAAGGTACCTCAACCGTTCAGAACAGCTACACATATACTGATAACCTCGTTAACGTAAAAGCTAACGGTTCAGTAAGCTACAGACTGAAACAGGTTGACCTTGACGGAACAACAGAATACAGCAAAGTTGTATTTGTTAATATCAATAATATGCCAAGAGAATTCTCTCTTGACCAGAACTATCCAAACCCGTTCAATCCTTCAACTAGCATTAAGTTTACAGTTCCTGTAAGCGGTAATGTTAAAGTTGCGGTTTACAACGCAATGGGTAAATTAGTAAAAGAACTCGTTAACGCAGACTTCGAAGCCGGCTCACACAGTATTAACTGGAACGGCGACGATAACAGCGGCGTTAAAGTTGCTTCAGGTATCTACTTCTATAAGATGGATGCCGGCAACAGAACATTTACAAAGAAAATGGTTCTGATGAAGTAATTAAGGTTTTAACAAACCTTTCAGACCCCGGTAGAAATACCGGGGTTTTTTATTTTAAATAAAAGAATCTTGTAGGGGGCTGTCCAATAAGTAAGAGAAAGTTGGCATAGAAAATGTATATATAGTGTAAAAACACAGAAAATTCTCAAATGCAAGAAAAGAAAGCCAACGAAACAATCTTCGGAGAAGAACAGGTAAAAATCCGACAACGAAAAC
>CAIMOS010000169.1 GCA_903843135.1 uncultured Ignavibacteriales bacterium | reverse complement strand
CGATCTGTTTCTCTTCATAAGGGTATCAAAATCAACGAGGTGTGCATCAAATTCAGGCCCGTCCACACAGACAAAAACTGTTTTGTCATCCACGGTTGCCCTGCATCCGCCGCACATTCCCGTACCATCCACCATTACGGGATTAAGGCTTACAACAGTGTGAATTCCGTAAGGGCGTGTAAGTTCTGCAATTGCCCTCATCATCGGGATCGGGCCAATGGCGAGAACAAAATCAATTTTTACGCCCTGGTCGATAAGGCTTTTAAGTTTAGTGGTTACAAAACCGTGCTCACCGTAAGAGCCGTCATCTGTAGTGATATAAACTTCGTCGCAAACTTTCTTCATTTCATCTTCGAGGATGACAAGTTCTTTCGTTTTCGCGCCGATGATTGATATCGTATGGTTCCCGGCCTCTTTGAGAGCAACTGCCGTAGGGAAGGAGATGGCTGCGCCAACTCCGCCACCGATGCTAACAGCGGTACCAAAATTCTCGATGTGCGAAGGATGCCCGAGCGGGCCCACAACATCCAAAAATTCATCACCGGTATTAAAAGTATTGATCTCGCGGGTTGATTTTCCGATTCCCTGAACGATAATTGTAATCGTTCCTTCATCTGTATTGGAATCTGCTATGGTGAGCGGAATTCTCTCCCCGTGTTCGTTGGTTCTGACAATTACAAATTGTCCGGCTTTACGTTTGCGTGCTATTTTCGGGGCGCTGATAATAAATCTTTTTATATCAGGAGCTAAAAAGTCTGCAGAAATTATTTTATACATTAACCTACATTTCTTGCGTAAACAAAATTGATTAATCTTTAATTTATTAAGAATTTTTGATAAAATATAGAGAAAATGAAAGGGATAAGTTTGAGTTTTGGGATTTTCGCCGGGGAAGGCACATAGTAGAAATAATCCGGGAATATCATTTTGCTTTGTTTAATTTTGAGGCAATTTTATTACGGAGCATCACTCAATGAACAAAATATTCCTGATTTTATTATTTCTTTTGTCTATCCCGCTTTATTCACAGGACAATTCTGTCGACTGGAGTAAATTCAATTTTTTGGCCGGTGAATGGGTGGGAACCGGTGAAGGTGATCCCGGAAAGGGGGAAGGAAAATTCAGTTTTGCTTATGATCTCGACAATAACATTTTTGTCAGAAAGAACAGGAATATCATCCCGGCTTCCCAGACTTCGATTGAAAAAATACACGATGACCTGATGATAATTTATCCGGCGGAAGGGCCCGGGTTCAAAGCCATTTACTTCGATAACGAAGGGCATACAATCGATTATTCTGTTAAATTTGAAGAAAAATCGGTAGTTTTTATCAGCGAGAAGAAAACCAATATGCCTTTTTTCCGTTTGACATATACCCTCTCGGATGAAAATACTGTTAAGATCTCCTTTGATTTTTCTCAGGACGGGACAAACTACAGGACCTATCTTGAGGGGAATGCCGTTAAGATCAGATAAAAACGATGTATCTCAGGAAGTTATTTTTTCGGCATTTCGGATTACTTAAAAATATTTTTCTTAAGTTTCGGTGTATGAAAAGAAATTCCTATTTATTTACGACGGCCACACTTCGGGCAATTTTATATTTGTTCCTGCTCGTATCCGGTACAGTTAGGGCACAGGATGAAAAGTCGGCAGCTAACGATCCGAAATCAGAAGCACAATTCCGGTTTTCCGAAAGGCATTTTGAAGTCATTGCGGATGACGGAATCATTTACAGTTCAAAAGAATTTGCCGGACCTATAAATCATCTGTTCATCGATTTTAATTCGGACGGAACTGAAGAATTATTCATCGAGGAAACACAGAAAATCAACAAGCAGAATTTCTATTACACCTATATCTATGCTACCGGGGACAGCGTGTTTCTAATTGACTCTATCGGCTCCGGAATATTGAAGCCTTATCACGAATTCAGCGAAGAATTCAATTCACTTATCCTCGTGACAGGTGATGTCTATGTTGACTTGCTTATCACGCTTTCGCCGGGTAAGACTCTGATATCACCGAAAGTTTACTGGCTTTATGACGGGAAGGAATTTTTCTCAATTGAAGAAGAGATGTATGATGAATATCTTGCGGAAAATGAGGAACTTATTCTTACACTTCCGGCTTTGAAAAAAGAGCACTCAGAAGACTGCGCTTTTGCCAAAAATTACAGGGGACTACTGCTTACAATTTATATGAATTACATCTTTGCCAATGAACTCACACTTGCGAATAAGTTCATCAGCAATTATTACAATTGTGAGGACTTTAAGCAAATCATCGATAACCTGAATGAAATTTATTAGGAGTAACAGCTAATGCAGTTAAATTGGAACCAATTCACCGGACGTATGATAAATGTAACAATGCACGAAAATTACGGTATTGTTATGGATGAAAAATCCGGAGCCCCCGTATACGAGATTGTCTTTAAATCCGGGACACTTCTCGGCGCTTTTGATGACGGGCTTTTACTCGAAAGCCAGCGTGACGGAGCGAATATTAAAATATTTATTCCGTTCCCTTCTGTTAAGTGTGTCGAAATTTTATAATCATACTTTGAATCAAATGAAAACTAATATTAAGATCTTTATCGTTATCCTGTTCGCAGGTATTATAAGCGGATGCAGTATTTATAAAACTGTGATGAATGTCAGCAGGCTCAAATACAGGCTGAGCAGTGTTTCGGATATAACCGTCTCAGGAGTACAGATTGCCGGTAAAAACCGCGTTTCTGATTTTTCGATAAAAGACGGAATGAATTTAACTCAGTCTTTTTCAAGAGGGAGCTTCCCGATCTCGTTTACTCTGAATATTGCTGCTGTTAATCCGAATGACGGAACCGGCGGCTATGCCAGGACGGATGCAACAATTAAATCATTTCCTTACAGGCTGCTGATAGATAATAAAGAAGTTTTAACAGGAAATATTTCTTCCCCGATCTCTGTTCCGGGAACGGGAGAATCTACAAATATCCCGCTGAGCATAAGTTTCGATCTGTTCAGGACCTTTAGGGATAAAGGCTACGAAGGTATTCTGAATTTAGCGATGAATATTGCCGGATTAGGTACTAAGCCGACTACGGTCCAATTGTACGTGAAACCAACCATCAATACCGTAATCGGGGATTTAACACCTCCGTCAGAGATTAAAGTTGTTGAACAGGAGTTTTCTTCCCGATAAAGTAACAGGAATTTATTTACGGGCGGATTGTCTTTAGTGATGGTCCGCCTTTTTTTTATTTCTTAATACTAATATTTACCTTAGATAGAAAATCAGAAGTGTGTAAATTTGAGAATATTATTTATTTGAATAGAAACGGTGAACAATTATGCCAAAAAGTGATAATTATGCGATTGGTATAGACCTCGGCGGGACATTTATTAAATTCGGTATTGTTACTCAAAAGGGAAAAATTGTTAAGAAATTATCTAAAGATACGAGGGCTGCCGAAGGCCCGAAAGTAGTAACTAAACAGATACTCAAGGGAATTTCGGAGCTTCTTGAAGGTGAAAAATATAAAATTCACGGAATCGGTATCGGCGCACCGGGAGTTGTATCTTCAAAGAAAGGCACCGTGGAGAATGCACCCAATCTTCCCGGGTGGGGCAAAGTGCATCTAGGTAAAATTATTTCCGAAGCCACCGGGATCAGGTGCGTAGTTGAGAATGACGCTAACGCTGCTGCAGTCGGCGAAATGATATTCGGAGCCGGGAAAACGTATGATTCGTTTGTGATGGTTACACTGGGTACAGGCGTGGGCGGCGGGATCATCCTTAACAGAAAGCTCTTTAAGGGCGAATTTGGCGCAGCGGGTGAGATAGGCCATATAACGATCGATTATAAAGGTGAGAAATGCAATTGCGGTTCTTACGGCTGTATTGAGGCCTACCTTGGTAACACCCACCTTGTTGACAGAGTCCAGGCCGAACTCGAAGAAGCGCCTGAATCTATGATTAACAGAATGATAGCCGGAGGTACAAGGCCTCTTTCTCCTCAAATAATTTCGGAAGCCGCGGTTGCCGGGGACTCATTCGCGATTGAAATGATTAAAGAGAGCGGCAGATTATTGGGCTATGCGATGGCTTCAGTAAGCAACCTTCTTGATGTAAGTACAATTATTATTGGCGGCGGTGTAGCGGGTTTCGGGAACACACTTCTTGAAAGTGTTAAGTCCGGAATGACGCAAAGATTATTGAAATCTTTGCAGCCTCGCGTCAAAGTACTCCGGGCAAAACTGAAGAATGAGGCAGGCATTAAAGGCGCGTCATCGATGGTTTTTTATAAGTAATGTCCTTCTTTAACAGAAATATATTTTTCTCCTTTTTATTCCTTGCCGCCATCTTGCGTGCGGATCCGCTCATCCATAAACTGAATCTGTTTTTTATCGCGGATTCAGCCGCACAACTTCGTGTGCCGGACACAACGGCATCCCTAAATGATTCAGTACAAAAGAAAAAATATGATGTTGATTCAATAATATATTCCTCCGGTTCCGATTCGATCATCTTCCGGATTAAAGCCAGGAAAATGGAAGTCTACGGCAAAGGGGATATGAAATACAAAGACACTAAACTTAAAAGCGGTAAAATATTTATCGATTTTGAAACTGATATGATCGAAGCCTACAGCAAGGATCCTGACAGCATTACAGGCAAACGCCAGGATCTGCCGGTGCTTAACGATAAAGGGGAGGAATACGCAGGAAACCAGATGAGGTATAATTATAAAACCACTAAGGGATTTATAACTTATGCTAAAACCGATGCAGATGAGGCGTCATACTCCGGGGCAAAAATAAAAAAGGTTGACAGAGAAACCTTTTTTGTTGAGAACGGAGTGTACACGACCTGCGAAGAAGAAGAACCTCACTACTTTTTTTACGGGAGCCAGATGAAAGTAATTCAGAAACAGCAGATGATGGGCCGCTGGATCTGGCTTGCGTTCGGAAACGTGCCGTTCCCGATACCGCTTCCATTTGCAATAATTCCTATGCAGTCTGGGAGGAGATCAGGAATCCTTCCGCCGGCATACGGAGAGCGTGCCGGTTACGGAAAATATTTCTCGCGTTTCGGTTACTTCTGGGCCCTTAGTGATTATATGGATCTCTCTCTCACCGGAGATTATTATACAAGAGGCGGTTACGCCGCCAATTCAAGATTCCGGTATGCCAAACGGTACGGATTTACAGGTAATCTGGAAGGCAATTTTTCTGATCTGATACAGGGCGAATCGGGTGATCCTGACCGCCAGGAGCAGAAGAACTGGAGCATTAGCTGGGTGCACAATCAGGCGCTCACACCGACTTCACGTTTTGACGTGAATTTGTTTTTTATGTCGACAAATTATCTGCGCCAGAATTCAATTGATTATAATCAACTGCTTACAAACGAAATAGTTTCGAACGCGAACTACTACACCACGTGGGAAGAATCGGGGTCAAGTCTAAGTCTTAATTATAAGCGAAATCAAAACCTCTCCAACGGAAATATTACAGAATATCTACCGTCAGTAAGTTTCAGCAAATCACAGTTTTATCCGTTCAGGCGGAAATCGGCAGTCGGCGATCAAAGTTGGTACGAATATATTGGTTTTAATTACAACGGACAGTTGCTGAACCGCCGCACAAAAGAATCGGGTGAACTTGATACACGCGGAGGTATTCAGCATTCAATAGGATTCAGTGCATCTCCGAAATGGGGTTATATCACAATTTCTCCTTCTATAAGTTACCGGGAACTGTGGTACAATAAAAGGATCGAGCGGTTATCAGTTGCCTCGTCTGCCGGTACTGATTCAATAATTACCAATGATAAAGATGAAATAAATTTCGTAAGGACTTTCAGTACCGGAGTCGGAGTCAGCACTAAAGTATACGGTATATACCCGGCAAATGCTCTTGGAGTTGCTGCCTTCCGTCACATAGTTCAGCCTTCGGTATCATTCAGTTACACTCCCGATTTCTCTAAGAATTTCTGGGGGTATTACGGCACATATAAAAAACTTGACGGCACTGAAGTTACCTATAACAAGTTTGAAAAGGAAATCTACGGCGGCGCTTCTTCGAGGGAGAGCCGCGTTATGAGCTTCAGGGTGGATAATATTTTTGAAATGAAAACGTTAGTTGATCCGCGCGATACAACTTCGAAGGAAGAAAAGTTACAGCTTCTTAACCTTTCCGCGGACGCAGGCTATGATTTTAACGCAGACAGTATAAAGCTTTCTGACATAAGGCTCAGTTACAGGACACAGGTCGGACAGTGGCTCAGCCTTTCGGGCGGCTCAAGCTATTCGCTTTATGACAGCGATGAAAACGGGCGCGAGATCAATAAAACATTGTTAGGCGAGAACAAAGGTTTCGTCCGGATGAAATCATTTTCATTTTCCGCTTCCACAAGTCTCAGCGGGGACAGAATGAAATCCGACGAGAAATCAGAAGAAGGCGAAGCTGCGGAAGAAGCCTACACTCCGGCAGTTCCGAACCGCGAAGGGATCTACCGCGGAATTTATGACAGGGGAGACGTTGATTTTTCGATCCCGTGGAGCATTTCACTCGGATACAATTATTCCGTGAATAAATTTGCACCGGGAAGATTTTCTGAATATTCAAGCCTCAACGCAAATTTAAATTTCAGTTTAACTAAGGCCTGGAAATTTGTAATGAGCGGGAATTATGATTTTAAACAGAAGGAATTCAGCGCACCTCAGATCGGCGTGAGCCGTGATCTTCATTGCTGGATTATGAATTTCACCTGGAACCCTATCGGATACGCGAGGGGTTACCGGCTTGAGATAAGGGTGAAGGCCGCACAATTACAGGACCTTAAGGTTACAAAATCGGATAATTTCTTCAGCGGCAGAAGGTAGGGCTCCCTGATGAACCATTACCTGATAGACGGGAACAATCTGCTCGGAAAACTTTCGATAAAAGACAAATCATACAGGGCCGAAAATGCCGGGAGCAGGGAACTCCTTCTTATCCGTTTAACCGATCACTTCCGCACAAAAAATGACAGCGTAACTTTGTTTTTCGACGGCCACGAGAACGGGAAATTATCAGGCGGAAAAATTAAAATTTTATATTCCAATTCACGGACCGCCGATTCGCTTATCCGCGAAAAGATTGAAAAAACTAAAAACAGAAAAGCGCTTAAGGTAATTTCCTCTGATCACGAAATACAAAATTTTGCGAGGGTATGTTCCTGTGAAATTATTTCTTCTGAAGATTTTGCTAAACGGCTTTTTGCAAAAAACAGCAACCCGGATGATTCGGATATAAAGCACGATACATCGGTTGATAAAGATTATTTTATTAAATTATTCACGTCCGGTAATGATGATTCACAGAGCCTTTGAAATGAAGATTAAAACACTGTTAATTGTTTTTTGCATTTTTGCCACGGTTTTTCCTCAGGAATATTCCGTACATAAAGAACATTCTGAGAGGTACGGTATCAAGGAAAACCTCCCATCAGAGTTTGATACCAGGGGAAACGATATCATCCCTTTGCAGTTCGATAAGGCAAAGAAGACAGGCACAATAATTTACGGATATCTCCCCGATTGGGAATACCCAACCGCGAAAGCATATCTTAGATATGATATTCTTACACACATCGCGGCATTTGATTTTGTTGTAAGCAGCACAGGTGCGATAACAAATCCGAGCGGGTGGCCCTGGACCGATGTAATTAATACAGCGCATCTGAACGGAGTGAAGGTCACCTTGAGCGCAGTTAATTTCACGGGAAATGACATACACACCATAATGACTGACGCAACAGTGAAACAGACTTTCTTTAATAATGTGAAGAGCCGGATACAGCAGTATCAGCTTGACGGAGTTAATATTGATTTTGAAAGTCTGAATACCGCTGACAGGGGTACTGTTCTAAATACTTTTATGGCTGAACTGAAAACTTTTATGAACGCGAATTTCCCGGGCAAAGAGGTAAGTTTCGCCGGGCCAGCCATAACGTCAAGCGGATGGAACGTTGCCGGTTTGGCAAATTCCTGCGATTTTATTTTTATTATGGGATATGCTTTCTGGGGGAGCTGGAGTACGACTTCCGGAGCGTGCGCGCCATTGACAGGCGGTACATATAATATCACTAACACGGTATTGACCCAATACTCAACCGTTACGAATACAAATCCGCAGAAATTGGTGCTGGGCGTCCCATATTACGGCCTGAAATGGACAACACAAACTCAGAATGCACATTCAACTGTGATCAACTATATCAGTTCGACAAGATTTAAGGACGATGTTACGTTGGCGCAGCAATATGGATTATTATGGGCTTCAGATAATCAGGTGCCGTGGTACAGATATCAGTCCGGTACCACGTGGTACCAGGTTTGGTATGATAACGATTCTTCGCTTGGGATGAAGTATGCTCTGGCCCAGTCTAAAAATTTAGCCGGTGTGGGAATGTGGGCGCTTGGGTATGATGGCAGCAGAAATGAATTATGGAATGAGCTGTACAAAAGATTTTATCTGCAGATTCCGGTCGAGCTTACTTCCTTCAATGCTGAGAACAACTATCCGGCAGTATCGATAAGATGGCAGACTTCAACTGAAACAAATAACCGTTTGTTTTATGTCAGCCGCGGGGTTGATGGTTCCGGCAGCGCTAAGGTGGTCGGCAGAGTTGATGGTTATGGATCCTCAGCCTCACCGAGAAATTATATGCTTTTGGATGAAGTTTCACAACCCGGTCTTTATACATACAGATTACATCAGGTTGATTATAACGGCACCGAAAAAATTATCGCAGAGAAAACTATCTATCTGGGTGAAAGCGTACAGGCAACATATATCGATCAAAATTTCCCTAATCCAGCTGTGACAAGCACGTCATTCAAATATAGGCTTGCCGAAGATTCCAGGGTTCTGTTTCAGCTCTTTAATTCGATGGGGGAGAAGATCGCGGTGCTGGCGGATGAAAACCGGGAAGCAGGAGAGTATGAGGTAAAATTCAATACAGAGGATCTACCTTCCGGCATTTATTTCTACGAGTTAAAAACAGACAATTTCCGTGTGATCAAAAAAATGTCTGTTCTGCACTAATCAGACTTACGACTAAGTGGATGGTATGATTTACAAAATTTTCACAATTATCCTGCCATCGATATTCTTTCTTGGCGCCCTTTCCGAATATGCATTTCCCCAGGCAAAGTATGAACCGCCGCAGGGTTGCTACATTGGCGCGTTCATAGTAAATGATCCCGTTGTTCAGGGGAGTATCACGCAATTCGAAACACTTGCCGGCAAAAAACATTCTTCATATTTCAGTTACGCTGCTTATGGTCAGCCATTTCCATCCGTATGGGTTGAGGATTATGCTTCAAAGGGAAATATTGTGCAGATCGCGTTTGAACCGAATAATGGTTTGAACGAAGTTGTTGACGGGCCTTATATCCGGGACTGGGCAAAGGCTGCGCGAAGATCCGGCGCTATGATATTTTTACGATGGGCGTGTGAAATGAACGGCAGCTGGGTGGCTTGGTACGGTAACCCTGATTTGTATAAGGAAAAATTCAGGCTGATCTTTCAGATAATGAAAGAGGAAGCTCCGAATGTTGCAATGGTTTGGGCGCCGAATGACGGCCCGAATGATCCGCTAAATCCGCCGAATTATATTCACTCTTATTATCCTGGTGATGCTTATGTCGACTGGGTCGGCGTAGATTTTTACGGAGTTTATTTCTACGAAAACGGCGCTCCGGAAAGGAGGCTTCCTTCAGAGAAGTTGAAAGTAGTGTACGATGTCTACTCTGCAAGAAAACCGATCATTATCTGCGAATGGGCGGCAGCGCATTACACCACGCGGGTCAGTCCGGCGGTGAGCTGTTCTACTTATTGCATCTCCCAGATGGATTCTCTGTACAGAATTGCGAAAGACAGATTTCCGAGGTTAAAGTCCATCAACTGGTTCTCTATGAATTCGCTTACACAGAACAACTGTAACTTTTCCCTCACAGAAAACCCTGCTGTCCTGAATAATTATAAGGATGTGATTAACGTATCGCACTTCCTGAGTACTCCATTCCGGAACGTGCCATCAATAAAAACCAACTTACCTCAGGGTGATACAGTAATCCGGAATACAACACAATTACAGATTACTGCAGAGTCATCTGTCCCATTAGATAGTATGGTGCTCCGGTTGGGTGAATTACGAATTGCAGTTTTAACTTCGCCCCCGTATTCATTCGAAATAAATCCCGCTCTATATTCAGACGGAATCTATGAATTAAAATCCACTGCATTCGCTTCTTCCGGATTCAACAATTACGAAGTAAACAGAATAATCATCGATAACAAAAATCAATATGTAAGTACCGTTGTTGATGACATCCCAGGCGGCGATTTTACTTTGCAGGGAGCGTGGAATATTTCCACTTCACAGCCGGACAGATATGGGCCATATTACCATTTCTCTATAGCGGGGGATGGTTCAAATAAAGCGTTTTGGAAGTTTAATCTTCAAACCGCTGGAAGCTATAATGTTTATGCTTTCTGGAGCGCGCACCCTAACAGGGCGACCAATGCACCATTTATTGTTCCCGTCCCGGGAGGTAAGGATACAATCCGCGTAAACCAGGAACAGAACGGCGGAAAGTGGAATTTGCTGGGCAGGTACAACTTTGCTCCCGGTGAAGTGCTGATCGAACTGAATAATCAGGCAAATGAGATCGTTATTGCGGATGCGGTGCGGGTTGAATGGGCATTTAATCTTCCTGTTAAAGTGAAAGAGGCTGACCAACGTACCATCGAGGCTTCGGATGCCGTAATATTTCCAAATCCCGTTTCAAGAGAATCTGAGATAGTGCTGTCAGGATTTTCAAGGGAAGGAATCAAGTTATCCCTTTACGATCTGAGGGGGAGCCTTCTGGGTATCAGGGAAATTACCGGAGTGAACGCATCATCAAACGTTAAACTATTTGACGGAACATTCAGGGAGAACTATGATAAGATGAGCAGCGGATTTTACGTGCTCCGTATCATCAGTAACGAAGCGAAATATGCCGTTAAATTTCTTATGCTTAAGTAAGTTTATTTGTAATTTACAAACTGGACAGGAAAGTCAAATTCGCTTTCCTTCAGAATTTTGATAATTGCCTGAAGGTCATCAATCTTAGCAGCCTGAACTCTGACCTGCTCGTCCTGTATCTGGGCGTTAACTTTCAGTTTTGAATCTTTAATGATCTTCGTAACAAGTTTGCCGTTTTCTTTGGAAATGCCCGACTGCAGATTAATTATCTGTTTTAATGTCCCCCCGGAGGACGTTTCCGGTTCATTCGGCTTCATCACCTTAATCGATAAACCCCGTTTGATGAACTTAGTCTGAAGAATGTCTATTGAAGCCTTGCGGGAATAATCATCCTTAGAGTGAAGGGTCAGAAGTTTGTCTTTTTTGTTAAGTTCTATCGTGGTGTTGCTGTCCTTAAGATCATATCTTTGTGTGATCTCTTTAAGCGCCTGGTTAACGGCGTTATCAATTTCCTGTAAATCTACTTCCGAAACGACATCAAATGAGTGATTCTGTGCCATATTAAAAACTACTTCTTAAGGTTGATTAAATAAGGTGATTGCATTAAAGATTTTAGAATAAAAATCCAATTGTAAAAGTGGTTTGAATCTGAAAAACAGATTTGTCGGGGTGGGGAGATTCGAACTCCCGACCTCTTCGTCCCGAACGAAGCGCGCTAACCGGGCTGCGCTACACCCCGAAAATCGAACTTTAAATATAGGTATTTCCGGTTATTAATGAAAGCGGAATCTCACTTTTTAAAATTATTATTTGCATTTGTCTTGTTTTTATAATATCTTACAGCTAATTGATAAAGTAAAGTTTTAAGTGATTTATATTTTTGCTTTAATTTTAATGTGAATCTATTTGTAAAAATACAAAGGCATCAGTGATGAAAAGAATATTATTGTTTTTACTTCTTCTTTCAACAATTGCTTTCCCCCAAACGTATAAAAGCGGTTGGGCTTTAGGTTTTAGTTTGGTTTCCCCAAGATTAATGGGTGACATACCCGCCGAAGCGCTTGACTTTGGAGGCGGTTTTACAATAAACTATGATATTGATGAGGCAAATGTTATCCGCAGCCGCCTTAATTATTTGATGTTCACTGCGTCGCCCTCAAAATTTACAAATAACACAATTGCAGGCGGTGTCGATTATCTTCGCAAATTTGTTTATTGCGGTGATATTAATATATATCTCGGCGTAGGAGGATCGGTTCTCGCATTCGATATGGCGAATACCGGAAACTACAAAAACGGCCAGATGATCGGTGAACTGGGCGCGCATATATACGTCGGCGGAACTTATCAGATTGACAGCGATATGTTATTCAAAGCCGAAATTTCAAATACGACCGTTTCAACCGACGTATTCGACGGTACAAGGCTAAACGGGAATGGCGGTTTATTCGGAGGAAGCCTTGATTCATACATTTCACTTGATCTGGGTATTCTTTACTATATTGACCGAGGTGAAGTATCAGACATTTGTAATGCCGCAGCCACGATGACGCCGGTTATCAATGTTCCGGAACAAAAAGCGGCGGATATTGATTATGAAAGGATCGAAGAAATTGTTAAACGCAATGTTCAGAACCCTGAGAATATCGATTACGGCAGGATAGGAGATGTCGTTAAGAAGAGTGTTAACGAGGCATTAACTGCTGCTGATTCACCGCTATTAAAAAACATCGAAGAATCCCGTTCCAATTGGGCGCTTATCGGAATCAATTTCGGTTCCGGAGAGAGCCTCATCCCTGCTGAAGCATATCCGCTTCTGGGAAGCGCGGCACAAATCTTATTAACGAATCCCGGAATCAGAGTTGAAATCCAGGGGCATACGGATAACCTTGGAACTCCGGAATCAAACCAGCAGTTATCCAAACAGCGCGCTGATATGGTTAAACAGTATCTGCTTTCAAAGGGTGTAGCTGCTAACAGAATTACAACTGCCGGATTAGGAGAAACCAAGCCAATCGCTGACAATAAATCCGAACAGGGCAGGAAATTAAACAGAAGAATTGAATTCAAGGTTTTGAATAAGTAGTAATTTATATTTCAGCAAATGAAGACCCGCTCATCAGGCGGGTTTTTTTTTGAGAGATGGAGTATGAAAGAAACAGTATCAAAGATTCATCGTTTCCGAGGGGGCGGCAATGATCTGCCGCCGCCTGCTCGTAATTCTGATCCCGGCGTCGATTATTATTTCGAATAATCACATAAGCCGGATAAAGGCATGTCAATCTCCAATCACGCCATTTTTAATTCAGTCAGATCAAAGAATATGAAAAGGTAGCAAAGCAAATTGCTTACATTCATCGCTTCCGCAAAAACAATACAATCTATTATTTCTCCCGTGTGTTTCCTGATCTTCATCGGGAAGTTCCGGACCAGCCGGGTCGTATTCAGCAGATTCTGAAATTCAGTCGGACGGGATCCGTCTCCTGAAGTATCGAGCCCTGTCGCGTCATCGCCTATCAGTCCGCCAAAAGGGCAGTTGAGAGATTTTAATATCTGTTCGTTAGTTTCGATAATTATATTGTCGCTGGCCCTTACGATCATCATCGGCAGAGGGCTGTGATAAAATGCCTGAAAGAACCTGTCTTCTGCCTCGTTTAATTTTTTGGTTACCTTTGCTATGTCCCTGGTTTTAAGAACCGAGAGATGATTTTTGAGGGCGGTAAAAAATATTTGCGTTTCGGGGTCCGATTTACGCCCGTATAGTTCCTGTTTTGATTTGGGACTGGTGGCAAAGAGAAGAGGAATTGTCGAGTGTTCCTTTATAACTGCATTGATGATGGGTTCGTATACAACGGTCAGTCCGGGATCGATAATAATGATATCCGGCTTATTAAATTTAACCGCCCGGGGAAATTCTGTTTCGTCTCCAACCCGGACGACTTTGAAGTCCTGCAGTTCCCTGATCAGCAAATCTGCAAAGGCATTATCTTTAACGGGTAGTTTTGAGAAATATATTACTGTTTGTGCCATTTGTAACTCTGAAATAATATTTTTAAGTGATTTTTTCTAGCCGATACTTTAAAAATAGAGATTTGGCCGCGATATTTTTCTACCGTTTTATATTTTTTTTGAATTTCTTACAGTTGATTTTATTTTCAGGGGACACGCTTCCGGGTAAAAGTTCAGCACCGATTGGCAGTCAGATGGTGCGTGTACAAAAAACTACTGCCCTGAGATTGAACAGGGAACAGACAAAGCTGGTACTTCAAAAGGAAACAGTTCTCTATAAATAAATGACCGGAAGGAAGTGAAAACCGAAAGCGGGATAGTAGAAATATAAAATTTCTAATCCGTTAGATTTAATCTGCTAAAAGAGGCGGATTTACGCGGACTCCTTTCATGGATCCGAGGTTGCATAGCAGGACGGCGGCGGAATTATCTGCCGCCGTCTGCACGGTTATCTTAAATGTTATTTTATCCGAAGAGCATTTTTACAATGAATAAAGCGCCAAGGAAACCTGCCGTATCAGCTATCAGGCCCGCGGGAAGCGCGTGTCTTGTCTTTTTAATATTAACAGAGCCAAAATAAACAGCTAAAACATAAAAAGTTGTTTCACTGCTGCCGTAGAAAGTAGAAACGAGAATTCCGATAAAGGAATCGGGGCCGTGGACCGATATGATCTCCGCCATCACACCTAAAGATCCGCTCCCTGAAAGGGGGCGCATTAGCGCCATCGGCAGGGCTTCAGCCGGCATTCCTATCGGGTTTGTTACATAACTCAGTGTATAAATAAGCCACTCCATCGCGCCGCCTGCCCTGAAGATAGCTATCGCGGCAAGCATACCAACGAGATAGGGGATAATACGGACCGCTATGTTGAATCCTTCCTTCGCTCCTTCAATGAAAGTTTCATATACTTTTACTTTTCTGATGAACCCGTAACCGACGAAAACCAAAATCAAAAACGGAATCGCCAAAGTTGATACTATCTGGATGATTAGTTTTACGGTCTCCGAACTTGGCAACGGCACATTCTGGGAAATTAATTTGAATAATCCGGTGTATGAGGCAATTAAGATGAATGTAATTATTCCAAGTATAACAGATAAAGGTTTCTTTTTAGCTTTAATGAGCGCAGGGATGTTTCCCGCCTTTACGGGGAAATTCTCAAATAGTTTTGCTGCGGTTATTCCGACTACAGTGGCGCAGAAAGAACCGAATATCGATGTTCCGATAATTATCGCAGGTTCGGAACTTCCCGCTGAAGCACGGATTGCGATCGCGGTAGCAGGGATCAGTGTCATTCCCGCTGTATTAATAGTGAGAAATGTGCACATTGCATTTGTAGCAACGCCTTTGTTGGGATTAAGTTTCTCAAGCTCTTCCATTGCTTTTAATCCGAAAGGCGTCGCGGCATTGCTCAGGCCGAGAAAGTTTGCCGAAAAGTTCATAATGATCGAACCTAAAGCGGGGTGGTCAGAGGGTACATCCGGAAATAAGAAGCGGGTAATCGGAGTGAGTAATTTAGTAAGGTACTTTATTATTCCGGCTTCCTCAGCGATCTTCATAATACCGAGCCAGAGCGCCATAATTCCGATCAAACCGAGTGCAATGTTTACTGCAGTTTCCGCGTAACCGAGCGCTGAAGAAGTTATTTCCTTCATCTTCATAAATGAAATCTCTTCGACATACAGTGTGGCATCCAGGGCAGAATCAGAACCGGAACTTGTAAATTTTATTCTTCCGAGAATGTCATCCTCTTTACCGTTTGCCGCGGCGATTTTTTTGATAAGTGCGGGTTTGGTATCGTCACTATGTATAAAAACTGTCCCGCTGTTCGGATCGTCTTTTAGTGTAATTTTGCTGACAAGGGCGATATCCTCAGCATTTTTTTCTCCGTAAAAATTTTCAAAATCCGTTTTCTTTATTTTTATTACGCCCTCATTAACGGCATTTTTCTTTAACGGGGAATTACTTAGCAATTCAACTTTAATCCCTTTTCCGTTTTTGTATCTGTCTGAGATCTTGTCTCCGACATCTGACGAAAGTCCGGCGGCAAGTCCAAGTATTATCAGGCCGAACCAAACATAATTAAGCATATAATGGATCCGTATTATTTGTTAGTGGGATAGTTAAAATGGAACGGGAGCGAGTAGTTTTTATTTATGTTAGCCGCTTTTATACGTACATATGCGGGTTTATCATTTTTAACATTCAGCTTCAGGTTCTGATTTTTTTTGTTAAAGGAAAAATCTTCAGTTTTGACGGAGTCCACATAGACTTCAATCGATGAGAGATTTATTGCGATAGAATCCTGGATGAGGAAAGACAATTCGGTTTCAGAAAGATTAATTTTTTTTTCTCCGGAAAAAACAATCTTCGGCGCTCCGCTTTTGAAGTATCTGCATATACCCCTGAAAATTCCCCAGGCCTGTATCTTATTATATTCCTCCACCGACAACCGCTGTTCTTCTGTTGGATTGGTAAAGAAACTTCCTTCAATAAGCACAGCCGGTATTGTAGTATTTCGCAAAACAGCAAAACCTTTGCCGGGATATATGTTATAATCTGAATATGTGCCGTCGAATGATCCGAGTCCTCCGGACTGCCGCATTGCATACGCCAGGTCGCGCTGAATAAAACGAGCGAGGTCCTGTTCCATCGGTTCATATTCAAAGTCGGTTTCCTTGGCATGATAATAAGTCGAAGTGTAGTTTATCCAGGTGTCAGAGTTGCTGCCGGGGGCATTATGGTGAATGCTGATAAAAATATCCGCCCCGCTTGTATTTGCCATCTCAGAGCGTTTATTAAGTGATACTGTGGCATCGACTTCACGCGACATAATAACATTCACACCCGCTGACCTGAGATATTCCCGAAGGAACAGGCCGACTCTCAAGTTTACATCAGCCTCTATAGCTTTCCCGTCGGGCCCCCGGTTCGCCCTGTCTTCACCGCCGTGTCCCGGATCGAGGAAAATTGTTTTACCGGAAATGTATTTTTGATAAGATTCTATAAATTCAGTCATCTTTTGCGGATTACGGAATTCAACGGGTTTTTCATAATAGACAGTTGTGAACAGCGAACAACCGGTAATTAAAAAAGAGAGAAAGAAGGCTGCCGTAAAGAGGGAGGCTCGGTAAATTATTTTCATCTCAGGGATAAGCGCATTTATTATTAATATAGTATCCGCAAAATTTACAATGAGAAGTGTTTTTATCAAAATTTTCACTCCTTATTTTTTTAATCATTTCTCCTACCTCAGATTCAATTTGGTTCAGCTCCTGTCTTTTAAGATTAAATATTATCGATTCATCAGGTGACTTTACCGGCAGCAGGATAAGCTCAAACTCATTAACTCCGGGGTGCATACGCCCCACAATATAGGCGTAGAACCGGAGCTGGTCCGAATAAAAGCGGATTTTATCTTTATCTGATTTAAGATTTCCGGTTTTATAATCCAGAATTATCGCCTTTTCTCCGCTTAATGTTAACTTATCTATTCTGCCAAACAGGATGTAATCGTCAATCTTGGCGGAAATAGAATACTCATTAAAACTATTATCGCCCGCTGTGGCCCTCTTATAAACTTCCGATTCAGTCAAACTGCTTATCATCTGCTTTATGTGCGCGCCAGCTTTTTCGTACGACAAATTATCAGAACCGAAAAGTTCGTTTAATATTTCTTCCATCTCAGACTCATCAACAGCAGGCCTGGAACCCTCCATTATTTTATGAATCACATTCCCCAATAATTTGGGTTCCGGGAAAGCAGGCTCATCGTTTTCGCGGTTGATGAATTTACTTCTCGCATTTTTAGCGTAAGTTCCAATCTGCTCCAGGATATCTCCGTAACCTAATTTGTAAGTAAGATAATATCTGACAGGGCAGCTTTTAAAAACGGAGTAAATTGTTGCCGAAATAATCTCGCCGGATTGAGTGTCATCCACCGGATTATTTTTTCCTGTTTTTACCTCAGCCGTGGGAAGCGTTTCCCCAACAGCAATGCTGGCCCCTATTTCAGTAATGACTTTTATCGGGAGTGAAACCTTCCTTTTCTCAGTCTTATTATTTTCGTCGGGGATCATAACTGTCAGTTCGCCTGGAAGTTCAGTATCCGTCAGATTCTGAAGATCTGTCCGCAAGCCCTGAGTGATCAATTGAAGCAGGGAATTGTCATCGGGGGAGCGGGTATACGAAGGAATAATTAAATAGTTCTTGGCTCTGGTGCAGGCAACGTATAGCAGCCTTTTAACCTCGGCGAGTTGTTTCCGTTTGCTGAAGAAAGAGTATGCAGAGACTGCCGAGGAAGCTGTGTATTCTCCGGAGTATTGCCCGTTTGCCGGCAGCTTTGCGAGTAATCCGAATTCCTTATCAAAGATAACGGCCCCTTTGTCGATCGATTCATACTGAATTGCGTCATTAAGATCAAACAGGATCACAACTTCAAACTCCAGACCTTTCGCCTGGTGAATCGTCATTACTTTTATTGTATCATCTTCCTCAACCAGCTCAGCCTGCGGCTCATTTTCAATATTGTCTATTGCATTTTTGAGGAATACAGTAAAGTCATATAAATTCCGCATTCCCGTGGAAAAGAAATTAATCGTAATACTTATAAACTTTCTGAAGTTTTCGTACTCAACCGCTCCGTTTTCCCTGGAAGCGATGACTGCCAGGTATGGAGTGTCTTTGGTTATGAGGCGTATAATCGTAAGCGGATCAGCGGATGACGCGAGGACAAGATAATTTTCCAGGAGATTATATACTCTGCGTACTGTTGCATTTATTGAGGAATACGACTGAAGTTTTTCCCAGAGAGAAAATCCTTTCGAACGGGAAACATTAAAAAGCTCTTTATCCGAAATCATAAAAAACGGTGACCGTAAAATCCCGGCCAAAGAATGATCGTTTTCCCTGCTGACAAGGAAAGAGAATAAATTGTAGAAATCCAGGATGATCTGGTGCTGATAAAATCCCGTTCCGCTCACAATCGAGTAGGGAAGGCCGGCACTTGTAAATGCTTTTTCGAGTAACGGGAATTTATTTCTCTTACGGCAAAGAACCGCGATATTTTTATAACTGAGTTTCGTATTTACATCCTGACGGAAAAGAAACTCACTGATCCAGCCTGATACCTGCTGCGCAAGTATTTTGTAGCCGTCTCCGCTTTTTATTTTTGTTTTTTCATCTGTGGGCGCGGGTAATATGAATTCAACTCCTCCGTAGAGGTCATCTTTCTTCGCGCAGATTATTTCTTCATACTCAACTTCGTTAAAACGTTTATCAGGGTTTCTGAAGAGTTCGGAGAAAACCAGGTTGTTAAAAAGCGCCACAGGTGGAGCCATACGGAAACTTTCGGGTAGTGTCAGTACCTTACCGCTTTGCCTGGTAATATCTTCTTTTGTCAGTTCGAAAACTTTAAGTTCCGCATCTCTGAACATATAAATACTTTGTTTGTCATCGCCGACAACAAACAGATTCCCGCGCTTCAGGTTATCCAATATCGGAAGAAAAATATTGTACTGGACATCATTAGTGTCCTGATACTCGTCAATCATTATATATTTAAATCTTTGGGCCAGATCCTCGATGACGGACTCATTTTTTAATAATTTTTCGGTTAAGAGCAAAATATCATCGAAATCGAGAAAACTGTTTTCGCGCTTCCGTTTTTCGTAATGGCTGTTTGCCCTGAAGAAGAGGGAGGAAATATTGAGTGCGAAGACGGCCAGTTGTTTCAGGTTATCTGTATCAGGTTCCGGAGGGATTGATTTTAACAGATCACGGACTGAGTTTAATTCTGCTATCTCTGCGGCAAAAACATCTTCTTTGATGTAGTCCTTTCTAAGAGTCCCTTTTTGTGTGAGAATTTTTTCGAGGATTATATTCGTATTATATATATAGTTCCAGGGCTTAGACTTATCCAGCGAGTTCAGAATTTCATCTACTGCCCGTGCCGTTTCAGGTTTTTTCGAGTTTTCAAGGGAGTATTGGTTCAGCCTCTTAATTAGATTGAGATGCTGATTTTCAATCACCCCGGAAATATATTCGACATATTCCTCAGCCTTGCTCAAATATAATTCCAAAGCTTTTGCTTCACCTGAATCATAATAACTTTCATACAAAGGCAAAAAGTTTTTTCTGTTCCTGACTAAACGCGCTAATTGCTTTTTCAGGCCGGGCAGGGAACCTATCACTCTGACAGTCTTCTTCAGGGTGCTCAGGGCATCCTCGTTATTGAAAATTTCTTTAATAGCGGATTCGATTGACAGAGAAAGCAATTCTGAACTTTGTGTCTCATCCATCGGTGAAAAGCCGGCATCAATTCCGGCCTCGACGGGATAGCGCCTCAGGAGCGAATTGCAGAAAGAATGGATAGTTGAAATGTTGGCTGTAACAAGCTGCTGCCGGAGTAACTTCAGCCGGTTTCTTTGTTTATCATCAGCTGCATTCCTTATCTCTTCATCAAACTGTCTTGATATTTTTTCGAACAATTCGCCGGCAGCCGCATCAGTAAAAGTAATGGCTACAATTTCATTAAGATTTATATCCGGAGTGAGTGCAATTTCAATGAATCTTTTACTTAAAACCAGGGTTTTGCCTGATCCGGCATTTGCTGTGAGGGAGATATGGGAGGAAAAATTAAGTGCTTCTGATTGACTTACCGTTAACATATAATCTTCTGTGTATTAAATATTTTATCCTGTTTCTGACCTTAATATATTCATAATTCCATCAAACTAATAACAGTGTTAAAATAAAAAAGCCCCGTGGGGGGCTTTCAAAAATCTGAATACTCAAGGAAAAATCAAAGTCCTATAATGTCGTGGTAAAGAATAAATGCCATCAGCAACAATAAAAGGAAAAATCCGGTATTCTGTATTGCAATTTTAACTTTTAAAGGTATCTCTTTTTTTATAATTGCTTCAACAATTATCATTACCAGGTGCCCTCCGTCAAGAACGGGGAAGGGGAGTATATTTAGTAAAGCTAAACTCAGACTGAGCACACCGACAAACATAATAAAAGTTGAAAGCCCTGTATCGGCTGATTTCGCGGCAAACTGCGCTATCTTGATGGGACCGCCAAACGCTTTCCCGAATTCCATATCGCCCGTGATTACCCTTTTCAGCATAAGGAAAGTCAGGCCGGACATATTTACGACATCATTAACGCCGTGCGAGAACGATGCAAACAACCCGTAAGTAACTCTTTCAGTTTTGCCGATATACACATAACCGCCAAGCATTATTCCGATCTTTCCGTCTATCCCCGGAGTGACCGTAATATTTACAGTATCTTCCCCGCGCATTAGTGAAAGATTTAATGGTAATTCTTTATTAGACGAGATAATTTCAATTGTCTCAAAGGTAGAATAAATTGGCTGGCCGTTAATTGATAAAAGTATATCATTAGCTTTTAATCCGGCGGAGTCGGCACGCGAATTTCCGAGCACATCCTGCACTAATGGTTTAATTCCCTCGTTTATCAGAAACAGGCCCTTTGATTCATCAGAAGGAACTTTGCTGCGCGGAACATTCAGTATGGTTTCTTCACCGTTTCTCAGAATTTTGAATCTAAGATCCATTCCCATATTGGTTACAAAAATGGCGTTTCTAAGGTCTTCCCAGTACTTAATTTTAGTGCCGTTAACTTCAATTATTTTATCATTAGCCAAAAAGCCCGCTGAATCTGCTTTGCTGCCGGGTTCAACGTAAGATACTGTCGTGCTGAGGCTGAACTGTTTACCCGTAATGAAATTGTTACCCCAGAAAATAGCAAGGGCCAGGAACAGATTCATAAGAACACCGGCGGTGATTACAAATATTTTTTTGCCGGTTGATTTAGCCCTGAATTCATAAGGCTGAGGTTCAGTAACAGCGAATTTGGTATCGAGGCTCTCATCGACCATTCCGGCAATCTTGACGTAGCCGCCAAGCGGAAGAAGGCATAAGCGGTAATCCGTGTTTCCTTCGCCTTCAAAATCTTTCGGCAGTTCTCCGAAAGAAAAGCCTGTCTTCTTATTGTAACCAAATAAGCGGTAGCCGAATCCGATCGCAAAAGCGTCGACCCTCATTTTGCTCAGTTTTGCCGCCGCGAAATGTCCAAACTCGTGAACAAATACAAGAATAGCTATGGTGATTATAAAATAAATTACTTCAGACATTAATTTTCTCCTGAATATTCAATCTCTCCGAAAACTCCCTGGTGACACGATCACAATTCAGGATTTCATCGATAGTTGGTTTGTGTACAATTTGAATTTTATTAAGGGCCTCTTCAATAATCTCGGGAATTTGCAGAAACCCTGTTTCCTCATTAAGAAATTTTGCAACCGCGATTTCATTCGCGGCGTTTAATATGCAGGGCGCGGTACCGCCGGTTTCCATCGCCTGATATGCGAGGGCAAGACAACGGAAATTTTCCATATCCGGTTTGTGAAAGGTCATATTCGCAATTGAAGGGAAGTCGGTCTTCACAAATTCGGCAGGCAGGCGCGAAGGATAGGTAAGCGCGTATTGAATCGGTATTTTCATATCCGGCACGCTGAGCTGGGCCTTGATCGATCCGTCGACGAATTCAACCATTGAATGGATAATAGACTGCGGATGAACGACCACGTCAATTTTTTCTTTGGGCAGGCCGAAAAGCCAGTGCGCTTCGATTATCTCTAATCCTTTATTCATCAGAGACGCAGAATCAATGGTTATTTTATTTCCCATCTTCCAGGTAGGGTGCCGGAGAGCGTCAGCGACGGAAACAGCCCGCAATTCTTCATAAGTTTTATTTCTGAAAGGCCCGCCGGACGCAGTGAGAATGAGTTTTGCAACCTCGTTTGATGATTCCCCGATGAGACATTGGAAAATAGCGCTGTGTTCCGAATCGACCGGAAGTATCTCCGCACCGTGTTTCTTTGCAAGTTCAATCACAAGTTCACCGGCAACCACAAGAGTTTCTTTATTTGCCAGGGCGATCCTTTTGCTCCGTTTGATCGCCTCAAGAGTAGGGGGGAGCCCGGCGAATCCGACCATTGCGCCTACAAAAATATCATACTCACCGCCGCCGGATGCAGCGATCAAACCCTCGTCTCCTTCAAGGACTTCGCATCTGTAGCCGGCGCGTTTACGGAAATCTTTTGCTTTTTTTGAATCACTGATCACTACCAGTGAAGGATTAAATTCCCTTATCTGAGCCTCAAGCAGGTCTGTGCTGGAATTGACGGTAAGAATTTCAACCTTAAAAAGGTCCGGGAATTTTCTTACGACCTCAAGAGTGCTCAAGCCGATTGAGCCGCTGGATCCGAATATTGCTAAGCGTTTCATTTAATAAATTATGACCCGGGTAAAAAGCGATGTGTGACGGCAAGGAGAAAATTAATGAATACCAATACAGTAACTACTTTTGCAAGGTTAGAAATCTTTCCGGCATTTTTTTCAAGTTCTTCAGACATAGCAGAATTGTTTTCAAGGTCGTTTTCGATTGCGATCCTGATTTTTCTGCCAATGGGGATAATATTAAAGCCCACAATAAAAATGATAATCAAGGCAATGATTTGTTTTGTAGTAAGCCAGTGATTACCGTTAAACTGGAAGAAAGAGTAAAACGGAATTATGATCGTCAAAATAATTCCCGTAACTAAAACTCCGCTCATCCCGATTATGCCGGTAAGATTAATCATCTTCAGCCAGGCATAAATCATCTTTTTATAACCGGCTTTATTTTTGTTCTTCGCTATAAATCCGGAAAGGAAAAAATGCACAGGAACATCTGCCAGCCAAATGACAGCAAAGACTATATGAAAAACGAGCAATACGGGATAAAATTCCATCTATAAGAAATTTCTGACTTTGTGATAAATAAAATTAAACTGATAATATACTTAAATCTTTTATATCATTTTTAAACAGAAAAGGTCGAAAATTAGTTCATAACCTCCGGTCCCTGGCGTATATTAGCACTTAAGATATTATGAAAATAAACATTTCCAAACGGACAGTAAAGATACTTTTTGCATTCGCGTGCCTTTACTTCATATGGGGCTCTACTTATATGGCAATAAAGTTTGCGATTGATTCAATGCCCCCGTTCCTTATGGCGTCTTCCCGGTTTCTTGCTGCCGGTTTAATATTGTTCGGCATTAGCCGGGTTAAATCAGACGAAAAAATTGAGTATAAGCACTGGAAAAGCGCATTTATTACCGGTGGACTTTTGCTCTTGGGCGGCAACGGCGGTGTGGTTTATGCCGAATTGTACTTGCCGTCGGGCATTACAGCTTTGCTAATTTCCGCGGTTCCGATCTGGTTCGTGATATTGAACTGGCTGCTTCCGAAAGGGGAGAAGCCTACTGTCAGAACAATTATTGGGGTGCTGGTGGGTTTTTCGGGAATGTATTATCTGATTCAGCCATTCAACGGTGAGACTCAGGATATTAATCTGATCGGCGTTGGGTCCCTGATGCTGGCCACATTCCTTTGGGCGCTCGGATCCGTGTACTCAGGGAAAATTGATATACCCCGTTCAAAACTTACTGCTGCGGGGATGCAAATGATTGGCGGTGGTGTGCTGTTGCTTTTATTCAGTTTAGTTACCGGGGACTTCTTCAAATTCGATCCTGCTGCGGTTACTACAAAGTCATTAGTTTCTTTGGTCTATCTCTTTATCTTCGGATCGATGGTGGCTTACACCGCATATATCTGGCTGCTGGATACGGTCGGTTCCGCGCTGACCGCAACTTATGCTTATGTCAATCCGGTGATCGCAGTTTTTCTCGGGTGGATATTTGCGGGGGAAGAATTGAACTCCAGGATTATATTAGCAACTCTGATTATCATTGCCTCAGTTGCCATCATTTCCAATCCTTTCCGGAAATCAACAAAAATTATTAAGGATCAGAATTAAAAACTCTTGGGAGAATAGAGGGAACTTCCGGGTAAATCATCGGCCGGAAGTTCAATCCCGAAATCAGGTTTATTGTTTTGCTATTTCTTCGGTTTCCATTTATTAATGAACTCAAGCATCTTCTTTTTATCGTAAGATTTATCGAGTTCGAGATCCCCGGTATTCTGCGATGCCAGCAATTTCCCTTTCTTATCCAGAACGAAAAAGTGGGGGTATCCCTTAACTTCCGGAAACCGGGAGAGGAATTTTTCGTTTTTGTTTTCCTTACTGTAATTTACTTTCAGAACCACAAAAGTACTCTTCAGGGCGGAAGAAATTTCAGCATCTTTTTCGATAAACTCATCAATCCTGTGGCACCATATGCACCACTCGCCGCCCACATCGAGCAGGATCCTTTTATTTTCGGCTTTTGCAGTTTTTACAGCAGCTTTCAGATCCTTATATGGGTCCCTGGTGGGATCAAATTTGACTCTGTCTGTGCTGAGTGAATCGGCAGCGAATGTCAGAACTGAAAAAAGCAAGAAAAGAACAACTGGTTTCATAATGATAAGATTTCTGTTTAATGATCGGTTAAGATAAAAAAAAATTTCTGTTTATTTCAATGAATCCCGGAATTGAGCCGAAATTGCGATAACGGAATTTTATGGTTATCTTTCTGAGTTTATTAATTAAATATTAGAGTTATAGTCCCAAAATGCGTTTTAGCCGAGCTTATATTCCGACCCTAAAGGAAGTTCCCAACGATGCCACAGTGCCCAGCCACGTCCTGATGTTAAGAGCCGCTATGATCAGGCCGATAGGCGCCGGCATATACTCAATTCTCCCCTTAGGTTATAAGGTAATGAAAAAAGTAATTGAGGTGATCCGTCAGGAAATGGATGCGATCGGCGGTCAGGAATTTCATCTGCCGGCTCTGAATCCAAAAGAAATTTGGGAGGAGACGGGACGCGTCGAGGCTTTTGGCGATACTCTTTTCCAGATTAAAAACCGGGATTATGTGCTTGCGCCTACACACGAAGAGATAATGACTTTCCACGCAAGGAGAACCGTTCAGTCCTATAAAGATATGCCCCAGATCTGGTATCAGATCCAGACAAAATTCAGGAATGAACCCCGCCCTAAGAGCGGTGTTCTTCGCGGCAGGCAGTTTTTAATGAAGGATGCATATTCTTTTGATTCATCAGAGGAAGGCCTCAATATCTCCTACAACCTCCACGATCAGGCTTACAGAAAGATATTCGATAGAATCGGTTTGAAATTCTTTATCGTGGGAGCATCTTCGGGAGCAATGGGCGGCAGCGGAAGCGAAGAGTTTATGGTAGCGTCCGAAGCCGGCGAGGATACTGTTGCTCACTGTGAAAAATGCGGTTATGCAGCAAATGTGGAAGTTGCCCAGTCGGTTATTAAGTCAATTGGCAGAAGTGCTGAAAATAAAACAACTTACGAGATTTCAACTCCGAATGTAAAAAGTATAGATGAACTATGCGGTTTCCTGAATATCAGTGAAACAGAGTGTGCCAAGTCCAGGGTATATATGACCGAGAAGGGAGCAGTTCTGATCCTGATGCAGGGAAATGATGAGGTAAATGAAACTAAACTAGAGAAGGCAATCGGCGGAGCAGTCAGGCCAGGACATCCGGACGAGCTTAAAGAGATCACGGGAGCAGATGCAGGCTCGATCGGGCCGATCGGTTTCAAAGGCAGAATCATAGCCGACAATCTCCTGGTTAACAGGAAAAACCTTTTCAGCGGCGCGAATAAAAATGATTTTCACGTTGGCGGAATCGACCTTCAGCGGGATGTTCCGGGAATTGAATACGCCGATCTTCGGACAGCTAAAAGCGGTGAAGGATGTCCAAAATGCGGTGAGACATTGGGTGTGTTTAAATCGATAGAACTTGGGCACATTTTCAAACTCGGCACAAAATATTCAGTTTCTATGAAAGCCCATTTCCTGGATGAGAATGGCGCTGAGAAACCGATAATTATGGGCAGTTACGGAATCGGTGTTGAGAGAGTAATTGCCTGCTTTATTGAGCAGAACCACGATGAGAACGGAATTATCTGGAATAATCTTCTCGCACCTTACCATTTCCACCTGGTTGGATTAAATATGAAAAAGCCTCATATGATCGAGGCTGCTCAGAAACTTTACGAACAAATAAAAGCCCTTGGCTTTGAGGTTCTTTTTGATGACAGGGAAGACGCACAGGCCGGTTTCAAATTCAAGGATGCTGATCTTCTCGGTATGCCGGTTCAGCTGATCGTAGGCGAAAAGAAACTTGCAGCCGGACAAATTGAAGTTAAGATCAGAAAGTCCGGAGAGCGGTTTGACGCGAAACT
>CAIMOS010000168.1 GCA_903843135.1 uncultured Ignavibacteriales bacterium | reverse complement strand
GGGAATATTCGGTTCCTGTACATTGTCACCTTTAACTATAGCCTCATAAACCTTAGCTCTGCCCGGGACATCATCACTCTTTACTGTGAGGATTTCCTGCAGGATGTGTGAAGCGCCGTACGCTTCAAGAGCCCAGACTTCCATTTCTCCGAATCTCTGACCGCCAAACTGGGCTTTACCGCCGAGCGGCTGCTGAGTAATGAGAGAGTATGGACCTGTTGAACGGGCGTGTATCTTATCATCAACCAAATGGCTCAGTTTCAGCATATAAATGTAACCGCAAGTTACAGGCTGATGGAATTCTTCACCGGTTCTGCCATCCGTAAGAACCGTCTTACAGCCTTTGGCAATACCTGCTTTTTCAAGCCATTCTTCAACGTCTTCAACTTTGGCGCCGTCAAATACAGGGGTAGCGAATTTAACTCCTAATTTTTTACCGACCCACCCGAGAGCAGTTTCATACAACTGTCCCAGGTTCATACGGGAAGGCACGCCAAGCGGGTTGAGGATGATGTCTACCGGAGTACCATCGGCGAGGTGCGGCATATCTTCAGGCGGAACAACTTTCGCAACAACACCTTTGTTTCCGTGACGGCCGGCCATTTTATCACCAACCTGGATCTTACGTTTTTTAGCAACGTAAACTTTCGCCAGTTGAACGATACCCGGAGGCAATTCATCGCCGGTCTGGATCTTAAGTTTGGCACGTTTGTATTCTTCTTCAAGATCATTCAAAAACTCAAAATAGTTTTTGTACAGAGTCTTGATAAGTCCGTTAACTTTCTTGCTTTCAACCCAGTCGGTTGTGTAATCAAGGTTACGGATGTCTTCTTTATCCGTGAAGACACTTTCTTTGATTGTAGCGCCTGATTTTAGAACCACTGAACCGTCAAGGTTCCTGATTCCGGTTGAAGTCTGGCCAACGCAGATTGCCGAAAGTTTTTCAACAAGCGTAATGTAGAGCGCGTCTATTTTATTCTTGTGGGAAGATTCAAGCTGTTCAAGCTGTTTCTTCTCGCTCTTCTTGGTTTCGGTATCTTTTTTCTTCCTGCTGAAGAGCCTGGTTTTAATTACTGTGCCTCTGAGGCCTGGAGGCGCTTTCAGGGAAGCGTCCTTAACGTCGCCGGCTTTATCTCCGAAGATGGCCCTTAAGAGTTTCTCTTCAGGCGTAGGATCGGTCTCGCCTTTTGGCGTGATCTTACCGATCAGAATGTCACCTTCTTTAACTTCAGCGCCAACGCGGATTATACCGTCCTCATCGAGGTTCTTTACGGCTTCATCGCTTACATTCGGAATTTCACGGGTAAGTTCTTCCTCGCCGCGCTTTGTTTCCCGGACCTGAAGTTCAAATTCTTCAATGTGAATTGAAGTATAAACGTCGTTCGATACCAATTTTTCATTAAGAATAATAGCATCTTCGAAGTTATAACCTCTCCAGGGCATAAATGCAACAAGCACGTTTCTGCCAAGAGCTAATTCACCGCCCTGTGTGGCAAAACCGTCCGCGAGTACGTCGCCTTTTTTAACTTTTTGTCCGATTTTCACAATCGGTTTCTGTGTGATCGAAGTTTCCTGGTTTGTACCGGCAAATTTGATCAGCTTATATGCCTTCATCCGGACATCGTGGAAGCTGGTGAGAGCCTCAGGAGAGTTAGGATTAATATCATACTCAACTTCGATATTTTCGGAATCCACAAATTTAATTACGCCGTCATCCTCTGCAACAATAACTGCTCTGGAATCTTTAGCTACCTTTCCTTCAAGGCCTGTGCCCACAACCGGAGCTTCAGGAATAAGGAGCGGTACCGCCTGGCGTTGCATATTCGAGCCCATCAGAGCTCTGTTCGCGTCATCGTGCTCGAGGAACGGAATAAGTGCAGCTGCCGCGCTCACGATCTGTGAGGGAGCAACATCCATATACTGGATTTTTTCAGGGACTTCCATCGGGAAATCGCCCTGTGATCTTGATTTGACTCTCTCCTGAACAAATGCATTCTTATTTGTAAGAGGAGCATTTGCCTGCGCGATTGTGTAGAGGTCTTCCTGTTCCGCAGTAAGATATACTACATCATCTTTAACCTTACCGTGTTCAACCGGCCTGTAAGGAGCTTCAAGGAAACCGTAACGGTTTACTCTTGAATAAATTGTAAGAGACGAGATAAGACCGATGTTCGGGCCTTCAGGGGTTTCAATCGGGCAGAGACGGCCATAATGTGTATAGTGAACGTCACGCACTTCAAATCCCGCGCGCTCACGTGTGAGGCCGCCTGGTCCAAGGGCAGACATCCTTCTCTTATGAGTAAGTTCCGAAAGCGGATTGGTCTGGTCCATAAACTGTGAAAGCTGGTTGGTGCCGAAGAAAGCATTGATAACGCTGCTTATCGTTCTTGCGTTAACGAGGTCCTGCGGAGTGAATGTTTCAGCGTCCCTGATGTTCATTCTCTCTTTTATTGTTCTTGCCATACGGGCAACACCTACGTTGAACTGCTGCTGGAGCTGTTCGCCGACGGTCCTGATTCTTCTGTTACCGAGGTGATCGATATCGTCCGAAGAAACGTTTTCGTCTTTCATCTTGATGATATATTTCATAATTGAAATTATATCTTCAATAGTAAGCACGGTGATCGTGGAGTCGACGTTTACTTTTAATTTGTCATTCATCCTGTGGCGACCGACATCACCAAGGTCGTATCTCTTATCATTAAAGAATAATTTGTCAATCAGTGACTGCGCGGTTTCTACATCCGGCGCTTCACCTGTTCTTAACTGACGATAAATTGAGAAGAGCGCTTCTTCAACTGAGTGCGTTCCGTCTTTTCTGAGAGTATTAAGAATTAAATCCTGATCGGTGTTGATATCTTTTTTAATAAGTTTTATTGATTCAAGATCGGCTTCCCTTATCCTGTCGATATCTTCTTCCCCGATAATGCTTTCGCGGGTGAGGAAGATTTCACCGGTATTCATATCAAAGATGTCTGTGGCTACGATCCTGCCGTTCAGATCCTCAATAGAAATCTGCTTTGATTCAACTTTTGTTGTATTACCAATCTTAAGATCCTCAACTAAACCGAAGAGCTCAAGGATCAGTTCATCTGTAGTGTACCCAAGCGCGCGGAGTAATGTGGTCGCCGGGAATTTTTTCCTTCTGTCAATATAACAGTAAAGGATGTGATTAATATCTGTGGCAAATTCAACCCACGAACCCTTAAGAGGAATGATCCTCGCGGCGTATAACGGGGTTCCATTAGGGTGAACAGTTTGTGAGAAAGCAACGCCGGGTGAACGGTGTAACTGTGAAACTACAACTCTCTCAGAACCGTTGATAATGAAGGTCGCGCTGTCAGTCATAAAAGGAAGGTTCCCGAGGTAAACTTCCTGTTCAACAGAGTTAATAAATTCCTGGGTCTCAGGATCTTTCTGTGACAATCTTAACTTAGCTTTAAGAGGCGCGGAATACGTTAAACCTTTTTCCAGGCATTCGATAACACTGTACCGCGGTTTATCGACGTGATAATCGATAAAATCTAGGCGGAAATTTTCTTTGTTATCGAATATCGGGAAATTGGAAGAGAATACCTCCTGTAATCCCCTGGCAACATCGCGTTTCTTGGGCGCAATGTTCTGCTGCATAAACTCTTCGAAAGAGTCCTTCTGAATTGCCAGCAGGTCAGGGAGTTCGAGGACAGGTTTAATTCTGCCGAATGATATTCTTGAATTATTCAATTAAAAGACCTCCATTTGTTGTCTTTGTTCAAAATCTATTGTTGGATCGGAAAAGGGTGCCGCTATAATATAAAAAGAGATAAGACGGACTACTCCGCCTTATCACTTAGCGATAATTAAATTCAGTCGTTTTCAGCAAACTGCTTACTTTACCTGAACAGTTGCTCCAGCTTCTTCGAGTTCTTTTTTGATCTTTTCAGCTTCGTCTTTGCTGACAGCTTCTTTAACGGTCTTAGGAGCGCCGTCTACAAGATCTTTAGCTTCTTTCAAGCCGAGACCGGTGTGAGCTCTTACAACTTTGATAACGTTAATTTTCTTTTCGCCTGCTGCCGCGAGAACAACATCAAACTCTGTTTTCTCTTCTTCCGGTGCTGCTGCTGCCGCGCCTGCTGCCGGCATTGCGCCCATCATCATAGGGGCTGCTGCTGTTACACCGAATTCATCTTCGAGCGCTTTTTTTAATTCTGACGCTTCTACGAGTGTAAGCGCTTTGATTTTTTCTACTAATTCTGCAACTTTTTCTGACATTGAATAATACTCCTTTTAAATTAAAATTTGTTAATTATGCTGCTTTTTGCTTTGATATCTCATCGATAACACTGACGAGGTCTCTTATAACTGCATTAACAGCGCCGACAACTCCGGATACAGGCGCGTTCAGGCTGCCAAGTATACCGGCGATGATTTCGGGTTTCGAAGGCATTGTTGCCAGTACGTTTAACTGGCTGCCGTCGTAAAATGCGGAATCGATGTAGCAGGCTACTAACGGAAGTTTCTGCTTTTCGTCAAAATACTTCTTTATTATTTTAGCCGGCGCTGATGGATTATCGGCATTAAAAGCATAGCCGATCATACCCTTCAGGTGTCCGTCTAATTTTTCGTAACCTCCGACTTCATCAATCGCCCGCTTAAATAACGTATTCTTTATAACCTTATAGGTTACACCTTCCTTGCGGAATTCGCGTCTGATCTTGCTAAGGTCTTCCACATTAATGCCGGAATAATCTGTAAGATACACGGCTGTGGATTTCTTTAGAAGTTCGACTACCTCTTGGGTTACTTCTGATTTTTGGTTTTTATCCATTTTTCACTTCAATAAAAGATTGAATCGTTAATTAATTCGGGCCTAGAAGCGTAGATTTATTTTTTATTGTGCGTAATAGTCAAATAAATTAATGAGCCAACAGCTCATCTTTGGTTATCTTCACGCCGGGACCCATAGTGCTGGACAAAAATACGCTCTTAACGTACTGCCCTTTGGCTGAAGACGGTTTCATTTTGATTATGGTATTGAGGAACGCCTGGGCATTCTCTACCAGCTTTTCGTTATCGAACGAGAGTTTTCCGAGAGCGGTATGAACAATACCTGCCTTCTCAACTCTGAATTCGATCTTTCCGGCTTTTACTTCCCTGACTGCTTTCGCAACATCAGGAGTAACTGTGCCGCTCTTAGGATTCGGCATAAGGCCTTTCGGTCCAAGGATCTTTCCGAGTTTTCCGAGTTCGCCCATAGCATCCGGCGACGCGATAACTACATCAACATCAGCCCAGCCGCCTTTGATTTTTTCGAGGTATTCCTCAAAACCCGCAAAGTCAGCGCCGGCATCAAGCGCTTCCTGCGCTTTAGGGCCTTTGGTGACAACGAGAACGCGGACAGTTTTACCGGTTCCGTGAGGAAGGGACACTGTACCGCGAACCATCTGGTCTGCGTGTCTGGGGTCAACGCCGAGTTTGATCGCGCAGTCGAGAGTTTCATCAAATTTAACTTTTGAGCTATCTTTGAGGATCTTTACTGCTTCGCTTAAACTGTATTCTTTATCTTTATTTACTTTTTCAGTAAATGTTTTAACTCTTTTGGAAATTTTCATCTTTACACCGATTTAAATAATTATTCTACAGTAATACCCATCGAACGAGCGGTACCTTTGACCATACTCATAGCGTGCTCAACATCATTCGCGTTCAGATCAGGCATCTTAAGTTTTGCGATTTCCTCTACCTGTGCGGAGGTGACTTTACCGACTTTAGTCCTGTGGGATTCAGCTGAACCCTTCGGCAAATTAGCAGCTTTGAGAAGTAAAATTGCCGCAGGAGGAGTTTTGGTAATAAAAGTAAAGGATTTATCAGAAAATACCGTGATAACCACAGGAATAATGAGGCCGTCCTGTCCGGATGTACGGGCATTAAACTGCTTGCAGAACTCCATAATGTTAACGCCTTTTTGACCGAGCGCTGGGCCTACTGGTGGTGAAGGGTTAGCTTTACCGGCAGGAATCTGGAGTTTTACGTAACCTGTTATCTTTTTAGCCATTTTAT
>CAIMOS010000167.1 GCA_903843135.1 uncultured Ignavibacteriales bacterium | reverse complement strand
TTCGATGGACTTCATACTGGCCATTGTTTTCACCGGCGCGCCTATGGCTAAATGTAATACGACATACTCGTGCGAGCTTTCAATATATTTGATATCTGACAGCGCGATCCTGATCAGCCTGTATTCTGATTTCACAAACAAATGGTCCGCGGTTGCTTTAATATTCTCCTTGTCAGCGCTCTTCGCGCCGTCGAGCAGTTTCTTTGCTTTATTGGCCGCCTTTAAAAAATTGCTGTAACTGACGGGCTTTAATAAATAATCCGTGGCGTCGACCTGGAAACCTTCCACCGCATATTCGCTGTATGCCGTAGTAAAAACGATCAGCGGCTTTACTGCAAGCGATTTTACAAAATCCATCCCGTTCAGATCGGGCATATTGATGTCGATGAACATAAGCTGAATATCATTGGTGTTTATGATATCCAGCGCTTCAACAGCGCTCTGGCATTGCGCGGCCAACTCAAGGAACGGAGTTTTCTGAATGTATGCCGACAGCTGGCTTAACGCCAGCGGTTCATCGTCTATGGCTATGCATCGTATCTTCATAGCGGAATGGCCAGATCGACTTCAAATGAATTCTGATTGTCCGCAATGTTTAATGTATAATTATTATCGAATAACAATTGCAGGCTTTTCTTTATGTTCTCCAGTCCGATACCCATATATTCACTGTCCTGAGGAGTGCGGATACTGTGCTTACTGTTTTTAATGCTGCATAATAAATTGTGATCCCGGATCTTCAGCTCAAAATGAATGTATGATTTTGACTGATAACTCACCCCATACTTAAAAGCATTTTCAAGGAACGAAACAAACAGCATCGGAGGAATTTTAACATCCGGGATCTGCTCCGGCATCTTCACCCGTATATCCACCTGGTCCGAATACCGGAGCTGCACGAGGGAAACAAAACTGTTGATGAATTCAATCTCTTTCTTAAGGGCGATAGTCCCCTGCGCTGAGTCATACAGAAGATAGCGCATCAAAGTAGACAGCCGGACGATCGCGTCTTTCGCGTCTTCCGTGTTGATATCAATAAGCGCGTGAATGTTGTTCAGTGTATTCATAAAAAAATGCGGACTTACCTGATGACGCAGCAAAGCCAGATTTGTTTTAAGCTGCTCTTTCTCCAAATCCTTCCTTAATTTTTCTTCTTCAAGCCATTTCGTAACAAGTTTGGATGCTGTGCTTGCGCCGAGAACAAGAATAGCAATGATAAGATTGTCGATTAATATCATATGCGGCGGCTTATTTGGATGAACTATAATATTGGCTCCGGAACTGTTGGGGACGATATGAACCGGTGAATCGACACGGGGTGCAAAGCTCAATTCTTTTACCTGAATTGCCCCTAATACCAAAGCCAAAACTATCACAGCCCATATACAATACAAAAGATATTTCTTTTCGAACAATAACCGCGGTACAAGAACATTAACATTTAACAAAAATATTAACAGGAACGCTGAAAGATGAATCCATTCTTTGATAATCCTTTTCCACTGCAAGATATTGGCCTCGCGTGTGCTGAAGAACGGAACGGCAAAGACTAAGAGCCAGAGGACTCCATAGACTATTGCTTCAATTTTGCGCGAATTGAGTGAGAGCGATTTCATAGCGCAAAATATGTTTTAATCGCGAGAATTGAAATGCACATCAGAACTGCAGCTTATAAATAAAGTTCGGGAAGAATCCCAGCTGGTATGTCGTCTTTAGCCCTCTTTGCCTGTCGACATATTCTTCTGAAAAGACATTTTTGTTGTTCGTCACATTTTGCAGATCGAGTGAAAATGAGTGGGATATCTGCGACGTGCTGCTGTTTATTGTATAACCTATCTTAAAGTCCATTCTGAAATAGTTGGAATAACGGCTTGTATACGCATAGTCGTCTCCTTTCAATTGCATATGCCCGGCAATTTGCGATGCTTCGATATCAATTGGCGTATAGTACCGTCCTCCGGCATTGGTGAGTTTGATATCCGAAGATATCGTGTTCCGTCCGTCATCTCCTACGTTCCACTCTTTCCCGAAGAGAAGATTGTATACATATTTCCCGTTGAACGCTGTATTGCGTTCCGCGCCGTCACTTGCAGTGTATTTTGAATCATATAACGATGAAGTGAAAAGGCCGTAGTATCCGTCGCTGAAGAATTTTTCGATTGTCAGTTCTATACCGTAATTTCTTCCTGTTCCTCTGTTCACAAGGCTGTCCTCCAGATCAGTTTTAAAGCTTGCGCCCGTATTCAGCATCGAGTAAATGCTTGAATAAGTATTGACAGGAACATTGAAGAGATATTGATAATACAATTCTGCTTTTATACGCCAGTCCTCAAACGGTTGTATATCATAACCCCATACGAACTGATGGCTTTTGGTAAAATCCAGATTCTTGTTGTTGTAACTGTAAGAACCGTCAGGATTTTGTGTTTGTAAAAAATAGACATTGACCGGCTGCATTTGAGAATGAAGCCCGTATCCTAAACTGAGACTGCTAATTTCATTTATGGCACACTTCAGCGCGAAGCGGGGCTCTGCCGAAAATGAATTATTCAGGAACAATTTCTGCGCGTGAATGCCGGTGTTTAGTGTGAGATACTCATTAAAACTGTATCTTATATGGACAAAAGCCTGCGCCAGGAATGTATATCCGTCATAATCCCATATCTGTTTCCAGTCCGATTGGATCCTCTCCTTTTCTCTGTAATACAAATCCAATCCGATCAATTCTTCCTGAATGCCTGCTTTTACAAACAATTGAGAATTTATTTTCGAATTATAACTTGTAGAGAAATTATATCCCGTTTTAGCAACGTTTGTTTCCCCATGAGAGTAGGAAGTGTTTGTAAACCGGTCAGTAGCATAATCGACCGTGTTCGTCCTGGAATAGTTTACACCAAAACTGGAACTCAAAAATGAATTGGTGTTCAGTTGCAAAAAATGATTCAGTCCGGTAATACCAATTTGACTGGTGAAGTCGTGCCCGTCCCCGCCGCCATACAGTGAACCAGTGTTGGCGCCATCAATATTGATGGCGCTGGAAGCCAGAATGCCGAAAAGCGTAAATCTGCCGAACGATGTATTACCACTATTGATATTAAATGTAAGGTCCTGATACGAAGGAACGGCGGTCGTTCCGTAATCTATTCCCGCAGCGTTTGCAACACCGGCAAGGGAATACCGGTAACCGGCGAGATATGATGATCCATTCTCTTCACTGATCGGCCCTTCTGTGGTTGCTTCCAATCCGGTGATGACTCCAAGCTGAAGTGTTGTTTCTCTTCCTTTCGTATTTCCATTCCTGAAGCCCAGGTCAAAAACACCTGATGTTGCATTGCCGTATTCCGCGGGGAAAGCCGAAGTAAGAAAATCCGAGTTCTTCAGCATATTGGTGTTGAGAGCGCTCACCGCGCCGCCGGTAGTACCGACGGATGCAAAATGATTGGGATTGGTGACATTCATTCCGTTGATGCGCCACAGAACTCCCACCGGCGAATTTCCCCGGATGACGATATCATTTCTTGAATCGTCGGGAGCGCTGACGCCAGCGAAGTTTGCTGCCAGTCGCGCCGGATCGCTTCTGCCGCCGGCATATCTGTTAACTTCCTCCGTTGTAAATTGCCGCGTACTGACCGACGCAAGGTCATTGATCGTTTTGTCTTTTTGGTTACCGCTGACTATGACCTCATTAAGAATTTTGAGATCTTCCTCCATAGAAACATCCAATATCGTTTCTTTACCGGAGGAAACAACGACGTTAGGGACGAGAACACTTTTGTAACTGATATATGATACTTTGATTTCATATCTGCCGGGGGCAATGCCTGCAAGAAGATAATTCCCGTTGACATCGGTAATAGATCCTTTTTTCTCCGCTGAATTCATTATTTGAACAGTTGCTCCGATAAGTGATGTATGAGAGAGATTGTCAATAACTGATCCCCGGATATTCTGCCTGTTGTTCTGGGCAAAGATCAGTTGGGTTATAAAAAAGGGAATTATAAATATATACTTTTCCACATTTGTCCGTTGAAAATTTGAGATTCTTAAAAGCATTGATATAGTCCGCTGATTCTATTTGTGTTGTGTAGTAAATACCTGTTGCCGGCGAACCGGAATATTAAAGTCCGTCAATTTTTAACGGACTTCATTCCCGGAATATCCGTTACCTTTTATTTTATCAAAATCATTTTAATGTTTTTAACATAATCCTCTGCCTGGATCCTGCAGAGGTAAACCCCGCTCGGATAGTTTGAGGCATTCCAGTCTGCCCGATAGCTTCCGGCCGCTTTGTTTTCCCTGACGAGTGTTTCAATTTCATTGCCGAGTAAATCGTAAACGATAAGATTGACAAAACTGTTTTGAGGAATGTTATATATAATAGATGTTACAGGATTAAACGGGTTTGGATAATTCTGAAACAGCATATGTGAATCGGGGAAATCTGAACCCTGATTATTTACGTCTGTTGTAAATGCACTGCGGACAGGTCTTACGTAGTTATAGATCCTGACACCATCGCCCTGCGGAGCATTAGGATTATAATATCCGTTTCCGTTGTGTGTATAACCGGCAAAGCTGCCGGGTTTCGGATCGCTTCGCTGACATCCGGCGCCGTGTATATCAGTCCACCCTAAACCGGAGAAATAGCCCATTGCTCTTCCGAAGCACACATAAGTGGCGCTTGCTCCTTTTGCCGTTGACGCCGAAGAAAAAGTAGTGTTGCTCCAGTACCAGGGATAATCCGCGGCGCCTCCTTCGTTGGTTATCTGAGTGCAGTTGAATACCGGATTAATTGCAGCGGAATTAGTTGTTGCCGGAGAACGGGTATAGTCAACTATACTTTGTAATTCCTTGGTATCGGGTAACCGCCAGTCCGAATATCCGGCATAGGTCAGGTTTTCAGCATAACTTAATGCGTCCTCCCAGGTAAGGCCGGTTCCGTTATCGTTTTGCATCCACATAAGCCCGGTTGCATTATCGGTAATTGTTCCGTTTCCGTTGTTAACAAATTGATTTGTTCCATACGCTGTATTTCCGCGAACATACAGCACATAGAAATGCTTTGCTGTTCCGCATTCCGGAACAATGTAAGTAGTCGGATATCCTTTAATTCGTCCGTCAATAAAATTGAACCCGAAAAAAGTTTCCTGTCCGCCAAATGTCATACTTACATATTTCGTAGAAGATGCAATTTGACCGTCAATAATCCGTTCAGTTCCAAGGCTGCCGTGTAACCGTGAGTTCACGTCGCCGTAACCCACAGAGAAATAAGTCTCATCAATAAATTTTCCGCAAGTAGACTGCCCCGGGCCCGGTTCATATCCGTAAAACATAGCAAGGGAATACAGTTCTTTAATGGTAGGTAAACGCCAATCATTATAACCGCCCGTGGTGCACGTTGCCGCGCTGTCCATTGCTTCATAATAAGTAAGTTTATCATAGAAATTAATTATTCCGTCACCGGTTCTGTCCTCGGTTTGCACCCACATCAGCCCGGTTAAATTGTCGGTTACAGTGCCGTTACCGTTGTTAGTATATGAACGTGTGTTTCCGGGATGATTTGAATTCTGTCCGAAGAATGCCTGCCCTGAGGCGGGCATTGTTATTGCAGATAAGGAGTCATAAGATAATGTCTGGCCAGTTCCGACAATTGAATAAGTATTGCTTTGGCTAAACCCGATAAAGTTTGTCATTACTGCAATGCAAACAATTGCAATAAGATTGACTGCGGTTGATCCTTTTAATAATTTTTTCATTTTTTATTTTCCTGATAGTTTAATTGATATTTCTAACGAGCCGCACATAGTTTAGCACCCTTTCTTCACCTGCGCCGCTGCCTAAAATCTTCGCGTCAAATCGTACTGCACCGGCTCCGTGAAGGTCTTCGCCGTTTCCATCTTCTGCCCGGCCAAAAGCCACATACCACGCGTAAGAGTAAGTTCCGTTTGGCTGCGGAATTGCGGATGTGCTTGTCCAGTAATACGGATAGTCATCCTTCCCGCCATCGTTTTGAATACCGGTACAACTGAACACTGAATTTATTGCCGGACCTACATTGGCTGAGTTTGTTGCATAGGGCGAGCGTGTGTAGTCCACAATACTTTGAAGTTCTTTCGTATTCGGCAATCGCCAGTCATTGTGCCCCAGATAATTTGTCATATTCTGCGCTTGTGCATACTCCAGAGCATGTTTCCAATCCATTCCCGAACCGTTGTCTGTTTGCTGCCACATTAGGCCGGTAGCCAAATCGGAAATAGTGCCATCGTAGTTGTTTTGAAATAAATTTACGGCATAAGAAAGATTGCCGCGTACACAACGGACAAAGTGCTTTGGCCCGGCGCTGATACTATATGCTTTAATATGTCCTGTGCCAAAATTTACACCAAAAGCAAGTTCATCACCGGATGCTTCGCCGTGTCCGCCGCTTATGTTGCCCAAAACTCCGGTATATTTGTCGCTGCTCCAAAATATGGCGTGGCTCAGGTCTTCTTCATTTGTATATAAAATGTCAAAATAGTTTGTATCAATATATGGCCATCCGGCGCTTGCATTCCATAAAGAGTATAGCTCCTTTATGGTTGGCACGCGCCAGTCGCTGTAGCCGCCGTAGTTTTGTTTGTTCAGATTGTCAACCTCAGTTTGAGTTTCTGCCCAGTAATACATACCCCCGAAAATTGGTATTTCATAGGTTTTCTGCCACGTTAACCCGGTGACTTCGTCTTTAACGGTAAGCCCGTCACTGCTTTTGGTGTATAACGGCGTTGTATGGATAAACTGAGCATCCTGTCCATAAAATGCTGCATCAGGTAACGGAGCGGTGATACTGTTGCCGGTACTGTCCCAGCATCCGGTTTGACTTGTTCCTGCAACAGGAAAGCTTCCATTATATGCCGGTTCACGCGGAACGATTTTCAGGACACCAGCGGTGGCTGAACTCGTCGGCGATTCACCTTTTTTGCAGGCAAATGCAGAAAAAAGGATTAAAGAAAAAACAGCGATCCTGCCGATTGCTTGTAATATTCCTGATGTTTTTATCTGAGTCACGACTTCTCCTATATTTGCGTTTATTTCAAAACGAATATAAAATACAGAGCATCTGACATAAATTATCTTCAACGGAAAGGCAGGGTTTGTCATTTAATACCGGTTATTTGTCACCGAAAACAGTGGTCTAAAGTGAGAATAAACTTGTGAGAGAAAGAAATGGAAGGGAAAACACTAATCTGAACACAGAAAAAAAGCCTGTCAAAAACCACATTATTCCCCAGTTTCAGGATCACCATATTCCCCACCTAAAAATTAGTTTAGCGATTCAAAAGATAGCATAAAAACTACTATCTAGCGCTTAATTTTTGAGTCCATTTTTCTTTCTGTACGACTCTCC
>CAIMOS010000166.1 GCA_903843135.1 uncultured Ignavibacteriales bacterium | reverse complement strand
GTCAACAAGGCCCTCAGGGTAACCAGGGTGCCCCGGGACAGCAAGGTCCTCAGGGTCCTCAGGGAAACCAGGGACAGCAGGGACCCCAGGGTAACCAGGGTGCACCGGGGCAACAAGGACCTCAAGGCCCGCAAGGTAACCAGGGAAATCAGGGCGATCCCGGCCCGCAAGGCCCTCACGGACCGCAGGGTGATCCTGGTCCTCAAGGAAACCAGGGACAACAAGGTCCACAAGGCCCGCAAGGTAACCAGGGAAATCAGGGCGATCCCGGACCTCAAGGTCCTCACGGACCGCAGGGTGATCCTGGTCCACAAGGTAATCAGGGACCTCAGGGTCCACAAGGTAACCAAGGCCAGCAGGGTGATCCAGGCCCTCAGGGACAGCAGGGCCCACAAGGGAACCAGGGTGATCCAGGCCCTCAGGGACAGCAGGGTCCGCAGGGAAACCAGGGTGATCCCGGCCCTCAAGGTCCGCAAGGCCCGCAGGGAAATCAGGGTGATCCCGGTCCTCAAGGACCACAAGGCCCCCAGGGTCCGCAAGGTAATGCAGGAACAAGTTTATACACCTGGATCAAATATGCGGATGATTCTCTCGGAACCAATATGACTGATCAGCCAAGAGGCAAGGCTTTTATGGGTGTAGCTTATAACAAGCCGGTACCTGAAGAGTCGACGAATCCTGCTGATTACGAATGGATATCGGTCCGCGGACAGGGTAATCCCGGAGGAAATGCTCCTGTTGGTACAGTATTGTTATTTACCGGCGATGAGATACCCGAAGGCTGGGTAGAAATTGACGTCAGAGACAATAACGGACATAAACTTTATTACAACGGGGTGGAAATAAGATATATCCTGAGAATTCAGTGATGAAGTCTTATTGCTTAAAGTACCTTGTAGTACTTCTGTTTTTGTTTTTATCATCCGAAAGCTGCAGTCTTTTCGCTCAGGGCGGGACGAATTTATCTGTAAAAATTTCTGCCTGGCGGAGCGCTGTAGTCAACAGTTCCTCCGCAGGTAATTCTCTGTATGGCATTATGGGGGAATTTATTTCAGGTAAAAGCGAAGATTCCCGCAATCAGGTTGTTTTTGGACTGGTCAACGGTATTGGATTGTTCACTGATGTGGATGAAACGGATGGTGTCCTTCCTCTTAAGATGGATCTGTATCAGAATTATCCAAATCCGTTTAATCCGGTTACAAATATTAAATACACACTCGATAAACCGGGAAATGTGAAATTGGCAATTTATGATTTACTCGGAAGTGAAGTTGCGGTGCTTGTAAATGATTTTAATCAGCCGGGTTCTTACTCGGTAAGTTTCAACGCCGCGGATCTCGCGTCGGGGATTTATATTTACCGGCTCACCGCAGATAATTTTATTTCAACTAAAAAGTTTGTCCTCCTCAAATAAATTATTGTGTTGTGTGTGTAGGGCCTCCGGGATAGATCTGATTCCGGGGGCTTTTTTATTTATGCCGGGTTTACTTATTACTGTGTATGACTGCGTAATAACGCCACTGCGAATACAGCGGAACCGGACTGAACAAGGATATCAGGTCAAACTATCAGAGTTTTGGACTTAATGGATTTGAGCTGTTCGCTTAACGTTGCCAGAAAAATGGAATTATCAAAGCGGAGTTCGTGGTGCTGAACAGCCTGCATAAAAGTGATGTTCAGTGAAAGCAGATCGTCTTTTGTTTTGCAGGCGCATTCGGTCAGATATAGGACAGATCCGTAGATATTTTTCCCCGCTACCATACACTGCTCCAGCAGTGTCTCTTTGGAGATAAAAAACTTGCTTTCGGATTCATCTGCCCAGTGAATCCCTTCGTCTGTAATGCGCCAGTTACCGACTTTATAATGTATCACGCCGGCAACAATCGAATTTCTGAATCAAAATATTTTTAGTTTCTGCACCCGTATGACTAATGCTTTTCTACGGGTAGTTTTTTCAGTCAAATCCCAAACATCAGATTACTGTTACTGTGACGGATTCACCATCGAACAGAGATTGAGATGGGGGTAATTAAACCGGGGATTTTGCTACGGAGAATCCTCGTTATCTCCCGCTAATTAATTTCGTGAGATGTTGGTATACAATATAATTTTATCTGACCATTACAGTCAACATTTATTTTTACTGATTCTTTACTTCATTGAGCTAAATAACCCCTCCCAATTAGGCAAAAAACACAGCCGCGAATTAACAATTTCTTAACACTGCCTTAACCCTGGCTTAACATTGGGAAAGTAACTTGGGGGCGTCGATGGAAATTATTTATTAAGGAATTTTATGTTAAAATTTAATCACAAAGTGTTTCTGGCCCTGTTTCTTCTGTTTAGTTCGCAGTCTGTGTATTCCCAGAGTAAAGGGAGTATTTCCGGCAAAGTTACTGATAAGACTACAAATGAAGAACTTATCGGCGCGAATGTGATCGTTGCAGGTACGGCATTCGGCGCCTCAACTGATATTGACGGCAATTTTACTGTCCGGAATCTGCCTGAAGGCACATACTCGTTAAAGGTTTCTTTTATCTCATATCGGCCTTTGCTTATTGAGGGTATAAAGGTTACCGATAAAAACCAAAGCAGGGTGGACGTCTCTCTCGATCCTGTTATGACACAGCTTGATGAAGTTGTAATCACTGCGGACGCAATGAGAAACAGCGAGGCAGGCGTACTCAAACTTCAGCGTAACTCACTGAGCATTGTTGACGGATTAAGCAGCGAACTGATTAAAAAGAACAGCAGTTCGACCGGTACTGATGTCCTTAAGAGTATGACCGGTGTTACGATTTCTGACGGTAAATATGCCGTAATCAGAGGAATCGGCGACAGATATAATAATACAATGCTGAACGGCGCGAACCTGCCCAGTACTGATCCGGAGAAAAAAAGTTTCTCGTACGACATTTTCCCCGCCAGCCTTATCGAGAATGTTCTGACCGCGAAGACTTCTACGCCTGATAAACCGGCGGACTTTTCGGGCGGACTCGTCCAGATTCAGACTCTGGAATTCCCCCAGAAATTTTTCGTTGACCTGAACATTGCGGCTTCTTATGAGGAAGAAAATAATCTTTCTGATTTTGTAAAGTACGCAGGAGCAAATTCAGATTTTCTGGGATATGATAACGGTGTCCGCAGCCTTCCCTCGGCGCTTGAGGGGATAAAACTGAACGGAGCGATGAGCGATAATGATCTGGGCAATTACGGTAAATCATTTTCCAATAACTGGGGCGTCGAAGGATCCAGGTCGCCTGTTAACGGCTCATTCAAACTTAGTTTAGGCGACAGGTATGATTTTGAGAACGGAGATGTTATCGGTATTGTTGGTTCCGCGTCATACTCCAATTCCTATGATATTAAAAACCTTGAGCGTAACAGTTACGATTTCCAGGGTACAAAATTTGAATACGCGGGCGATATTTATTCGCGCAATGTCACGCTGGGAGCGCTTTTCAATCTGAGCTATAAGTTTGGCAGCACAAACAAAATAAGTTTTAAGAATATTTTTAACCAGGATGGGGAGGACATCACGGCGGTTTATAAAGGAGAGGATTATAACAGCGGCCAGTACCGGGAGAATACAGGCCTGCGGTTCGTTTCAAGGAACCTCCTTTCGAATCAGCTCCTTGGCGCGCATTATTTTGATCTGCTCCACGGCGTGAATATGGAATGGAACCTGAGCTACTCAAGGTCGAAAAGAGATGAACCTGATGCCAGGAACTATTCCTACAGAAGATCGCTTGATGAACCGAATGAACCTCTCCGTTTTCAGTTGGACCCGTCATTGGCTACCCGTTTCTTCGGCAAACTTGATGACCGGGTTTATGGCGTTAACACCGATTTTACTGTTCAGCCTTTTGAATCGCCGGCAATGCCAAAGATCAAAGTCGGATTCCTTTATGACAGTAAGTCGAGAGAATTTGATGCCCGTTCTTTCGGATTCAAAAACCTGCCGTCCGGCAATTTCCTCCGTGAAGACACTGTGCTTCAAGGCCCGGTTGAGCAGATATTTACGCCTGAAAATTTCAGCAATAACTTTATCCAGGTCCTGGAAATGACGAAGCCTTCCGACAGTTACGATACAAGGCAGGAAGTACTCGGAAGTTACCTGATGTTCGATTATGATGTTCTTGCAGAGTTAAAATTTGTAGGCGGGCTGCGCGTGGAAAATTCAAAACAGGTGCTGAGCAGCAGAACTCTTACAAACGTGAAAGTTGATGTTGTAAAGGATTATACTGATTATCTCCCAAGCCTTAACCTTACATACAAATTAAACCAGGATATTAATATCAGGTCGGCTTTCAGTATAACGCTTGCCCGTCCGGAGTTCAGGGAACTTGCCCCTTATTCCTACTATGATTTTGTTGCCAATGAATTGGTGATGGGTGACACCAGCCTTGAAAGAACTCTCGTACACAATTACGATGTCAGGTTCGAAGTGTATCCCGGGGCAGGTGAACTTGCAGCGGTCAGCTTCTTCTATAAAAATTTCGATAAGCCGATTGAACAGATACTGATAGCCGCGACTCTTGATCCGATCAGATCGTTCACAAATGCTAAAAAGGCAGTTAACTACGGCGTAGAATTCGAACTCCGTAAATCGCTTGCGTTTGCAGGGGAGTTATTCAGGAATTTTTCACTCGCCGGCAACCTCAGTTTCATCAACTCAGAGATAACTCTTACTGATGATGCTTCAAAATCATCCTTCCAGGCTTCCAAACGTCCGTTACAGGGCCAGTCTGATTATATAATCAATACGGGGCTCTACTACGATAATTACGAGAACGAATTCTCATCCTCACTTACTTATAATAAAGTGGGGGACAGGATATCCAGAGTAGGATTTGCGGGATTGGGAGATATCATCGAAAAAGCCAGGGACCAGGTTGATTTTTCGCTCAGTAAAAAAGTTCTCGGAATGTTCTCCGTGAAATTCCTGGTGCGCGATCTCCTTGCGCAGGATTATCATTTCATTCAGAAAACTCCGGCAGGTGAAAAAACAGCGGAACGTTATAAGACTTCATCTCAGTATTCATTTTCGGTTACGTATCAATTTTAATTTAATTAAATAAGGAAACTTTATGCTCAAAAAAATCTTTACCTTTGCCGTAATTGCTGCGGCAGTTGCTTTCGCGCAGTCTCCCGTGGTGATTGAAGGAAATATAACTTCAAACAGGACACTCACATCTGATAACACATATTTATTAAGGGGTTTTGTCAGGGTTGACTCACTGGCAACACTCACAATTCAACCCGGCACAATTATTTTTGGAGAAGCCGCCACCCAGGGTTCACTCATTGTCAAGCCGGGCGGAAAACTGATCGCCGAAGGCACAGCACAGAGGCCGGTTGTATTTACAAGTGAATTCGCCAGGCAGGGCGCCTCGCGCGGACCGAGGTACGGTGACTGGGGCGGACTCATTCTTCTTGGAAGCGCGCCTATAAACGTCGCGGGCGGAAGGGCAGCGATCGAAGG
>CAIMOS010000165.1 GCA_903843135.1 uncultured Ignavibacteriales bacterium | reverse complement strand
CCTGTTCATAATTTTATAAATCATATTTCTGACTCTCCCTGGTGCAAGCAGCAAATCATGACGGAGTTTTGACTTATCTTCCTTATTTAACAGTTTGCTGATCAGCATATGTTCACTTCCGGTCAATTCTTCTCTACTCAGTGTCTTTAATGCCTGAATCAGTAAACTGCTTATTTCCCCTTTCGCCGCAAGGTTTTTCGGTGAAGATTTTTTCAGGGTGATTGTACGCTTATCGATCTTAATTTTCCGCGGCGCCCCGTCAGTAAGATAAACAACATTCATGGGTACCTGTTCAGACAAACCAAGACGATTCAGCGCAAACGCCCCCGAAGGAATTATTCTCGCCCTGTCACGACGGGCGATTGCGCGCGCAATTTCCTCAATCGAGGGGTATACCTTGCCTACAACTTTACTTTTCTTGGGTCGGACATAAATGCCTCTCGCTATACGTTCGATTTCTCCATTCCCTTCGAGGCGCTGTAGAGCTTTTTTAACTGCTTCCCTGCCACCGAAAGTTTGGAAATCTTCATTAAAAAAAATAACGCCCCGCCTGCTACGGTTTATTTTTTTTATTATTTTTTGTTGAATGTTAAGGTTCATATAAGTCTGCCATTTGTGTCCCTAATTTAGTATAAATTGGGGACATAAAAAAGCGTATAGATTTTCTGACAAGCAAGCAATTTTGCCGTTGGTTGAAAATATCAAAACTTTAATCCTCGATTCGTAAATAATCACATCGCCGCGGGAAGCGTGAAGTAGAATGTGGTTCCTTTATTTACTTCCGTCTCAAACCTTAACGTTCCGCCGTTCTTTTCAGCGTACTCTTTCGTCAGGATCAGGCCAAGGCCCGCGCTTAGCTCTCCGGCCGTGCCTTTGCGTTTGGTGGTTTTTCCAAGACTGAACAAATTATTCGCAATCGTAGGAGGTATTCCTATCCCTGTATCACTTACCGAAATCTCAATCTTTCCTTTATTGACTGTCGCAGTGATTTTTATCTCCCCGCCTGCCGGTGTGAATTTAATCGCGTTTGAAATTAAGTTCCTGAGAATGGCATTAAGCATTTTCTCATCGGCAAAGGCCAGCAAACTGTTTGGAATATTATTTTGGATAATCAGTTCCTTTTCCCTGATGGCAGCTTCAAAAAGAGAAATAACTTTGGTGACTACCGATTTAACTGAAATATTCAACGGAACATAAGTGATTGCTTTTTGCTGAAGCATAGCCCATTCGAGCAGTTCTTCAACCAGATTATACAGATTTTTAACCAAAGGATGGAATTTCTCTCCAAGTTCCAGAACCGTTGTAACATCTCCCTCATTAATCGCGTTACCGAAAAGTTCGGCAAAGCCGAGCAATCCGTGGAATGGACTCCTCAGATCGTGAGCAATAATTGAAAATAATTTGTCGCGCTCAGAAAGCAGTCCGGAAAGTTCTGCATTTTGCTTCTGAATAAGTTTCTCAGCTTCATACCTTTCTGTAACATCTCTGGATATTCCGCTGATTTCAACTTTACCTTCGTTTGTCAGATGTCCGAATATGACCATTTCAACCGCAACAGATCCCCCGGCTTTGGTATTCTGGTGAAGCAGAATGCGTTCCGGACCGCTTTTTCCGTTTTGTCTTGTACTCTTTACATACTCAAATACTTTTTGCTTGGCGAGCGGCAGAGATTCCTCCGTAAAATAGGAATCAAAGTTCATAGAAGTAAATTCATCCAGAGTATAGCCTGTCAGCTTCTCAATGGATGGGGTTATAAAGGCTATTTTCCGGTTCTCGGCATCAAGCTGCCAAAGTACATCAATTGAATTCTCGTAAATAAAGCGCAGCCTTTCTTCAAACGCCTTTATTTTCCCTTCTGCTTCGATTTTATCGGAAATGTTGCGTGCAACTCCTACAATCGCCAGTCTGCCGTTTTGATCTCTGTGAATCGTTCCGGATATTTCAGACCAGACAAAACCGCCATCCTTAGTGCCTTGCTGAACCACCAATTTTTCGGACGCGTTTTCCCCTGTTTCATTAAATCTCTGTATCAGACTTTCAATTTTTTGTATGACCAACGGGAGGGACGAAGAGCTGACAGAGTTTTCAATTCCCATATTGATAATTTCCTCCGGAGTATAGCCCCTATGTTTCGCAGACGATGCGCTTACATAGGTGAATTTCATTGTTTCGATATCCAGCAGCCAGACGACATCGTCCATATTCTCATAAAGAAATCTGTAAGTGCGTTCTCTCTCACGGAGCTTCGTCTCAGCCTCCACTCTGTCATCCACATTTCTGGAGACGCCTATCATTTCAAGCTTCCCCTCGGCATTTAACTGAACAGAAGTAACATCCTCCGACCAGTAACTGGAGCCGTCCTTTCTTATAAGTTTGTTAACATTCAACTGAGGCTGGGCGGTACCTTTCTCCCGGAACTCCTTCAGCAGCCTCTGGGTGGATTCCACGACCACCGGGAGCGACTCCGGCATCATAAAATCTTCCATTTTGATGGATTTCATTTCTTCCACCGTATAGCCAAAAACCTTTTCAACCGAGGGGCTCACGTAAGTAAATTTGAAAGTTTCTGGATCCAGCGACCAGATGATGTCCGTCGAATGCTCGGCAAGAAAGCGATAACGCATTTCGCTCTCGGTTACGGCTCTCTCTGCCTCAATTCTGACAGATATATCGCGCGCTGAATTGTAATACAAATTACCGACGGGAATGAAATTCCATTCAAGGAATTTATACTCTCCGGATTTCGCCCGGACTCTGGTCACGAAACCTTTAACAGGAAAGTTGCTGCCTGTCGATTTAATGACCTCCGATGTACGCTCTTTGTCATCAGGGTGCACAAACTCAAGCAGACTTCTGCCGCTCAGATCATTCGCACCACATCCGAATAAGTTTTCAAACCCTTTATTTGATTTTAACAGGATAAATTGGGGATCAGTAACGCAGAGAATATCTACGGATGCTTCAAAAAACTTTCTGAAATCCGAATCACTTATACCAATCTGATTTTTCAGGGGAACTCCTTTACCGGATGATTCGTTAGGATAATGTAAATAAATAAACAATTTAAGTGCCGGGCAGAAATCCGCGCAGGCACTTATATAAAAGAATTAAATAAATAAGCAGAAAGATTACCAAACATCTCCCCGCTGAAGCGAAAAAGTAAAAACGATTATTAAATGTAACTAATCCGGCCGGGGATTAAAAACATAATGTAACTTTGCTCTGAGATCGGTATAATTAAGGACATTATCCCTGACAAAGGATTAATCAGTTTTTTCTGACCTTACCGTCAATCCCAATAACGATCACTTTTAAAGGCACATTTGTCCCGGAATAATCAACAGCTGCCTTTGCAAGCCTGAATAATCCCGAACAGCACGGCACTTCCATTATCATCACAGTAATCGATTGAACTCCGGCACTACCGATCAACGCGGTCAGTTTATCCATATATACCAGCTGGTTTGAATCGAGTTTCGGGCAGGCAATTGCAAGGGTTTTATCTTTGAGAAAATCTTTGTGGTAATCAGCATAAGCAAAGGGCACGCAGTCCGCAGTCAAAAGCAAATTACTCCCCTTGTACTGAGGCGCGTTCGGGGAAAGCAGATGCAACTGGACCGGCCAGTGCGAGAGGTATGAGGTCCTGCTCCCTACCTCGTTCGTTTCTTCGATCTCCCTGAAATCCACCACCGGCGATCCGGCGCACGCGCAGGCTTTTTCTTTTTTCGAATAGATTTTTTCCGGTTCTATGGAAATTCCCTTTTCAGAAAGGAATTCCAGCGCCTGCGAAAGCAGTTCAATCTCATTATGTTCGTGAAGGTGGCGCAGATGTGCGACCATCGTGTTTTCCCCGGCGATAATCATATTCTCAATAACCTTTATTTCGTCATACGGTTCGGCTTCCCTCTTAACAATTGTAATCGCATCCTGCGGACACTCCTGAATACAGGCCCCAAGACCGTCGCAGAACAGGTCCGAAATCAGCCTGGCCTTGCCGTCAATTATCTGTAAAGCGCCTTCGGCACACGCAGGTACGCATACACCGCAGCCGTCACATTTTTCTTCATCTATTTCAATAATTTCGCGTAACATAATTTTCCTTCATAAACGGATATTTTTATCTGATTAAATTTAATAAGTTTTCCCCAAATCTCAAAACCCCTTTTCGTCTCCCCCATCCCCTAACCGCCATTGAAATGAGTTGCACACTTCTGTTCAAACGCGCCGGACAGGGCAAGCCCTGTCACTACAAAAAACTGTTACTGAGACTGTCACTGTCACTGTTACTGATAATTTTTAATTCCTTAAACTTTCTTTATTTTTAAGATCAATAATAAATAAATGAGCAATTGAGCCATGAAAGCTATTGACCTTGATTACAGGAAAGAGATGACCCTTTCCCCTGAGACCGGATTTGCCGCGTTCAAGGACAGCAGGCTGATGGTTCTGGACGTCGATGCTTTCGGCACCCTGCGCGAAAGTCTTTTAGCAAAACTCGGATTTGAAGAAGCCCGCGCGGTAATGCTCAGGTTTGGTTATCAGGCAGGATTCGCGGATTTTTTGCAGGTGAAGAACAATTATGAATTCGAGAGTGAAGAGGAACTTCTTCTCGCCGGATTCAGGCTGCAGGCGTGGGAAGGGCTTGCTCAGACCGAGGTTTATGACACGCGGTTCAGTCGTCCCCGCAAAGAACTGAGTGTGGCAGGCAAGTGGGTAAATTCCTGCGAAGCAGAACAGCACTCTGTCTATCATCAGGATAATCATCAGCCTGTTTGCTGGACTCTTGCAGGCTATGTATCCGGCTGGTGCACAGCCTTCCTTGACACGAAGGTTGTTGCGGTTGAAAGATTTTGCGCGGGGAAAGGGGACAAATATTGTGAGTGGCTCGCAAAAACAGAGAAAGAATGGGGGCTTGAGGCCCGCTATATTATTGAAGCCCTGAAAGAATTTTAATCAATAGTTTTTATTATATCTGAACTTAATGCAAAATAAAGTTAATAAGCCGTCTGCCCAAAAGGGAAACAAAAAATTAATTTACATCTTTACTGTTATCATTTTAGCCGCTGTAATACTCGTTATGGTAATACCGACAAATAATCAGGCACCTGAACCGCCGCGCGAAGAAACAAAAAAACCACCGGTCCAAAAAGAAGGTGAAGTCTATTTCGCCGATACAGCGGGTGTCAGCAAAATTAAAATCGATGTTGAAATCGCGGACACTGACTACGACCGCTCACTCGGCCTGATGTACCGCGAAGGGATGTCCGAACTTCAGGGAATGCTGTTTGTCTTCCCTTATGAAGACAGGCTGTCTTTCTGGATGAAGAATACAATAATGCCGCTGGATATGATCTTCATTAACAGTAAGCGCGAAATTGTAACAATTCACAAAAACACAACGCCATACAGCGAACAGTCTTACCCGGCTTCAGCGCCGGCACAGTATGTTGTCGAAGTAGTAGCCGGCTTTTGCGACAGGCATAACATAACCACCGGCGATAAAGTGTTCTGGCGTTAAACAAAACGGATACAACACAGATTATGAATTTATTCGAAAACGGTTTTTTCTTTTATAAAGATAATGAACTCTGGTGCGAAGGTGTCCCGGTAAAAGATATTATCTCCTCAACCGGAACTCCTGCATACATTTACAGCAAAAACTTTTTTATCAGCAGCCTCCTCGCGTTCCGCGAAGCGTTTGCGGGAATTGAGTCGGAAATATTTTATGCCGCAAAATCCAATTTTAATCTCAGCGTAATAAAAACCTTCGTGCAAAACGGCGCGGGTGTGGATGTTAATTCCGCGGGTGAGTTTTACCGCGCGATTAAAGCAGGCGCGAAACCGTCAAAGATGATCCTGACCGGCGTTGGCAAAAACGCCGAAGAAATCAAGCTCGGTCTTGACCACGATGTCCTGATGATCAAAGCGGAGAGCCGCGAAGAGGTCGAGTCAATAAACAGGATTGCACTCTCTCTCGGCATTAAAGCGAGAGTGGCGCTCAGAGTCAATCCGGATGTCGATGCAAATACTCATCCGTATATATCGACAGGCCTTGCCGAGAATAAATTCGGTATACGTATAGAAGAGGCACTCGATATTTACCGCTCTCATAAGGATTATCCCGGAATCGATTTCACCGGCATCGATATGCATATCGGCTCGCAGATCACAACTCTTTCACCGTTTATTGAGGCGGTTGAACGGTTAACCTCCTTGTACAATAAAATTGCATCAATGGGAATTCCTCTTCAGCATCTGGATGTGGGCGGCGGTATTGGAGTTAGGTACAGCGATGAAGAACCCTTTTCAATAAAGGATTTTGCGGCTGCAATAACCCCTATAGTAAAGAAAGCCGGCGCGACGGTATTTTTTGAACCGGGCCGTTTCCTTACTGCTAACGGAGGAATCCTCGTTACCAGGATTGAGTATACAAAAACCAACGGCAATAAAACCTTTTATGTCGTTGATTCAGCAATGAATGATCTTCTCCGTCCCAGCATTTACAGCGCTTATCATCACGTTCAGCCTGTTACGCTAAGCTCAAAGGAAACAATTAAGGCCGATGTCGTCGGCCCCGTTTGTGAAAGCGGAGACTTTTTCGCGAAGGACAGGGAGATTTACAAATCTGCGTCCGGCGATCTCCTTGCAATAATGTCATCAGGTTCCTACGGTATGGTTATGGCTTCTAATTATAACGCGCGCAGGCGGCCTCCTGAGATTTTGGTTGACGGCGATAAATTTACCGTCGTCAGAAACCGCGAATCTTATGACCACCTGCTGTTTGATGAAGAAGGGCTGATGGCTTGAAAAGTACCCTGAATATCAAAGCACTTGTAATTACAATTTTACTTCTCACTTCCGCCCTGGTTTTTCCTCAGAAAAAAAGCGGACCTCCTGCTTCGTTTGACGGGAACGCCCTGGATTTTGAGGAACTGAAAAACCGTTTTGAATTTATGCCACAGCAGAAAATTCCCGGAACCGACGGGGAGATGTTACAGAAAAGGAATTTCCTTCTGTCGCTCGTCTCTGAAAAATTATGGGCGGAAGAAGGAAAGCAGCTTGGAATAGATACCACAAAGGAATTTAAGCAGATATTCAATCCGCTTATGAGGGCCTTCTACAGGGATATGCTTTTCAAACTGGAGATTGAAAATAAAGTAAATGTAACTGACCTCGACCTGATACGGGCATTTCAGAAAGCTAAAACCACACTCCGGATCAATTTCCTTTTTTCCACTGATTCATCTGAAATCTTCAATTTGTATACGGCCCTTAACTCGGGAATTAAGTTCGACACTCTGTTTGCCGGCAGGCAGGAAACAGAAATGCAGCTTTCACCCATCGAAATTGAATACGGAAAAACGGATGAAGCCGTTGAGAACGTATTTTATTCTCTGATAAATCCGGGAGATTATTCCGGGCCGTTTCCTGATAAAGGGAACTGGTATATATTCTATCTTCGCGAAAGAGCAGAAAAAACTTTATCGGCTGAAGAACGGGATAAAGTTAATTCATTCATCCGGCGGCTCCTGCACGACCGGCAGGTTGAGAAATATTATTCTGATTTCTACAGAAAGTTTTTCGGAAGTAAAAGAGTTGAAACTGACGGTTATCTTTTCCGGGGCCTGGTTGGGAGGATCGAGAGTGTATACACTGCCAGGACTGATACAACTGCGGAATCTCTTAAACTTTCTGCCGGCGATATAATTAAAATTAAAAAAACTTATACCCCGGATTCGCTTTCCCTCCCTTTTATTTTGTTTTCTCCGGGCCCGCTGAGTCTGAATGATTTTCTGGATAACCTTAGTTACGAGACTTTCAAAACTGACTCCGTTACGGCTTCGGGCATTGCGAGGAAACTCAGCGCTTATGTAAAAAGGATCATAGAATACGAACTGCTTTACCGCGAAGCAAAACAAAGGAATCTTTCTGATTTCAAAGAAGATCTTACACAACTTGAAATATGGCGGGAGTACTATCTGTCTTATATGGCAAAACAGAAGTATTTCGATTCAGTGAGCGTAACGGAAGATGAAGCGTTGGCGCTTTATAACAGGCAAGTAAGTTCCGGGAGCGGAATTGTTAAATTAAATATCGCGGAAATCCTGACTGATTCCCTTAATGTAATTGAAGATGTACTTAATTCCCTTTCATCTAAAGCTGATTTTGGGTCCCTCGCGAAAAGATATACGCAGCGGGATTCACTTAAATCACGCAGCGGAGTGTGGGGCTTATTGCCTGTCAGCCAGCTTGGCGAACTCGGAACGGCTGCTTCGGGCCTAAAATTAGGAGAGGTTTTCGGACCGGTCAGAACCGGGGAAGGTTATCATATTATAAAACTTTTGGACCGGGTTGAAGAAAAAGCATCCTTATCCGCGTTCTCTGAAGTAAAAGAGCAGTATAAACAGGAAGCCCACATAGACAAGTACAAAAACCTTATCAACGGGAAGACTGCCGCATTTGCAGCATCAAAGAATTTAAAGGTTGATCTTTCAAAGGCAATTAACTCTGAACTTAAATCAAATAATATGGTTGTATTTAAGCTTCTGGGATTCGGCGGGAAAATTCTTGCTTTCCCTGTAACAATGCCGCACACTGAATGGTACGATACCTGGCAAAAAAAGAAGAAAGAACTCCCGTAACCGGAGTGATTTAACTTTCCTCATATTCTGATTTTATATAAATTCGGTAATTCATTAATAAATTACCGGAGTGTTTCTATGCGTCTAAGACTATCAGCCCTTTTTCTTTTTATAATTACATTCTCATTTATTGCGTCAGCGCAGTCATTAATTCCCCGCGTCAGCCCTCTCTCTAAGCTGACGCAGACAATTGGAATTTCGGATATCACAGTTACTTATTCCCGCCCGGCGGTTAAGGGAAGGGTCATCTGGGGTGAACTCGTTCCTTACGATAAAATCTGGCGCGTCGGTGCGAATGAAAATACTACGGTTCAGTTCCCTGAACCTGTTACTATAAATGGGAAATCACTTGCTGCCGGAACATACGGAAACCATATGCTTCCCGGAAAAGATACCTGGACAGTGATCTTCAGTAAAGATACCCAGCTTTGGGGGGATACAGGTTATAAGGAAGAAAATGATGCATTGAGATTAAACGTAAAACCCGTTCAGTGCGAGATGAACGAAAGGCTCACTTTTGATTTTGAAGACATCACAGACGGGTCAGCATCTCTCGTGCTTAAATGGGAAAAAACCAAGATCAGCGTTCCGTTTACTATTGATACTAAAAAAATTGTTCTCGATAATATCGGAAAAAGATTTTCGTGGTCAACCGCTAATTCTGCGGCAACATATATCCTCTCCGCCGATATCGATCCCAAAGAAGGACTGAAATGGTCAGACTATTCGATTATGATGCAGGAGAATTACCAGAACCTGAAGATTAAAGCGCAGCTGCTTGCCAAGAGCGGAGATAAAAAAGCTGCATCGGAAGTGATGGAAAAAGCGTTATCACTCGGAAATAAAATGGCGAACAAGCCGTATGACATTCCGGCGATGGAGAAACTGCTGAACGAATGGAAGTCGAAGTAAAAAGTCCTTTGCCTGCCTTTGAGTTACTCTACTTTGGACCAGGCACAAGGATTTCAAAGCTGCGGATTATTAAAATACTTCTGTCATTTATATAAGCACAAAAAGAGGCGCCGCACAGGCGCTTCTTTTTTTATTTCAATTCTGCTGCATAAAACAGATTAAAGGTATTCCTTCAGAGTCTCAAGAAGTGACTCGAAAGTTTTTTTCATAACACCGAATTTTTCAATCAATCCTGTTATCTCCCCCGCTCTTCCGGACATTTCGATATCTTTAGCGTGGTCACCCATCATCTTCGCTCCGATCGAGTGGCTGGCGCCTTTTATTGTATGGCTCTCAGCTATGACTGTATGCATATCGGCAGTTCTGATTGCCGTTTCCAGTTGTACCAGGCGCTTCCTTGTATCATCAATATAAGTCTCAAGAAGATCCTTCTGAAATTCCGGAGTATCGAGGCTGATCAGTTTGAAATGTTCCCGGTCGAAGAGTTCATTGCCAAAGTCTACCGACTCTACGGTCGGATCGGAAGGTTTTATTTTCGAATAGTCAACGCCAAGATACTTATCAATTATCGACAGAAGTTCATCGTTCTTAATCGGCTTTGTCAGATAATCATTCATCCCCACCGCCATACACCTCTCACGGTCACCTGCCAGAGCGTGTGCCGTAAGCGCTATGATCGGGACCTTGGAAACACTTTTCTTCAGCAAACGTATTTTTTGCGTTGTGCTGAATCCGTCCATCTCAGGCATCTGAACATCCATCAGGACTAAATTAAAAGTATCGTCGGCAGCGATCGCGTTTAAAGCTTCCAGGCCGTTTGAAGTTGCCGTTACTGTAAAGCCGGCATCGGCCAGGATCCGCATCACTACTTTCTTATTCACCGGGTTGTCCTCGGCAAGAAGTACCTTATACCCATTGCGCAGTTTTTTTATCTCCGGCTTGAAGTGGTCCGTACCATACAAATAAAAACGGTTTCTTTCAAAAACCTGATTTTCGCCGGATGAAGTTTTTTCGCTTCTGCCGGTAAACACCTCGGCTGACGGGCTTGAAACAGGCTGCTGGAATGTGGGTTGAACTTCCTGTATTTGTTCACGGTCCGGCCCTTCCGCTGCCGGCGTCTCTTCCGGCTGTGGATTGCCTTTTGCTTTTATTTTATCCAGGAAACTGATCTGCTTCTGAAATTTTAACACCGCTGTGAAATAAAAAGCAGTGCCGCGACCGACTTCACTCTCGATCCAGATGGATCCGTCCATAAGCGAGATAATCTGCTTGCAGATCGCAAGGCCAAGTCCCGTACCACCGAATTTCCTTGTATGAGACCCATCAGCCTGCGAGAACGGCTGAAACAGAACCGCGATTTTTTCCGGCGGGATCCCAACACCTGTATCTGATACGGAACACGTCAGACGTAACTGGTTAACAGAATATTTTTCAGATACAACCTTTACTCTTACTTCTCCGTTTTCTGTAAATTTAACTGCGTTTGACAGAAGGTTTATAAACACCTGTCTTAACCTGCCTGAATCACCCAGCAGCGTCACTCCAAGATTCTTGTCGATATCCAGAACCAACTTTAAACCTTTTTCACTCGCCTTCGCAAAAACAATTGAAAGTGAATCATTAATAACTTTCTGAATGTTAAAAGGCACCTCTTCGAGCAACATTTTACCGGCCTCAATTTTTGAGAAATCAAGAATATCGTTAACCAGATCCAGCAACGCCTCCGCTGATGACTTGGCATTCACAATAAAATCCTTTAATTCCGCCTCGTCCTGATATGAGCCGTTTTCGATAAGAGTTAAGAATCCGAGTATGCCGTTGATCGGAGTGCGGATCTCGTGACTCATATTTGCAAGAAACTGGCTCTTTATCTCACTTGATTTCACTGCTTCTTTAGCAAGTTTATCAGACTTCAGTTTTTCCTTTTTTAATTCTTCTTCGGCTTTCTTTCTTTCTTCTTCGAAAAAAACCTGCTGCGTGATGTCCTGTATCGAACCTTCGTAAAATACCCTGCCGACAGTCTCGGATTCAACCACGCGGTCGTTTAAAAGTCCGATTATTACCTCTCCGTTCTTTTTCTTGAGGCGAATTTTATAATCCCTGGCTTCCTTTTCATTCCTGAGGATTTCAAGGAGGCGTTCCCTTTCCCCTTTATCGTAGTAAAGATCATTGCCTATGTCTATTTTCTTTAATTCCTCCGCATTGCTGTAACCAAGTATTTTAATCAGCGCCGGATTCACTGTTAAAAATTTACCTTCCGGGCTGCTCTGAAAAACTCCCTCTGCGGAGTGTTCAATGATCATTCTGTATTTTCGTTCGCTCAGTTGTACGCGGTAGCTCTTTTCAGCAAGTTCAGTTCTTAATTTATAATTGATCGCGCTTCCGATTACAGATAGTACCGAAAGGAATATTACAAACAGTACCGATTGGTACATATTGGGAAGGTAGTAGATATTTTTGTCATTAAGCAGTACAGCGGAAGCAAAAACAAGGTTGTAGTAAATCGCGACCAGGATCTGATGCTTAACATCCCAACTGAGAAATAAAGCTGAAGTAAATATCATAAGGGCGACAATCTGCGCGTTTACGATAAGCGTATCGGGTATAAGCAGGATCATAAAACCGCTGGAGATTATAATCGTCAGAAGGAGGATGTGGACGAGGAGGGCCGGATGTTTAATCTTTGGCTTTAAAAAAAGTATAACAAGAATAATAAAGGATATTAAGGTAGCCGAAAGCCGGGTCAGATATACTTCTAATGCGAATTGGCCAAAGTTCCGGACCTCAAAGATCATCGCGATCAGTCCGGAAATGGCAATCATCAGGGTTATAACTCTCAGGGGTATGATCAATCTGTCCGATTCTTCTTTTGCCAGAAAAGACCTTTGCCTGTGATCCTGATAATTATCCTCATTATAAACATAATCTATTATTGTTGACGATGTATTATGTGACATATAAGGTTCTTAATTATCAAATATTAATCTGATTAAAATACCAATATTTTAGATCAAATTAAATTTCCCGGGGATGTTTGTGGACCAACTGACCACTGCAGGGGCCAGTTGGCAATTATTTTACCCCTCTCCCGGAATCCCGGAAGAGTTGCCCCCGGCTGAAAAATTCTGATAACAGAAGTGATCTTTTCAGGTAATGGAAGTATATTTACAGATTAAAGATTTGAAGTAAGAAAGATTTAAGGAATGGCAGATTTCCTGTATTCAATTGACCTCGGTATTTTTTATTTTTTTAACCATACACTCTCATCGGGTTTTCTTGATAAGTTCTTTTCGCTTATCACAAACGTAAACAACTGGTATATAGCATACATCATTTTGCTCGGCATCCTTTTTACCAAAGACGGGAGGAGAGGAAAGTTTGCCGGAATATTAGTGATATTTCTTATTATCATTACAGACCAGTTAGGCGCTAAGGTAATCAAAGAACTTGTCGGGAGGGTCCGGCCTTGCAATGCGCTTACCGATGTTATAACACCGCTCGGCCCGACGGGAACATTTTCTTTCCCGTCCAACCACGCTCTGAATAATTTTGCGGTTGCGGCATTCTTCAGCCTCATCTATACTAAACTGAAGTACATATTATACGGAGCCGCAACGTTGATTGCTATCTCCCGTGTCTACCTGGGTCTTCATTATCCGTCTGATATTCTCGGCGGGGCGATCATCGGAGTAATTATTGGATTACTGTTTGTAAAACTGCACCGGCATCTGATGCAGAGGTTTGGCGGGACTCAGGAAGTAAATTAGATTTTACTCTTTTGTTCTGAAAACATAAACTTTATCCCCCTGACGGAGCCTGCCGGCTGATCTGAAGGTTATTTTATCGCCTTTCACTGCTGCCGTTCCTTCAAGATCATTTATGCGCATCTCGTCTACTACTGTTTCGAAAACTCCGGTAGTTTCACCTGTTATAATCAGCTTATCCCCTGTGTTTAATCCGCCGGCTTCAAGTCCGATAAATGCTATCTGCGATGCTTTATAGTAATTCAGAACCTTACCCAGGTACTGCTTAAAATTTTTAGACTCACTCCCCGAGACTTTTGAGATATCGCCGCCATCCGGTGTGCCGAAAAAGAAGCCCGAGGAGTATCCTCTGTGATAGACTGTTTTTAAATCTTCACCGAGGGAAGTTTTCATCTCATCGGTCAGCGCACCTTCAAAGTACGCGTCAATGGCACGCCTGTAAACGCCGGTCACTTTTGCCGCATACTCGGGACTTCTCTTGCGCCCTTCAATCTTAAAAGAGTGTATTCCGGCTTCTATTAATTTTTCGATAAAGGGAAGGGTGTTCATATCCTTGGCGGACATTACATAATCCTCGCCAAGAAGTAAAGAATAATCTTTCCTGCCGTCATAAATTTCGTATTCCCGGCGGCAAGGCTGCAGG
>CAIMOS010000164.1 GCA_903843135.1 uncultured Ignavibacteriales bacterium | reverse complement strand
ATAAGACACAGTTTCCCCCAGGGATTAAATCTACTCAGAGGATTTTTGGGTTTTACAGAACACCTGTCTCACTCAATAATCTCCAGCGCGCGGCATATTGAACCTGAATTGAATCCGCGTCTGATACTTAAGCGCGGGATTTCTCCGGATCAGTTCTTAGTATTTCAAAGAATTCCGTTGCATGTTTTTGAACGGAGGTCAATTTTTCAGAAAGAAGTTTAAGGAAAACGGAAAGTTGCGTTACGGAGGAAGTTTTTATATTTAATAAAATCTATTTAATTCGTATGCCACATTTAACCAAAACAGACCAGGTACATATTCATAAGATAAAAGATCAGCTTGTCGCAAAGTACGGCGAGTTGATCAATCGTATTTATTGTTTCGGTTCAAGAGTTGAAAGCCAGAAACAGGATACTGATTTTGATGTCTTGATTATAACAGATGAGAAGATTGACTGGCGGCTCGAAGATGAGATTTCCCTGATGATTAACTATTACGGACTAAAAAATGATATCTTTTTTGATGTTATTTTTTATTCTGCCGATGAATTTGACGGGAAAAATTCTTTTATCCCGCTGATTGAAAATATCCGCAGTAAAGGTGTCATCATTTGATAAGCATTGAGCAAAGAAAAGCCATTGCCCGGCATCGGGTTGAAAATTCTCTCGCAGCTATAGGGGAGGTCGGAACTCACCTGAGTAATTGATTTTTGGGAACTGCTATGAACAGGATTTATTATTCCGGTTTTTATATTGCCAGTGCGCTGGCAGTTCTTGATGGTTTTTCTACATCAAAACATCGGCAGCTTATCGGATATTTTAATAAACAATATATCAGCACTGGTATCATCGATTATAAAAGTGGGTCGATATTAAAATTATCATTCGATAAACGAAAAGTAACTGATTACGGCGATTTTGTCGTTATAACCAAAACTCAGATAGAAGAGCACCAGCGCAATATGATTCAATTTATCGATGCCGTAAAGATCCTCATCGATCAGAAAATTGATTCGCTCTGCCCCTGAACCCGTAAATCTTTTATCCCGCTTTACCAGACTTTACTCACTTTTTTCTATCAAGACTCCGGAAGTCATTCGCAACTGAATCAGCCGGCTTTTGGTTGCCCTTCCTGAACCCATCATTAAAACGCATCCGGAAACTCTGGCGGTCTGCGCAAAGATACTTGTCCCGGTTTTAAGAATTTTAAAGAAATTTAATGGATTTAGGGTAAAACCGGGGCATTTTTGAGCATTTTTTGTAAAAATTTGGCAATTTCTTGATTTAATTGGATGCTTTAAGTATCTTTTATAATTGCCTTATAAAAATATGCAGGCTTCCTGCTGTTCGTTAAATAAGAGAGGATATGTTTTATGGATTTTACCCTTATACAGAAAATTGTTAAGCTTTTTGAGAAAAGCGAAATCGCTTTGATGGAAGTGCAGGAGGATAATTTTAAAATTAAATTGTCCAAGACCGGAAAGACAGCGTTTGTACCTGCCCAACTCGGCGCACCGGCTATGGTCGCCCCAGAGGTTATTCAGCCGGGCCACTTAAAACCTTCCAAAGACGTTCCTGAACAGGTCGTTAAGGAAGAAAAGATCACCGGACTGCACGAGATCCGTTCCCCGATAGTCGGAACATTCTACCGCGCTCCCGCTCCCGATGCTGATCCTTATGTTAAAGTCGGCGACATGGTTTCCGCCGGCACGGTTCTCTGCCTTATTGAGGCTATGAAACTGATGAACGAAATCGAATCTGATGTAAGCGGTAAAGTTGTTAAGATACTGGTTGACAACGCGAAGCCGGTTGAGTACAACCAGCCCCTCTTTTTAATTGAAAAAAATTAATAACCGGAACGGACTGAAGATTGTTTAAAAAAATACTGATCGCCAACAGGGGCGAGATAGCTCTGAGGGTTATACGCACCTGTAAAGAAATGGGAATTCAGACCGTCGCCGTTTATTCTGAGGCTGACAGAAATTCCCTTCACGTTACATTCGCCGATGAGGCTGTTTGTATCGGCCCTCCGCCGGGCAAAGAAAGCTATCTGAAAATCCCGCTGGTAATTTCAGCGGCCCAAATCACCGGCGCCGATGCGATTCATCCCGGCTATGGTTTCCTCGCGGAGAATTCCGAATTTTCCGAGATCTGTGCCGACTCCAATATAAAATTTATCGGCCCGTCACCCACGATGATCGACCTGATGGGCGACAAAGCCAAGGCCAAAGACACAATGAAAGCCAACGGTGTGCCTGTTATTCCCGGAAGCGACGGCGTTGTCGCGACCGCGCAGGAAGCGCTTAAACTGGCTAACGAGATGGGTTATCCTGTGATAGTCAAAGCGGTTGCCGGCGGCGGCGGTAAAGGAATGCGGGTCGTTCTTGAAGAAGCCGCGCTTGAAAATGCATTTATGATGGCGCGCACCGAAGCGGAAGCCGCGTTTGCAAACGGTGATGTGTATATAGAAAAGTATATTGAGAATCCCCGCCACGTTGAAGTGCAGATCGTAGGCGACCAGTTTGGCAATGTTTACCACTACGGCGAAAGAGACTGTTCCGTTCAGCGCAGGCACCAGAAACTTATTGAAGAAGCGCCCTCGCCGATCGTAACACCTGAACTTCGCGCGAAGATGGGCGAAGCCGCGGTGCGCGGCGCCAAAGCGGTAAATTACGAAGGCGCGGGAACGATCGAGTTCCTCGTCGATAAGAATAAGAATTTTTATTTTATGGAAATGAATACGCGTATCCAGGTTGAGCACCCGGTTAGCGAAATAATCCACGATGTTGACCTTATCAGGCAGCAGATCCTTGCGGCGGCAGGAGAAAAGCTTGATTCGCTTCCGCTTCCCGAACCGCGCGGCCACGCAATTGAATTCCGAATAAACGCTGAAGACCCCGAACATAATTTCCGCCCTTCACCCGGCAAAATTGAATCGCTCCATTTCCCCGGCGGGCGCTGTGTCCGCGTTGATTCTCACGTTTACCAGTCTTACTCAATACCGCCGTTTTATGATTCAATGATAGCAAAACTCATCGTTTGGGGAAAAACCCGCGAAGAGGCAATTCAACGCGCGAAGAGGGCATTGAGCGAATTCACCATCGGCGAAATTAAAACTACAATTCCATTTCATCTTAAAGTACTTGAGGATGAAAGGTTCCTTACCAGTGATTTTGATACTTCTTTTATTGATAAATTTTTAAGCAAATAAAATACCCGGAGATATAATGAGTATTCCTGCAGATTTAAAATATACTAATGACCACGAGTGGATCCGCGTTGAAGGCAATACCGGAACGATCGGCGTTACCGACCACGCGCAAAAAGAATTAAACGACATTGTCTTCGTTGACATCGATTCGGGGCTTGGAGAAATTACAAAGGGTTCGCAGTTCGGCAGCCTTGAAGCGGTTAAAACAGTTGGCGAGTTATACGCTCCCTGTACCGGCAAAGTTCTTGCGGTCAATGAAGCTTTGAAAGATAAACCGGAATTGATAAATACTGATCCGTACGGCGAAGGCTGGATGATCAAAGTTGAAATCGCTGATCTCACCCAGTTAAACGGACTGATGGACAGCGCGGCCTACGCGGCTTATCTCGGCGCCTGATTTTTAATTAAGAATTAAGAATTAAAAATTAAGAATTCTGTGTTCTTAATTTGGATCACCTTTGCTGCCGCGGGGTATAATTTTCAATTCTTGATTTTTAATGGTTATTCACAACTAAAAATAAGTATTTGATTTATATAAATTAATGCATCCTTCTCACGAAACCATTTTAATACTTGACTTCGGCTCCCAGTATACTCAGCTGATTGCCCGGAGGATCAGGGAAGAAAATGTTTATTGTGAGATCCATCCCGCCGGTTTCTCTCTATCTAAAATCAAAGAACTTGGGCCCAAAGGCATTATTCTTTCCGGCGGGCCGATGAGCGTCTATGAAGAAGGCGCTCCGCAGCTTGAAGGAGATATCTTTTCTTTGAGAGTTCCGGTACTCGGCATCTGTTACGGCCTTCAGTTAATTTCCAAACTTAAAGGCGGAAAAGTAGCTGCTGCTGATGACAGGGAATACGGTAAATCTGAAATCGATATTAAGCCCGGTTCTCTGCTGTTGAAAGGGATATCCCCGGGTTCGCGTGTATGGATGAGCCACGGCGATCACGTCTCTGCGCCTCCCGCAGGTTTCGAAGTGACCGCGACAACATCAAATTCCCCCGTCTGCGTGATTGAAAATCAGAAAGAAAAGATCTTTGGCGTGCAGTTTCATCCGGAAGTAAAACATACCGACCACGGCGAGCTGCTGTTTAAGAATTTTCTGTTTGACATTTGCGGATGCAAAGGTGACTGGACGCCGGGCAACTTTATAAAAGAAAAAACCGATTCGATAAAATCACTTGCCGGCGGCCGCCACGTTATCTGCGCGTTAAGCGGCGGAGTCGATTCCACAGTCGCGGCAGTGCTGGTGCATAAGGCGGTCGGAAACCTCCTTACCTGTATTCATATAGATACGGGGCTTATGCGAAAGGATGAAAGCAGTTTTGTTACAAAACTTTTCAGGGAAAGCCTTGGACTGGAAGTTATACACATCAATGCATCAGAGCTCTTCCTGGAGCGGCTGAAAGGCATTTCCGATCCTGAAACAAAACGGAAAATTATCGGGAATACTTTTATTGAGGTGTTTGAAAAAGAGGCGAAGAAGGCCAATGATGCGGGTTTTCTCGTGCAGGGCACATTGTACCCGGATGTGATTGAATCGGTCAGCATCAGAGGCACTTCGGTAACGATCAAGACACACCACAATGTTGGCGGCCTTCCGGAGAAGATGAACCTGAAGCTTATCGAACCATTCAGAGAATTATTTAAAGACGAAGTGCGTAAAGTCGGGCGTGTTCTTGGTATACCCGAAGCGCTTCTTGCGAGGCATCCTTTTCCCGGGCCGGGGCTTGCAGTCCGGATACTTGGAGAAGTTACTTACGACGAACTTGAAATACTCCGCAATGCGGATGATATCTATATCAGGGCCATTCAGGATGCGGGAATATATGATGAGATCTGGCAGGCATTCGCGGTTTTGCTGCCGGTAAAATCGGTTGGTGTTATGGGTGACGCGCGTACTTACGAAAATGTGCTCGCATTGCGCGCTGTTACATCGGTTGACGGTATGACAGCCGACTGGTACGGATTTGACCATACATTTTTACGCAACGTATCAAACGAAATTATCAATAAGGTACGCGGGATAAACCGTGTGGTTTATGACGTCAGCTCAAAACCGCCTTCTACAATTGAATGGGAATGATGGAAAATTCCGACAAATATAAAATTAAGCATAAGCTTAGAGAAGCGCGCGCGTTTGAGAAAGAGGGGAAGTATCTGCACGCGGTGCAGGTATACAATTCACTGATGAATGAATTTCCCGGATCCGAAGAGATCGCGATCCGCTACGCGGCACT
>CAIMOS010000163.1 GCA_903843135.1 uncultured Ignavibacteriales bacterium | reverse complement strand
TCGCGGAATGTAACAATATTGATCATCAGTCCGTTTGTGTTGTATGCCTGCCTTATGACGAGATTGCGCAGGAGCCCGGAATCGTCTTTGTTGCTGTAGATATCAATATCTCGGGACTTGAAAAATGTACGGCTGAAGTTGAGTATGCGATTGCTCAACTGTGACTGAAGGAAACACTCATCAATATCTATAACCTTATCGAAGAAGCGGGGGACGTGCAGCCCGAGTCCGAACAAGTTGTTAACATTCTCCTCGCCGTCATTTTCTCCGGGCATAAGCCAGCGTTTGCGGGAGAACGAAAACTCCATTTTATTACGGTAATAATACTGATTATCAGACGGTATGATCGGGAGAATTTCAAATCCCGTTAAACCGCCGATCTTCTCAAGTGATTCTACAACCTGTTTCTGTTTATACTCTGCCTGTTTTTCGTAACTCAGGAATTGCTGTTTGCATCCGCCGCAGAAACCGAAGAATTTACAGACAGGCGCAATGCGGTCGGGGCTTGGTGTTACAATATTTACCGCTGTGGCTTCCGCATAATTCTTTTTCTTTTTGGTCACTTTAATATCGACCACATCGCCCGGAATTGCGCCGCTGATGAATATTACAAAACCTTTTTCTTCTCCTTCAAAAACAGGTTTGGCAATGCCGCCCGCGTTGAAAGCAAAGTCTTCCACGATGATGTTGTTTAGTATTTCGCCTTTTTTAATCATATCTATTTATGGAACAGGTGAGCGATGAATCCCATATACTTATTGCCTCCCTGCTTCAGGTAGGCGTTGATCTCGTGGTTAAGTTTGGGAATGAGTTTCTTTAATTCTTTTTTCTCTTCGGCGGACATAAATTTAAGCCGGCTGTCGAGTTCCTCGCGGCTGTCGAGATAAAATTGCTGAAGTGAGTGCGACAAGTTCTTGATTGTATCAATCACGAAACCGCGTTCTTTATAATATTCAAGCAGCGCCTCACGGGTAAGGACGGCCATACCGGAGGCCTCCCATATGTCTTTGATAAATCTTGGCGGGTCCTCCCTGAGCGATACGGTTTCCCCGAGGCAGAAAAATCCTTTTGGCGTCAGGATGCGGAAAACCTGGGTTGCGATCAGGTTTCTCGTTTTGAAAGCGACCGATCCCTGCGCGTACACAAGGTCAAAAGACGCGGCATCATAGCTCATCTGGTCATAGTCCATATACTTAACTGTGACTTTCTGGCTCTTGAGGTTCATTCTGGACTGCAGGAGCAGTTCTCCCGAAACGACCACGATATCAACCGAAGCAGCGCCGGCGATCATCATCCGGTCGGCGACGGGTTCGGCGCCGTATCCCAGTATAAGTATTTTTGCATCTGCAATATTAAAATGCTTGCCGAGAAAAGCGTACTGGTCAAATCCGCCGGGGAGGAATATTTTGTCGGGTTTAGATTTCAAAATTTTATCATATTAATTTAAATTATAATCAGTGCTGATCCGTTTAGATCAGTGTCATCAGTGTTTAATTCCCCGGCCGAAAGACCTGCTGAGTTAAAGAATGTATTTACTCAGATCCCTGTCCTTCACGATACTGTCGAGTTTATTTTTAACCATCGCGGAAGTGATGTTGATCTGTGTTTCAGTCATAATATCAGGCAGATTAAACAGAATTTCATCAAGCAGATTCGTTAGTATTGTATGGAGCCTGCGTGCGCCGATATTTTCAACCTGTTCATTAACCTGGTACGCAATTCTCGCGATTTCTCTTATCGCGCCCTCTTCAAAAGTAACGGCGACGCCTTCCGTAGAAAGCAAAGCGGCGTACTGCTTTAACAATGCGTTGCGGGGGAGCGTGAGAATTTTAATAAAATCATCTTCAGTAAGGCTTTTTAATTCCACACGAATCGGGAAGCGCCCCTGAAGTTCGGGTATTAAATCCGATGGCTTCGACACGTGGAAAGCGCCTGACGCGACGAAAAGAACGTGATCGGTTTTTACTGATCCGTATTTTGTGTTTACGGTGGAGCCTTCAACGATTGGAAGAAGATCGCGCTGAACTCCTTCGCGTGATACATCCGGGCCCTGGCCTTTGCTGCTTCCGGCTATCTTATCAATCTCATCGATGAATATGATACCGGAGTTTTCAACTTTCTCAATTGCTTCTTTCTGAACGGAATCATTGTCGATAAGTTTCTGTGCTTCTTCGACGGCGAGGATTTCGCGCGCCTCTTTGATTTTTGTTTTTCTTCTCTTGCGCTTCTTCGGCATCATATTCGACATAATTTCCTGAAGATTGATTCCCATATCATCTCCGCCGAGCGGGCCGAGCACCTGCATACCTATCGCCGGCTGCTGCGCGTCAAATTCAATGAGGCGCTCATCAAGGTCGCCGCGTTTTAACTTCTCGCGCATCCAGTCGCGTGTCTTCTGATTCTGATACGGGTCCTCAGAGGACTGTTCCTCACCGTTTTGCTCCGTGACGGGTGTCCGTACTGGGGGAATAAGGATATCAAGAATTCTTTCATCCGCCATATCCATCGCTTTTGGTTTTACTTCCGCGGTTTTTTCGGAACGGACCATATTAACCGATGTCTCGACGAGATCCCTGACCATTGATTCAACGTCACGGCCAACATATCCGACTTCAGTGTATTTAGAAGCTTCAACTTTAACGAAAGGAGCATTTGCGAGTTTCGCGAGGCGGCGTGCAATTTCTGTTTTCCCCACGCCGGTCGGCCCGATCAGAATAATATTATTGGGCATTATTTCTTCTTTTAATGAGTCCTGCACCTGCTGGCGGCGCCATCTGTTGCGCAGTGCGATTGCCACGGCGCGTTTCGCTTCATCCTGTCCTATTATAAAATTATTAAGTTCTTTTACAATCTGCGTAGGGGTCAGATGGCTGTTGTTATCGTTCGTCATAAAGTATATAAATCCGGTTTCTCTATTTATCTATTGTTTCAACATTAATTTTATCATTTGTGTATATGCAAATATCAGCCGCGGTTTTGAGCGATTCGCGGACGATTTCTTCCGCCGAAAGGGAGCTGAATTTTACGAGCATCTTCGCGGCGGCGAGGGCATACATTCCCCCGGACCCGATGGCGACAATCTTATTGTCAGGCTCAATCACATCGCCGTTTCCGGAAATGATCAGGGCGTTATCTTCGGAGATAATCGCGAGCATCGCTTCAAGTTTGCGGAGGAACTTGTCACTGCGCCATTCCTTTGCGAGTTCGACGGCGGCGCGGTTCACATTTCCGCGGTACTGCTCAAGTTTGTCCTCGAATCTTTCGGTGAGCGTAAATGCATCGGCCGAACTGCCGGCAAAACCGCAGATAACCTTGCCGCCGGAGAGTTTCCGGATCTTAACGGAGTTCTGCTTCATAACCGTATTGCCCAGCGTTACCTGGCCGTCGCCTCCCAAAGCGGCTTTCCCGTTGTGGACGAGGCCCAGGATCGTAGTTGATCTGACTTTTTCCTGCATATATATCTCGTTTTTATGTAAACCATAAATTTACTGTAAATAAAATTGTAATAAAATTGAGTAATCGGGTACTGATTATCATCAATTTTTTAAAATTGATGGTATCCAGTCAACAACGGTGTTTTGTAGTGACAGGGCTTGCCCTGTCCGCTGCGCATATTAACACGATTGCACATTACAATCTGTGGCTTTTATAAAGCGATCGATCATTTCAATCCGCCGGGAGGGGCAAGCCCCTCCACTACAACAACTGTCGCTGCACAAATTGACACTACAGCACATTATAATCTGCCGCCTTTTTATCGTTTATTAGTTAAAAAGAATCAATGTCTTTTATTATATTAATCAATGAGCAAAGATATTTTTATATGGAAAGACAGGAATTTTTAGCATCCGCACGGGAAATAATCAGTCTGGAAATCAGAAGCTCCGGCCTGACATTGGTTGATATTGTCCTTTTCGGGAGCCGTGCAAGGGGAGAAAGCGCGGCGGAGAGCGACTGGGATTTCCTTGTAGTGATAAAAGAATCTCTTACATTTGGCGAAAAAGCAAAATTATCATCAAAACTAAGGCGCAAGTTTGCACTGCTTCAGACAGACGCCGATATAATAATTAAATCGGAAGAAAATTTACTGCTTGAAAAGGAGAATAAGGGACTGCTTGTTCATTATGCCCTGCGGGAAGGTATTCATCTGTGAACGAACAGACTGTCAGGAACTGGATTCTTAAAGCCAACAATGATCTGAAAATTGCAAAGGATGAAATTATTACTACAGATCCCGCCACCGACGCGGTTTGCTTTCACGCTCAGCAATGTTCTGAAAAATATTTGAAGGCATACCTCAGTTTTTGCGATAAGCCGGTTCTTAAAACACACAATTTATCGAGAATAGTTCAGACGTGTGTTGAAAAGGATTCGGACTTCGTGGTTCTTTTTGAGAAGGGAATCGATGACCTTACTTCCTACGCAATTGAAGTAAGATACCCCGATGATTTTTATTTCCCATCAGCTGAAGAGGCTGCTTTGGCAATTCAAACGGCCGAATTTGTTAAAGAGTTTATCAGGAAGAAACTCTCCGGCCTAGGTTTTATTTTGGAATAAGCCTCCCCGTTTCTTCAATCCCGTCTGCTGATTCCTCATAATTTATCATTTCTCCCCCAATTTTACCCTCAACATTATTGCTAAATTCCCTAAATTTACGTTACAAAATTTCCGAGGTTTTATGTTGCGCAATCTGTTTTTTATCCTGGTTCTTGTTTCATCATTTATTGTTCCGCAGAAGCGGATCCTGACTTTCGATGACCTGTTCGGAGTTCAGCGGCTTGGGGAGACGGACCTTTCCCCCGATGGAAAATCGATAGTTTTTGCCCTTAGTTCATACAGCATCGACCTGAACAAGGGTAACTCCGATCTATATATAATAGATAGCGACGGGAAGAATATGCGTCCCCTGAAAAACTCCGAGAAGAGCGAAGGGAACCCAAGATTTTCCCCCGACGGCAAAAAAATCGCTTATACACTCGGCGATCAGATCAGGATCTGCAATATTGACGGCAGCGGTGATGAACAGTTGACCAATTTACACACCGGCGCTTCGGGAATTGTATGGTCAAAAGACGGAACGAAAATGCTTTTTGTGTCGTCCGTTTATCCGGACTGCTTCGACCAGGAATGCAACAAAAACCGCGACGAAATGAAAGAGAACAGCAAGGTGAAAGCGAGTGTTTTTACCGAACTGCTTTACCGCCACTGGAACGACTGGCGCGGCGAAAAGAGAAGCCATCTTTTTGTGCTTGATGTAAAAACCAGGCAGGCAACCGACCTCACTCTCTACAGCAGATTCGATGTTCCGCCCATCGCCCTCGGAAGCGCGAATGATTATTCCTTCTCCCCCGACGGAAGTGAAATTGCATTTACAATGAACACAGACGGGTTCCCCGCTACCAGCACAAATAATGACATATTTATTATTAAAACCGCGGACATCAAACAGGGCGCGGGAACGAAGTACGTTAAGATCAGCCAGAGCAAAGGCAACGACAACCAGCCTGTTTATTCGCCTGACGGCAGATACATCGCGTTCTGCTCAATGGAGCGCGCCGGATTCGAAGCAGATAAACAGAGGTTAATGATCTTTGACAGGGAGAAAAATGTCCTTACCAGCGTAACGGATAAATTTGACAGGTCAGTATAGGAAATTGTATGGTCAAATGACGGCACTGCGATATATTTTAATGCCGCAAATGAAATTAACGAGTCGATTTATAAAATCGATCTTAAAACAAAAGAAGTAACCACGATACTGAAAGAAAGGCTGAATTCCTCACTGGAACTTTCGCCGGACGGAAACACAATCTATTTTAAGCAGCAGCGCAGTTACCAGCCGTTTGAGATATTCTCGGTTGGAACTGATGGAAAAAATCTTAAACAGATTTCGTCCATAAACACAGAACGTCTTTCAAAAATTGAAATGAATGAGATCGAGACTTTTACCTGCAAAGGAGCGGGAGGCACGCCGGTGCAGTCGATTATACTTAAACCGCCTTTCTTCGATCCTAAGAAGAAATACCCGATGGTGTTCTTAATACACGGCGGGCCGCAGGGCGGATGGAACGATGATTTCCATTTCCGGTGGAACACACAGATGTTCGCGGCGCAGGGTTATGTTGTTGTCGCGCCGAATCCCCGCGGTAGCACAGGATACGGACAGAAGTTCACGGATGAAATATCGGGCGACTGGGGAGGCAAGGCTTACACCGATTTGATGAACGCCTATGACTACGCGGTTAAGAACTATACTTTTATTGATTCTAAAAACACATTCGCCGCGGGCGCTTCTTACGGCGGATATATGATTAACTGGATTGCCGGCCATACAAACAGGTTCAACGCGCTTGTATCACACGCGGGAGTATTCAATATGGAAAGTATGTACGGCACAACGGAAGAACTTTGGTTCACCGAGTGGGAGATGAAAGGCACGCCCTGGACAAACCGCGCGCTTTACGAGAAGTTTTCTCCGCACCGCTATATAAACAACTGTAAAACACCTATGCTTGTCGTCCACGGCGCTTATGATTTCAGGGTGCCGGAAGAACAGGCATTCCAGTTGTTTACTTCTTTGCAGAGGCTGGGAATAGAAAGCAAGTTTCTCTATTTCCCCGATGAAACACATTTTGTGGCGAAACCGCAGAACGCGCGTTTATGGTGGAAAACCGTATACGACTGGTTTGATAAACATATTAAAAAATAATTTAGATTGAGGAAAGGTTTATGAGCAACGATCTTGAATGGAGAAACATCCGCTACGAAGACACAGAAAATTTTACCGAGCAGGAAAAAGTTAATTATGTCGAATCCGGATTATGGGTCACACTTGAAAAATACGGTAAGAAAATTTCCTTCGCGAAGGACGTTGTCGCGCTGTACAATTATATGAAAGACAAGTATGTGCCCTGGTACAGAAAGACAATTGTAGTCGGCGCGCTGATCTATTTTATCAGCCCCATAGATACTATCCCCGATCTGACTCCGCTGGTGGGATACCTTGATGACCTTGGCGTAATCACGGCGGTAATTAAATTTCTCGGGAATGAAATAAAAGCTTATTATTGATTTTGCAGATACAGCCAATATTAAGATGATCGAAACTAATTTTAAGGTTACAAAAAGCGAAATAGCATTTTCCGGCCGGGTGTTCGATATTCAGGTTGATGAAATAGTTTACGACAGCGGGAATCCCGGATACAGGGAAACAGTCCTCCACAGCGGCGGTGCCGTTGTTGTGCCGGTTAAGGATGACGGGAAAATCGTTATGATAAACCAGTACCGTTACCCCCTCAAAAAGTACGTTACAGAACTTCCCGCGGGCAAACTATTCACGGGCGAGGATCCATTAAATTGCGCGGTGCGCGAACTTGAAGAAGAGACCGGATATAAAACGGAAAAGGTTGTGAAGCTCGGCGCGATCTGCACAACTCCCGGTTTTTGCTCGGAAATTCTCCACATCTATATCGCGCAGAAACTTGTTCCCGGCGATCACAACCGGGAAGAAGGAGAGTACGGAATGCAGATGCACGAATATACATTTAAGCAAATCGAAGATATGATCTCCGCCGGCGAGATATATGACGGCAAAACTTTATCGGGACTTATGATGGCAAAGATTTATCTCGAAAGGCATTCCGGTTAATGATTAAATCGCTGCAGATAAAAGACTACGCGCTTATTGAGAACATCAGTATTGAGTTCGGCAGCGGGCTTAATATCATTACAGGCGAAACAGGCGCGGGTAAATCCATCCTGATCGACGCGATGGGGCTTCTGCTCGGCGAACGCGCCTCTGCAGAGGTGATACGGAAAGGCGCGGCTAAAAGTATCGTGGAAGGGATATTCAGCCTTGACGGAAATAAAAAAGTTCTTAAACTGCTTACCGAAAACGATATCGATGTATCCGATGAACTTATCATCAGGCGCGAAATTTCCTCGAAGGGGAGCAACCGCTGTTTTATAAACGACACGCCGGTCACTCTTAACCTTATCAAAGAAGCTGGCGATCTGCTTGTTGATCTTCACGGGCAGCACGAGCACCAGAGCCTGCTGCGGCCCGACACTCATATTGAAATGCTCGACGGTTTCGGGACTTTCGAAAAGGAGAAGGATGAGTATTACGGACTTTATAAGCAGCTGAACGCGGCAGTCAGGGAGCTCGAAGATATCAAAAGCCGCGAAAAAACTTTGACAGAGAAAAAAGACATTTATTCCTTCCAGCTGAAAGAGATAGAATCGGTAATGCCTCTTGAAGGGGAAGATGAACAGCTTACCAATACGCTGAAAGTGCTTGAGAATTCAGAGAAACTTTTCGAAACATCCGCTTCGGTTTACGGCCTGCTGTATGACAATGAAAATTCAATTCACGATCAGCTGAATAAAGTTAAGAACGAACTGGATTCGGTGGAGGAGTATGACAACTATTTCCAGGGGCTCATAGAAGAACTGAAGCAGGCGATTGCCCTGATTGACGATGTGACTGCTTCCGTAAGAGATTACAACACAAAGCTGGAAGTTGATCCCTCCGAAATAGACGCGAAACGCCTCCGCTTATCCTCAATCAATATGCTTAAGAAAAAATACGGCGGCAGCATTGCTGCAGTTACCGCTCATCTTGAAAGAGTAAGAAGCGAACTGCTGCTCGCCGGCAACTTTGATCTTGAAACCGAGCGTCTGGAAAAGCTCATCAGCGAACTGAGAATTAGGTGCGGGGACAAAGCATCGGTGATATCGGAGAAAAGAAAAGCGGTTTCGAAAAAGATTTCTAAAGAGCTTATAAATACTCTCTCCGCGCTGGGAATTAATAACGCTTCATTTGAAGTGAAGATTGCATCGCGTGAATCGCAGAACAGCAACTACATTAATGCCGGCGGGAAAAAACTTCATTATACCTCTGACGGATTTGATGAGGTAGAGTTTTATATATCAACAAATGCCGGCGAGGATGTTAAGCCGCTGGTAAAAGTTGCGAGCGGCGGGGAAATATCGAGAGTGATGCTTTCGATTAAAACGGTCCTCGCGAAAAGCGATAAACTGCCTCTGCTTATCTTCGATGAAATTGACACCGGCGTCAGCGGAAGGATAGCGCAGAAAGTGGGACAGTCGCTGAAGGACCTCGCCTCGTTCCATCAGATCATCGCGATAACGCACCTGCCGCAGATCGCGGGGCTTGCGAATCATCATTATGTCGTGGAAAAGAGCGAGGCCGAACAGAGGGTTTTCAGTTCCATCAGGAAACTTAAAACAGAGGAGCAGATCAGGGAAGTAGCGAAACTAATGAGCGGGGAAAATGTTACCGAAGCAAGCCTCAAAGGCGCGCGCGAACTTATGGGGTTAAAGGATTAATTTTATACAGGACGGTTAAAATGAAAGCATACGAAGGACAGATCAAGATTAATAAAGACGGAAAAGTTTTTATCCCCGAGGAATTACTTAAACTCCTGCCGAAGGAAGACAACATCAGGGCAATTTTTTTAGTCGACGAACCGATTGACAAGCATTACAAATCGGCGGTCTCGGATAATAAAATTCAGGAATACTATTACGGCCTCCCCGTGGATGAAGCCGTGTACGACGATTTCTGATCGTACCCTTAATATATCTCTTTCGTTCTCGGTGAAGAAATTTCCGGCTTTGCGATTGAGTACTTAAACGCAAAGGCGCAAAGGTTACGCAAAGTACGCAATCGGTGTTGATCAGCATAAATCTGTGATATCAGTGTTGAATTTCCCCTCAGTCTCATCTCGTAAATTATCGTTGATGAGCGAATCACTCAGAAACCAAAAATGTTAAAAGATCAGAAAAACTTATATATATTTGCACTCCATTTATTTTGTGGTCTGCCGGTGTATCTGCTGATATTTTAATTTTGCTTTTTTGTCACAATCAGAACAATATATAATGTACAAAACCAGCCGGTTAAGAAATACTTTAACCGCATTAAAAAGCTGGCTCCCGGACTTTAAGTTCAGTTTCGACGGGCCGGCCGAGGAACAATTCCTGGAGGATTATGTAAATAATTCTCTGATTACAATGCGGGCGGGTTTTTTTCTCTGCATATTTTTATACGCGATTTTTGGCGTACTTGATGTATGGATAGTCCCCGAAACAAAGCATATCGCCTGGTTCATACGGTTTGTAATTGTAATACCCGTTCTGATTATTATGATCATAGCCTCATTTTATAATTTCTACAAACGGCACAATCAGATTCTTCTGATCGCCAGTTCATCCGTCGTCGGGCTGGGCATAGTCGCTATGATTGCCTTCTCCAAACCTTCCGAACCCGGGCATAAATACTATTACAGCGGACTGATGCTTGTGATAATGTGGATTTATACTTTTATACGCCTGCGGTTTTGGAACAGCGTTATCGCGTCGATAATAATTACACTTGGGTACGAAATAACAGCAGTCTTTGTTCAGCGCCTTGCCGACGGAGGATTTGAAAGCGAGAATATGCTGGTGCTGATAAATAATAACTTCTTTTTTATCTCTGCCAACATAATCGGCCTGTGGGCATCTTACAATATTGAAAAACTTCACCGGTCCGGATATGTTCAGAACCTGACAATAAAATTGCAAAATACTGAATTGCGTGAATTAAACGCCACAAAGGATAAATTCTTCTCGATTATCGCCCACGACTTAAAGAACCCGTTTAACAGCATTCTGTCGTTTACAGAACTGTTAGGCGGTAAAATTAATACGATGAAACCGGAAGCAATTCATAAAGGCATCACCCGAATTAACGGTTCCGCGAAAAGCGCATATAGGCTGCTCGAAAATTTACTGGAGTGGGCGCGTTCACAAACCGGGCAACTTGAATACAAGCCGGAATATTTTTCCCTCAAAAATTTGTTCGAAGTATCCTGTAATCTTTCTGAAAGCAGCGCCAGAAATAAAAACATCGCGCTGAAATTCGAATACGGGGAGAACCCCGATGTTTACGCTGACCTGAATATGGTCCGTACCGTTTTGCGGAATTTAATTTCTAACGCGATAAAATTTACGCCTAAGGGGGGAGAGGTCCTCGTCCGGTCTGTTCTGGACGGAAAGCACGTGACTATTTACGTGGAAGACAACGGTGTCGGCATACCGCGCGGGACACTGGATAAGTTATTCGATATAAGCGAAAAAGTTAGTACTGCCGGCACCGAAAATGAAACCGGCACGGGACTTGGGCTTTTACTTTGCAAGGAGTTTGTTCGGAAACACGGCGGCAAAATCCTGGTTGAGAGCGAAACCGGAAAAGGAAGCCGGTTTTCCTTCAGCTTACCTGTCCGTGCGGAGGAACGGATTAATTAAAGTTAATAACCGGAACAGCTAAATATCTGCCGCGGTTATTTTAACTTAAGTTGTTATAGGACCTGCACCTTCCAAACAAATCACAAATTTTGCGGAGCCGCCTTGGTTCCCGGAATCCGGATTTTTGTTAATACCACCCAAAAAAAATCTATCATTCAGAGACGTTATTTAGCGTTTCCCGCGCTTTATTGGCGTAAATAGAATATCTGTTGCCGGCACACCCAGCATTCATTAAATATAACGCAAAGAATATAAAAATTTTTCTAATAAATATTTTTTATAATTCTCGATGCTGTAATCGAGTGCAAACAACAGGGATAATCAATGATGGCGAAGTATTCTGCTGTAATTATTGTCCGGTTCTTTCCCCGTCCATCATAAAATAAGCGCCGGAATGCAGGCATAACAGTCCGGTTGTGTTTTTAAACCATTGATTTCAAAATTTTTCATATATCATAATTATATAGAAAGTATAATAAGTGAATAAGCTCCGTCAGATTCTTTTATTTGCAATTGTTTTTACTGTAATTAATACAACTGGCCGGATAATGCCGGTCTCTATAGCATCTAATGCCTCAGGCAACTGGAATGCCACCGCAACCTGGGTAGGAGGAGTTGTGCCAACCATTGCAGATTCTGTTTCGATAACTGCCGGCCATACGATTACAGTAACTCAATCCACAAGTTGCCTCAGTATTATTTTTAATTCTACAAACAAATCAACAACAAGCATAATATCAATTAACGATAATTCCGTTCTTAACGTAGTTGGAAGCGTATTTGCCCCTCATTGGAATAACGCAATAGCAAATAACGGTAGCTATCAAATTTCCGGGAGCGGGACGCTCATCTGCGGAACAATTAATGTTGGCAATCAAAGCGAACCGGCTACAAGCGGTACGACAGTAGTTACGTTTATTATGAGTGTTGATACACTGAGATGCACTAATGTTAATTTGTATTCAAGGGTCAGCGCTCAGGCCGGAAAAATAAATAACCCGGCGCTGGATTTTCAGGGCGGCAATATTTTTATAAGCGGACAAATTTTCACAGATAATAGCGCAGCCGCAGGATGCACATCGACGGTAACAACTGCAAACGCGACATCTGCGTGTACTGTTAACCTAACCGGGGCGGTGCCGTTTAATTTCTCAGCCAGCGGAACGAACATTATCAACTTAACAAACGCACTGACAACTTTTAACTACGGCGGAGATGTAACGCAGACGATTTATCCTACAAGTTACGGGAACCTGCAACTCAGCGGTACGGGATCGAAAACCATAACTTCGGGTACAAGTGTTACAGGCGCTTACAGCGTCTCCGGAGGCACAACAGCAACAGGAACATCCCCGACAGTAACGGGATCCACTACTGTTGAGTATAATGGAAGCTCCCCAACAATCACCGGGACAGAACTTCCCTCTACAGTAACAATTATTAGAATAAATACGACCGCCGGCGTTACACTCGGTAAGCCTGTTACGGCAACTTCAATTTATGTGGGAGATCAGGTTCCAAACAGTATTTTTACTGATGGCGGAAATGCAATCACGACCACCAATCTTTATCTCAACTCCGGTACCCTGAACATTCACTCTTCAACTTTTCCGACTGTTTCGGGGACACAAACAATGCAGCCCGGATTTACAATAGCTTATATTGGAAACGGCGCCCAGACTGCAAAGAATTCTTTTTCTTATTATAACCTTACTCTTGGCGGAAGCAATGTCAAGACTACCAGCGGCATAACGGTAAACGGGACCCTTTCTATGCAGGGGGCCGCATCAGTTTCAGTGCAACCAACTTATGCGGCAGGCGCTGTAATTGAATACGCGGGCAGTTCCGCCCAGACTACATCTATCGAGTTTCCGTCTTCGTTTCCTAACCTGAAAATAAATAACGCTGCCGGCGTTGCTTTGAATGAAGCAAAGACGGTCTCAGGCACGCTTACAATGAGCAACGGTAAACTAAGCCTCGGCAACAACGATTTAACGGTGACGGGAACCGTTTCCGGCGCTGACGCCACAAAATATTTCGTTACTAACGGAACGGGAAAGTTAAAACAAAGCGTAGGAACTTCGGCCAGGTCTTTCCACATCGGAAGATCAGCAAGCTTTTATAATCCCGTGACTCTTCAGCTTGCGAGCGGTACCGATGATTTCTCGATAAACACCACACAGTCAAGCCAGTATACAATCAACAGTGTTGAGAGTACCGTTAAGAATTCGTGGACTATTTCCAGACTTACGAGTACAGGCGGAAATGTTAATGTGACATTGCAGTGGAATAACCCCACGCAGGCCGGTTCAACATTTAGTCTTTTAAGTCAGGTAGTCATAGCTAAAAACAGCGGCTCCGGGTGGAGCGCGACTAATGTAACCCCGGTGGATCTTGGCAGCGGTAATTATTCCGCCATAGCGTCGTTCAGCACATTCAGCGATTTTATTGTGGGAAATCAGGACGGGCCATTGCCTGTTGAACTCGTTTCCTTTAAATCAGTTGTAAAAGGCACAACAGTCACACTAAAGTGGAACACTGCCACTGAGGTTGATAATTACGGGTTCGATATTGAGCGGTCTGTTATTAATTCGGGAAAAGCACGGAACTGGGAGAAAATCGGTTTCGTCCAGGGCGCCGGCAACAGCAACTCTCCGAAAGAATATTCGTATTCAGACAAAAACCTGGCCGGCGGAAAGTATATGTACCGTTTGAAGCAGGTTGATACTGACGGCACATTCGATTATTCCCCTGAAGTTGAAGGCGATATAGTAATTGCTCCGGCCGCCTTTGCCCTTAACCAGAACTACCCGAATCCGTTTAATCCGTCGACCGTTATCACCTATCAGCTGCCCGAAAATAGTTTTGTTGAATTGCAAATTTATGATATTTTAGGTAATCTGATTTCCTCGCTTGTTAACGAAAGCCAGGAAAAAGGCATCTACGAGGTTGAGTTCAACGCAACCGGTCTGTCTGGCGGCATTTACCTTTGCAGGCTTAACGCCGAAGGTAATGGGACGCGAACTTTTTCTGCCGTAAAAAAACTTACACTGCTGAAATAACGGTGAGCAAAATTATTTTAAATTATGAAAATACCGCTCACCGGGATATAATCACGGGCGATTACTTGTCCGGTGAGGACAATTATATCCGGCGCCATAAACTCGCGCAACGAATTAAAATGAAAGTAGAATTTAGTATTATGATCGGCCTGGGCCTATTGGCTTCAGCGCTTTTTATATTTCTTATTAATTTCACTTCGGGAATAAAACTTTAGCAATGCAAATTTTAATTACAGTTTAAACAGATTTATTATCAGCAGTATGCGAATCGCGAACATATCTTTTGACGCAAAGAGAAACCACACGCACACGTTAAGCAAGCCGGCGGAATCAATTCATTTTGAATTTTACCTGGCGGGAAAATCAGTAACAGATAAATTATTTGCCGCTGCAGGCATTATACTTGTTTCTCCGGTGATACTGCTTTACGCGGTTTTTATTGCGGTGTTTTACCGGGTTAATCCGTTTTTCCTGCAGAGAAGGGAAATAGGCGATAACCATCAGAGAATGCGCATACTTAAACTCCGCACCATCAAACCCGAAGCTAAAGTATATAATCTTAACGAAAACTCATTGCAGAAACTTGCCGCGAAAGATGCCTTCCTTCCTCTGGGCAGGCTGCTGCGCAAAACAGGCCTGGACGAAACCCCGCAGTTGTTTAACGTTCTTCTCGGGAAGATGAGCCTCATCGGCCCGCGGCCGCTGACCTGCAGCGACATCACGCTGATAATGCACAAGTATCCGGGACTTATACAGAAGCGCAACAGCATTTTAAGCAAACCCGGTATATCCGGATTATGGCAGTTAAACAGGGGAGAAGAGTTCGACTTTAATGAGTTGATGCGTTACGACCTTGAATATGAAGAATCAAGAAGCTTCTCTACCGACACTAAGCTTTTCATCAGGACCCTCGGCAAAATAATGATGGGCGCGCATACTGATTCGATAAAATAATTCACCTGAAATCAGGTCCAATCGCGAATCTGTACATTTCTCCTCTGCTTCCCAAAAAATTTATTCTATTTTTACAATTCCATGACAATACCCAATTCCCGAATGGTTATTTTTAACCGGAAGATACAGATTATCCTTAAGGATATTATGCAGAGTCAAATCATCAGATTAAAACGGTTAAAACCACATTGCTTCAAAAGAAGATATGTGTGTTATATTAATAAAATTGCATCGCGAAATTGAGAAGCATCATTCATTAAAAAATCGTCTGCGAATATTTAATTAAAATAATTATTCAATTTATTTAAGATGCGGATTGGATAAATGAAAATAGTAATCATCACATTATCACTGTTGTTCAGCCAGGGAACTATGAATGCCCAGGCGGCACGCTCCGAACTGAGAGACGCATTCGACTCAACTTATAAAAATGTTTATTTGACAAATCTGGATGAAGACTCGGTCTATTTTACTGCGAACGGTGCGGCAAAATCAATAAATCTTAAATTTATAGAGTTTTATCATCTATCGATCAAAGACACTGTGCAGAAAATCGGGATTTTTCAGGGTTTAGGTCTTGGTATCCTGTCCGGATTTCTTTTCTCCACATATGTCTGGGTTGAAGATTCTACGGTTCGAATAAAGGAATATGTTAACGCGTTACCAGTTATGATGCTTATTGGAAGCGGATTAGGTCTGGTTGTTGGAATAATAGGCGAACTGGTTAATTTTTACCGGGAACCCGTGCAGGAAACAGACCGTGAATATAAATTGGTTAATATGAAAATTGCAGAGAAGCGTCAGATCTTGCTGGATATATTAACCGTTCAGAATGAATATATGGTAAAAGTGAAAGGAGTTAAAAAATGAAGCGGTTATTTATTGTTTTACTTTTAACGGGATTATGGTTTTCGCGAATGGATGCGCAGCAATATACTCTGCACGTTTATGAAAACTCCGGAATGATTCATTCAAAAGTTTGTTTCGAAGCATTTGGCGCTGACAGTATTCTGATAAAAAGTGCTGATGGCAGTCGTTGGATAAATATAGATTCTGTTAAAGCTGTACGTATATTGATTGGGGAAATCGGGGAGAGTCAAGTATTGGACTGGGCACTCGAAGGCATGAAGTACGGCGCGATTGCAGGGGGTGTGGTGGGTTTGCTCAGTAATGTTTATGTTAATCCAAATGTGAAATTTGCAGCCCCTCTGATAAGATTGATAGCTGTTACCGGAAGTGTATTGGCGTTTGGTATTATTGGCACAATTGGGAGTGGAATCGCACGGGCAATTTATGAGGGGTCAAACAGCGATCAGACCATTAACTTGGATATTGCGGATAAAAAAAATAAGAGGCAGAAAATTTATTCTCTTTATCAATACAGCCAGACAGGAAACAGACAATATTTAAATTATTTGGAATAGCTCAAAGTTACTGTATCAAACAAACAGAATTTATCATCGAAATCATTTATTCCTGATTAATGATCATCCATCGTTCGATAAATAATTTTATCTGACTGAGGGTCAGATGTGTAACAATTTACAACCTTACAGTTAAAAAATAAGATTACTAAAAAATCGTTTCGAGTCTGTTGTGAAACCGGTTTTTATTATCTGCTTCGTTTTCAGTGCTCTTTCCAAGATGCACTCCCAGGATTATGCTTTCACTGTTTATCTGAATAACGGTTCCATTCTTTCTCACCTGATCATCCGGAGCGCTGAAGACGACAGCGTCGTTTTCTGTATCACGGACAGCGGTTTTCTTATAAACCCTGACTCGATAAAAACGATACATTTATTTGGAAAGAGAGCCTCGGACTGGGGATTGACGGAAGGTTTTACTGACGGCGCGATCGCTGGAGGCGCTCTCGGCATGATAGCCGTAAAATACGGTGAGGAACCCCATCTTACTCCACAGATTCAAAAGATTATCTAAACTGTTAATATAGTGCCACTATTTGTATACATCCCCGGAAACCGTTGAAACGGTTTGCTCCTGACCTATTCCCTCTAAAGTATTTCCTCTTCCGGAATTAATGCGGAAATATTTTTTTCTTATTGAGATTGATTGCTTTAAGATTACTAATTTCAATAATGAATATTAAACATTTTGCGCCGGAGCCTTGTTTATGAAAATATATTGTTTACTGCTGTTGCTTTTCCTCGGATGCAGAGCGCTGAATGCCCAGGAAAACATTTTTAATATATATGAGCATTCCGGATATATAAACGTTGGTGTTTACATTGATGACAGAAATGATGAAGTTATACTGATAAAAGATTTCTACGGTTACCGCAATGTTATCATAGACTCAATAAAAATGGTGCACATTTACAGAAGAGGGGGGATGATATACGGATTCCAAACTGGTTTTGGGACCGGATTCATCTACGGAGCTCTCGCGGGTGCAGTAGGGGGCCTTTTCCTTAAAAACAATCAGCCGGGAACCACGGATGTCGAGTTTAAGGTTCTGGCAATTGCCGGATCAGCGCTTGCCAGTTCTGCAGCGATGGCTTTGGCGGGGGGAGTAATAGGCGCTGTTTTAAATATCGGAAGTTCAATAGATGAGCAATACATCTTCACCGATATGGATATGCAGGGGAAACTGCATATGCTCGATCAGTTTATTGAATATCAGAAAACCGGCCGCAGAGGTTTTTGATTATCCTCCGCCATCTTTATGGCTGCGCACCCGTAAAGAATACCGCTAAGACGTCAGCCTGAATATCTGCCGGGTGAAAGCCCGCCCGCCCCGGGTGCTATTGGGGATAAGTATCAGCACGATTTCCGCGGATACAAATCCGCCCGTCAATTTATTTAACCGCCTGAATATAAAACTTAGATATTCCCACTATTAATTGCGAAATTTAACGGCTATTTGGCCGTAAATCGCTAATATGCTTAATAATTAGCTATTTAATGACTATTTTTATAATTCTCTTTTTTATTGAAATCCGGGCGGTAGGCCCTTTCAGAACATAAATCTAACGATTACTAAATATTAAGGATCGACTAATGAAAAACAAATTATATCTGGCAGTAACAAAGCTGGCTGTTATTGCTATGATTACCATTCTCGCCGGTTGCGCCGGCACTCAGACCAGCGTAAATGCCCCTAAAGCCGAAACGGGCGCTGTATCCTGGATTAATCTCGATACGGTTAAAGCGGGGAAATTTGATACCGGTAAAATGTGGACATTCGATTTTCCTCCGGTTGATTATTTTAAATCAGAATACAACTTCAATGCCTCTGAAGAATGGATGAATAAAGTTCGTATGTCCGCCCTCAGATTCGCGACATATTGTTCTGCATCATTTGTTTCAGGCGACGGACTTGTGATGACAAATCATCACTGCGCGCGTGAGAGCGTGACTGAAGCAAACAGAGAAGGCGAAGACCTGCACAAAAACGGTTTTATCGCGGAGACACTCGCGGATGAAAGAAAAGTGCCGGGACTTTTCGTAGATCAGCTCGTTTTAATTCTTGACGTCACTGACCAGATACAGCCCGCAATGGACAAAGGAAAAACAAACGACGAAAAACTGAAATTGAGAGATTCGAAAAAGAAAGAACTCGAAGCGCAGTATAAAAAAGAAACCGGACTTGAAACATCCGTTGTTACTTTTTATAACGGCGGTAAATATTCGTTATACGGTTATAAGAGATATAACGACGTCCGTTTGGTTTTTGCGCCGGAAACTCAGCTTGGTTTCTTCGGCGGAGATCCTGACAACTTCACTTATCCACGCTACGCTCTTGACTGCTCGTTCTTCAGGGTATATGACGAAGACGGCAAACCTTTAAAAACAGAGAACTATTTCAAATGGAGCCCGAACGGCGCAGTTGCCGGCGAACCGGTATTCGTAGTCGGTAATCCGGGAACAACAACAAGGCTCAGGACCGTATCACAGCTTGAATATCAGCGCGATATCCAGGGCCCTGCCACTGTTCAGATGCTAACAGGACTCGTAAAAATATATTCTGAGATCATTAAAGAAAACCCTGAGAGAGAAGCAGAACTTCAGGACAGATTATTCGGTTTCGCGAACAGCGAGAAAGCATATAAAGGAATTCTTGAAGGATTAAGAGATCCTGTTATGATGCAGAAGAAACGCGATTTTGAAAATAATTTCAAATCAGCGGTTATGGCGAAGCCGGAACTTGCTTCAAAATACGGACACCTCTGGGACGAAGTAGCAAAGACACGCGCTGAAGTTAGAAAAGTCGCGGCGGAAAACAACGCTTATAATATGAGCCCTATCGCAAGTTCACAGTATCTTACGATTTCCAGGAAACTTTTAGAACTCGCCAGGCAGCTTAATCTGCCGGATTCTTCAAGAGACGCAAAGTATAAAGCAGATATGCTTGAACAGACAAAAGCTGGCATCTTCCCGGAACAGTTTGATGAAAAACTCCAGTATAAGACTCTTATTCTCAATATCGAAATGATCTCTGCTTTTCTCGGAGAGAACAACCCGGTTGTTAAAAACCTTACCGGCGGCAAAAAAGGACGCGAAGCGGCTGATTACGCGCTTGCAAATTCATCCTGTGTAAGCAAGGATAAAGTTAAGAAATTAGCTGACGCCGGCGCGGACGCGATTCTTAGCAGTAATGATCCTCTGCTCCAGTATGTAAAAATTGCTTCGGAAAGAGGGAAAGAATATTCTGTTATGCTTAAGGAAATTACCAATAAGGAAAACGACAATGTTCAGCTTTTGGGCAGGGCATTGTTTGAAGTATACGGAACATCTATTCCGCCTGATGCAACGTTCACGCTCAGAATTTCAGACGGTATCGTACAGGGTTATGACTATAACGGAACAGTTGCCCCGGAATTCACAACCTTCTACGGACTGTATGACAGATGGGCATCGTTCGGAAAGAAATTCCCGTGGAACCTTCCCGACAGATGGATCAACAGGCCGGCCGATTTCGACCTTGAAACACCTATGGTGTTTGTATCAACAAATGACATTATCGGCGGCAACAGCGGCAGCCCTGTAATTAATAAAAACGCTGAAGTTGTTGGACTCGCCTTCGACGGCAATATCGAAAGCCTGCCGGGACAGTTCATCTTCACAACTGAATACAACAGGACCGTCTCCGTACACTCCGAAGGAATGATCGAAGCGATTCAGGATCTGTATAAGTTCAAGAGATTATCAAAAGAACTTGATTCAGGCAAACTCGCTCAGTAAGATTTATCTGAGATAAATTTTCATAAACGCCGGAGAGAAGAACTTTCCGGCGTTTTTGTTTTAAATGTATTTGCAATTTGTTTGCGAACTTTGCGTAAATACTTAGTGTCTTTGCGTTTAAGTATTTTTTATCAGTGTAAATCAGTTAAAATCAGTGTAATCAGTGTCCCATTCTTACGCAGATAAATCGATGACTTTCCATCAAAAATCACAGCCTCCGTTCATCAAATTCCGTTTCCCCGTCTCAGCAATATTTTCGATATTAGCATATTTCATAATCAAACTCTGGAAACCAAATGAAGATAATGTCCTTTCTCTTATTGCTGCTGGCAGTCGCAATATACCCTCAGAAAAAAGATTCCGTCGGTTCCGATATAACCGGCGCGCTTAAATGGCGAAGCATAGGCCCCGCACTCACCTCTGGCAGGATCGCGGATTTCGCTGTTAACCCCAATAATTTCAATGAATACTATGTTGCCGTAGCAAGCGGCAATATCTGGAAGACAACAAATTCCGGCACTACGTTTGAACCCGTCTTCGAAAACTACGGTTCATATTCGCTCGGCTGCATCGTAATGGATCCGTCGAACTCCAACGTCGTGTGGGCCGGTACGGGCGAGAATAACCACCAGCGCTCCGTAGCCTACGGCGACGGAATTTACAAAACAACTGACGGCGGTAAATCGTGGAAGAATATGGGACTGAAAGAATCCCGCCACATCGGTATGATTGCGATTGATCCGGGAAACACAAACAATGTTTTTGCCGCGGCCGAAGGTTCCCTCTGGGGCCCGGGAGGCGACAGAGGACTCTTCAAAACCACCGACGGCGGCAAGACCTGGCGCAAGACGCTTAACATTTCCGAAAACACGGGCGTCAACAATGTTATTCTCGATCCCCGGAATCCCGATGTAATGTACGCAACAACCGAGCAGCGCCGCAGGCACGTCTGGACAAAAATAGGCGGCGGCCCGGAATCCGCAGTATATAAATCATATGACGCAGGCGAGACGTGGGAAAAAATTATGACGGGGCTCCCGAACGTTGACATCGGCGGAATGGGAATCGCAATCTCCCCGGTTAATCCCGATGTGCTTTATATTATTCTCGAAGCGGCGGAAAAGCAAAGCGGATTTTACCGCTCAACAAACCGCGGCGCAACGTGGGAGAGGATGAGCGATCACGCAGAGTCAGGACAGTATTACAATGAGATCTATTGCGATCCTAAAGACGTCAATAAGGTTTTCTCCGTAGAAACGATTTCCCAGTTCACGCTTGACGCGGGAAGGACCTGGAAGCGTGTCGGAAACGACAAACGCCACGTTGATGACCACGCATTATGGATCAATCCCGTTAACACTGATAACTATATGATCGGCGGCGACGGCGGTGTTTATGTTACGTATGACGGAGCAAAAACTTTCGAGTTCAAGGCGAACCTTCCCGTTACACAGTTCTACCGCGTTAATGTCGACAACACTTTCCCGTTCTATCACGTTTACGGCGGAACGCAGGATAACAACAGCCTTGGCGGGCCGTCCCAAAATATTTATTCAGCAGGCGTCGCTAATTCCGACTGGTATGTAACCAACGGCGGAGACGGATTCTGGACGGCGGCTGATCCGAAAGATCCGAACATCGTTTACGCCGAAGCGCAGTACGGTAATATGGTGCGCTATGATAAACTAAGCGGCGAAATGATCAGCGTGCGCCCCGAACCGGCGAAAGGCGAATTGTCTTACAAATGGAACTGGGACACTCCGCTGATAATAAGCAGCCACAGCAATACACGCCTTTACTGCGCCGCTAACTTTGTCTTCAGAAGCGATGACAGAGGCAATACCTGGACGCGGATAAGCGATGACCTTACGAGAAAACTTGACCGCAATTCATTCCAGGTAATGGGAAAATACTGGAGCGTTGACGCAGTTGCTAAGGATAAATCAACTTCACTTTTCGGAACAATTGTTTCATTCTCTGAATCCCCGGTTAAAGAAAATTTGTTATACGCGGGAACGGATGACGGACTTATTCAGGTAAGCGAAGACGCAAAAACGTGGCGCTCAACCGGTGAATTTCCGGGAGTGCCGGAGTACACTTATGTAAGTGATATTCACACGTCAAAGTTTGACGAGAACGTTGTATTTGCATCATTCAATAACTGGAAACGCGATGACTTCAAACCTTACCTGCTGAAGAGCGTTGATAAAGGAAAGTCGTGGAAATCAATTGCTTCGAATCTTCCGCTGAACGGCCCGGTTCACGCGATCGAACAGGATTTCGTAAATCCGGATCTGTTGTTTGCGGGTACAGAATTCGGGTGCTACTTCACAACAGACGGCGGCGCTAACTGGAATAAACTCGGCGCGGGGCTGCCGACAGCAGCAGTAAGAGATTTCGCGATTCAGCAGAGAGAATGCGATCTCGCGATTGCAACTTTCGGCCGCGGATTCTATCTGCTCGAAAACTACGCGCCTTTGAGAGATGTTAATAAATCACTTCTTGAAAAAGAAGCGGTACTCTTTCCGGTAAAAGACGCGTTAATGTATGTGCCGGCCTGGAGAGGCAGCGCGCCCGGACAGTCGTTATATACCGCGGCTAATCCGGAATTCGGGGCGGAGTTTACATACTATATTAAGGAAGTTCCGAAAACTGCTAAACAGATAAGGCAGGAGAAGGAAAAAGAATTATTCAAGAAAGGCGAGAAGATGCCAATTCCGCCGGACAGCGACCTGCTTGCCGAAGAGAGAGAAATCGCGCCGTATGTGATTCTGACCATCACTGATGAATCGGGTAATGTTGTGCGCCGCATTAATAAATCCGCTTCGAAGGGTTTGACGCGCGTAAACTGGGACCTTCGTTACGCGTCATTTTCTCCTGTGGATGTTAAAGATAAATTTGATCCGGTAGCGAAGACTTCCGGAAGTACGCTTGTTATGCCCGGAAAATATAAAGTCAGCCTTGCTATGGTTTACAATAATAATCTTAAAGAACTTGCCGGCCCTGCAGAGTTCAATACTGTACCGTTAAGGAACACGACACTGCCGGCAGCAGACAGGCAGCAGTTAGTTGCTTTCCAGAAGAGCGCGGGAGAAATTACCCGCACGGTTCAGGGAACACAGAAATTTTTGTCAGATATGATGAAGCGTGTGGAAACTTTGAAACAGACTGCAGTGAACACCCCGCAGGCTCCGTTTGAAGTTCAGAAAAGACTTGCGGATCTGTCAAATCAGCTTGAGGAGCTTAACCTGAAGTTCAACAGGCCATCAAGCAAGCCAAGCGCTGAAGAGAATCCGCCCGCGCCGCCTACACTCAATGACAGGCTGGACGCGCTTGCATATATACACTGGTCATCAACCGCATCTCTCACAAAGAATGAGATGAATGCTTACGATGCTGTTATGGTAGAATTTCCTCCTGTATATAATAAGATAAAATCTCTGTATGAAGCTGATCTGAAAAATATTGAAGCGGAACTTGAAAAGTACGGTGCGCCCTGGACCACGGGCCGCCTGCCGGAATGGAAAGTTAAATAGGAGGTTAAAACCCCCCGCATTTCCGGAGGTTCAATTTTTATCAAGGGTTGTTACGCCCTAACCGGCGTTACAACCCTTTTAAATTATTAAAATCAGTGACTAGATTCCGAAACCACCGGATTATTTCCGTTTCCCGTAAATATGGTTTCGCCGTGTTGAGCGAGATCAAGCCCGATAGCTTCGTGTTCTTCACTCACACGCATTGGAATAAACATATCGGTGACCTTGTAAAGCAGAAATGATCCTGCCGTTGTTCCAATAATCAATAGTGCCATCGCGGTCAGATGGGCAAAAAATGCAGTAGTTTGCCCGAATATCAGTCCCACATCTTTCGCGAAGATGCCCGTCATAATCATTCCTGTAAGTCCGCCTAATCCGTGACAGGGGAACACATCAAGCGTATCGTCGAGTGTTGATCTTGATTTCCACGTGACCGCGAGATTACTGATTATACTGGCAACGGCGCCGATAAAAATACTTGCCCCGACCGTAACATAACCCGCCGCTGGAGTTATGGCGACCAGCCCGACAACCGCGCCCACAGATGCGCCCATCGCGGAAATTTTTCTTCCAAGTACTGAATCAAGAAGAATCCACGCGAGCGCCGCCGCCGCGGATGCGGTATTTGTAGTTGCAAACGCCAGGACGGCACCCTCTGTTGCGCCAAGCGCGGAGCCCGCATTAAAGCCGAACCAGCCAAACCACAATAATCCCGTTCCGAGTATTACATAAGGAACATTCGACGGTTCGTGCTTTTCATTAAGAAGATGCACTTTTCTTCTGCCCAGGAAAATTGCCCCGGCAAGCGCGGAGAATCCCGCAGACATATGCACAACAGTTCCGCCCGCGTAGTCAAGCACGCCCATTTTTCTTAACAGCCCTTCGGGATGCCACGTCATATGAGCGAGCGGGCAATAAATAACTATACTGAAAAGAACCATAAAAAGCATATACGAGGAGAATTTAACCCGCTCGGCGAAGGAACCTGTAATAAGAGCAGGAGTGATTATCGCGAACTTTAACTGAAACAGCGCGAAAAGCATTAAAGGAATGGTCGGAGATAAGTCCGGATGTGTCTTTGTGCCGACCCCGTTGAACATAAAGAACGTCATAGGATTTCCTATTATGCCCCCAAATGAATCGCCGAAAGCCAGGCTGAATCCCACTACAACCCAGAGGATACTGATAACCGCCATTGCGATTACACTTTGAAGCATCGTGGAAATAACATTTTTTGATCCAACCATACCTCCGTAAAAGTAGGACAAACCCGGAGTCATTAACAAAACCAGCGCGGTTGCGGTAAGCATCCAGGCTACGTCAGCGCCGTTTATTTCGCCGCCTGTCTTAATCTGAGGGGAGTTCCCCATAAAAGCGCCTGCTATGGCAATTACCATTAGAACAGAGAACGCTGTAAACCAATTTTTCTTCATTTGTAACCTTATAGTGTGAAAAACCTTAGTAATTTATGAGATTATTTGTAAAAACGCAAATATAGTTATCTATTTTTTATTTTTACCTTAATTATTAAGGTTATTTATACGTATTGCCGAAAATAGTTAATCGTAATAATGCGGAATGCACGGCCATGGCTACGAATGCAGTCTTTTTAAGAAGGAGGGATATCTTAAGAGGAAAATGAGCAAAATGCTTAAGAACTGTTATGGAAGAATTTCCTCCTGTATATAATAAGATAAAATCTCTGTATGAGGCTGATCTGAAAAATATTGAAGCGGAACTTGAAAAGTACGGCGCGCCCTGGACCACGGGCCGCCTGCCGGAAATGAAGATTAAATAGAACTATTATTTTTTGTGGAGGCGGAACAATCCGCTCCGTCTCCGCAAAACTATAATTTTATACCGACCCAAATGTCCCAGGCATCATTTCTGATTTTCACGGTTTCACTGCTGTAGGAGTCCTGCAGATCGCGGTTGATCCTGAACTCCACCAAAACACCAACCGGAAGAAGGGAACTTGTTTCAAATCCCATACCCGCAGAATAACCGAAAATATTTTTCTTAAACTTATCGTAATTAAAAAATATTATGGGTTCTGTCGTGACATATCCGGCAGGCGCTTCGTATGTGTTCCTGAAACCGAGATAGTGATCGAATCTCGGGCCGGCAAGAAAATATAACTGGCCGATCAGAAGAGGCACTCTCATTTTGGCCATTACGGGAACTGATATATAGTCAAGTTTGGAATAAACCTTCAGTGTTCCCAGCGGTTCCGGACCATTCGGTCCCGTAATGACGAACTCAAGCCCGGTACCGCGACGGGTAAATTCAATCTGAGCAACAGCGGAAATGAACGGAAAGTCGATCAGCTCAGCATACGCGGCAAAGTTATATCCCGTTACATCGAGCATATTGGAGAAAACGGCGCCGGTTTTGTAATCAAATGCCTGGGTTGCATTGGTGTATCCGGCTTTTATTCCATAACCTCGGATAAACTGCGCGTTAAGAGGAGACGCGGATAGCAAGAGAAGCAGTATTAAGATCCTATACGTGTTTTTCATTCTTATCAGATGTTTTAATTGATAGATCATACGAATATCTTAGATTGATATAAAACGCCCTTAAATCTGCCGAATAAATATTATGCGGAACAGGAAACAGTTTTTATTAAATTATCCGGTCAGATATAACAACTTAGTAATTTATTAAACCAAAGAAAACAAAAAACGCATTTCAAATGAAGAAGATAAAAGCTGAACGACCTGTTATCAGATTAAACCTTACAACGGCGGATTTTTTCCTATTTACCGCGACGTTTATTGTAAATGCAGCGTTATGGTGGTACATCATTGATATCTACACTTCCCTAAATTCCGAAATCCCGACGCATTATTCGTTGGAGGGCGGGATTGATTCAACGGGGGCAAAAAGCACGATCTTTATTTTGCCGGCGGTGTCGCTCGTTACGAATCTGCTGCTGTACATCATCAGTTTCTTTCCGCATACTTTTAATTATCCCGTGAAAATAACAGAACAAAACGCCGCGCATCAGTACAGGCTGGGAGTGAATCTTGTGCGGTGGCTGGGATTTATTTTGTCGGTGTTTTTTGCGTTCGTGACTTATATGACGGTGCAGACGGCTGCGGGAAAAGCAACGGGCCCGGGCAAATGGGCGGTGGCGGTATTCGTGGGATTAACAACTATAATGCTGGTCGCGTATTTTGTGATGGCGGAAAGAAAGAAATAACACTTTGCGCGATTTATTGGGTTTTTACAGAATATAATTCAAACTCCTCATAAATTTAGAGACTTAAACAATCAAATCTGACTTGCAAATTTTTTATTATTCACCTACGCATTGAGTCAAAAATAATGTAACCGAAAGGGGTGTGGGGAAAGGGTCGTTGAGTCATAATATAGGTAACCGAAAAAACCGTGAATATTAAGAGCACTGAAGCAAAAAAGTAATATTTAGAAGAGATCAAAGCACGATACAAAAAAGCTGATAAAAACGGGAAGCAGCGAATTCTTGATGAATTTTGCGCGACTTGTAAATATAATCGCAAATATGCGATTAGGCTTCTAAGTAAAGTAAAAAGCAAAGGAGTATTGAGGAAAAAATCAGGGAGACCAAAATAATATAGACATGAAGGCTTAGTAAATTTTCTGGTAAAGTTGTGGTTATCACTGAACCCAGGCTGCTCGCAAAGAATAAAGTCAGCAATACCCATATGGCTAAGGTATTCACTAATAAATCTGAGCGAAGAAGAAAAGGTATTAATGACTATTTCCTTAAATTTTCGGTTACCTTTTATTATGACTCAATAAGCCCAATTATGGTTTAAATAGGTTGATTGTTGAGTAATTCAATTGAAATCAAATATCATTCATCATTAAAAATTCACGCAGGTGCAGGTGGCGGATACCTTTGTAATTTCCGCCACCGGCCGGATCAAGGCTAACAACATATTTATTAAAGTTGTCGTCGATTTTTAGCAAATTACCGAACTCTCTCTTAACCACTTTATCATCGGGAAGAAGATAAGCGGACTGTATATATACGGTTTTGTTGTTTTTTTCAGCGGTAAAGTCTATCTCAAGTTCTCCTATTTTCCCGACATAAATCCTAAAACCCAGAAACGCAAGATGATGATAAACAGCGTTTTCGATAAGCTTTGAAATATCTCCGGGTTTATACCCTACGAGCATATTCCTGAGTCCCAGATCATCAAAATAATATTTTTCATTCACTTCGAATATCTTTTTACCGGCCAAATCCATTCTTTGAACACGGTGAATAAAATATGACTGTGTAAGGTAACGAAGATAATCAAGCGTCATATTAGCCGTAACGTCAATTTTTTGAGACTTGATAAATGAACTGATCCTGTTCGCGGACACCAATTGTCCGGTATTATCCGCAAGGAATGCGGCAAGACGGTAAAGAAAATCAACATTACGAATGTTGAAGCGTTTAATTATATCTTTGAGCAGAATGGTGTCGAAAATACTTCTCAGATACTGATTTACAATTTCATCCTCAAGCGATATATTTACGAGGTAAGGCATTCCACCGAAACGAAGGTAAAGATGAAGGATGTCGTCGTTATTGGGAAGCTTATGGAACCGAAGGAACTCACTATATCCCAGTGGCTTAACATTAAACTCAATATATCGGCCGGAGAGGCGTGTAGCAAGATCACCCGAAAGCATTGTGGCATTACTTCCCGTTATGTAGATGTCAGCGGATCCGGAAGCGGCGAATTCCCTCAATGGGTTCTCGAAATCCCGGATTTCCTGAACTTCATCTATACATATTATATTTCGGCCTCTGCTTTTTAAATTCTGCCTGATGTATTTGTGTAAAGCCTTTCCGTCACGGAGAAATTCAAATTCATTAAGTTCCTTATCGATAAATATGATGTTTGTTTTCTCCGAAGTTGATTGAAATTTTTGGACAAGCAATTTCAAAATACTGCTTTTCCCCGAACGCCTTTGGCCGGTGATAACCTTTATCAGGCCGGTTCCGGAAAATTTCACGATTCTTTCAGTATATGAATTTCTGTCAATTAGCATAAAAATCCGATTTTTAAGGATAATTAAAGTATCTGTCATAAATATACAATATTTTAAGTATACTTAAAATATCTTTGCATATTGACGGTTATTCTAAGTATACTTAAAACTCTAAATAAATCGGAAAATCCGTAAGCTTCCGTGTTATCCGTGTTTCTGTTCCCCGGAGGATTCTTTAAACCACAGAGTTCACAGAGGGAACACAGAGTTCACGGAGATTTATGAGAGATCCTCTGTGTCCTCCGTGCAAAACTCCGTGCCCTCGGTGGTAAAACAGACTTGATATATCAGAGAATTTTAAACCACAGAGATAGCAGAGGGAACACAGAGTTCACGGAGATTTATGAGAAATCCTCTGTGTTCTCCGTGTAAAACTCCGTGCTCTCCGTGGTAAAACGAACTCGATATATCAGAGAATTTATAAACCACAGAGATAGCAGAGGTAACACAGAGATAGCGGAGATTTATGAGAGATCCTCTGTGTCCTCAGTGTAAAACTCCGTGCCCTCCGTGGTAAAACGGACTTGATATATCAGAGAATTATAAAACCACAGAGAAAGCAGAGGGAACACAGAGATAGCGGAGATTTGTGAGAGATCCTCTGTGTTCTCAGTGTAAAACTCCGTGCCCTCCGTGGTAAAACGGGCTCGATATATCAGAGAATCTTTAAATCACAGAGAAAGCAGAGATAACACAGAGTTCACGGAGGTATAGGGGGCAATCCTGCTAATAAATTTCTTTTCAACTGACGCCGGATATCCCTGTTAAATAATTAAATTATTTATATCATTTTTAAAAATTTACCGGTAATCATTATGTCACTGCAGAAAGCTGATCCCCCCGTTTCATTAAAACCGGCAGACTTACGCTGGAAATGCAATCCACAGATTTTCGATTTTGAATTAACAAGCGAACTCGAGCCCAATGAAGGAATCGTCGGGCAGGACCGCGCTCTTCGCGCAATCAAACTGGGTGTGGACCTGAACGCTCCGGGATACAATATTTACATCTCCGGCCTTTCCGGTACAGGCAAAGCCACCACTGTAAAGAAGATGCTGGAAGCCATCAGTTCTCAGGAGAAACAGTTATACGATTACGCTTACGTTAATAACTTCAGCGATCCCGACAGGCCGATACTGATTATGTTTCCAGCCGGCACCGCAAAAGAATTTAAGAAGGAGATGTCCGCTCTTATAAAATATCTGAGGGAGAAAGTTCCGCAGGTGCTTGAGTCGGAGACTTATATGGATAAACGCAAACAGGTGATACAGGTTTATTCGGGGAAACAAAGCAAACTGGTCAGCGGATTCGAGAAGGAGCTTTCAGATAATAGTTTCTCTCTCGGCCAGATACAGGTGGAAGGCGCGCCCCGCCCCGAAATATTCCCTATGATTGACAAACAGCGCGTACCCATTTATGAAATTCAGAAACTGGTCACTGAAGGAAAACTCACAGAAGAAAACGCAAAGAATTTTATTGATAAGTACAACGAGTTTCAGAATGACCTGATAAAAGTATTCAAACAGGGAATGAAACTTACGCAGGAAATGCAGCAGGAGCTCTCCGAACTTGAACGCGCCGAAGTTGACCTGCTTATTAAATCCGCGATTGGCCAGATCAGGGAGAAATACGAATCGCCGAAGATAGAAGACTATCTTCTCGGAGTTGAAACATCTATACTTGAGGGCCTCTCGGTGTTTACAGGCGCCAAGCCCGAAGGGGAGCAGACGGCAGAAGGATTTATCATCGACTATTTCCGCGATTATGACGTTAATATTATTCTCGATAACTCTAACGTAACAGAACGCCCTGTAATAATTGAAATTTCTCCGACTTACACAAATCTTTTCGGAACCATCGATAAGATAAGCGACGGACGCGGCGGGTGGTACGCTGATTTTACAAGAATAAAAGCGGGATCGCTGCTTAAAGCAAACGGCGGATATATTGTCATAAATGTAAACCACCTTTTTGAAGAGCCGGGAGTCTGGAAAACCCTGAAGAGAGTGCTTACTTACCGCAAACTTGAAATCCAGGATTACTACAATTACTTCCAGTTCTCTCCTTCCATCCTGAAACCGGAGGGAATTGATATTGACGCTAAAGTAATTCTCACAGGCAGCAGTTATATATATCAGATGCTTGCGGGATACGAAGATGACTTCAAAAAGATATTTAAAGTAAAAGCCGATTTCGATTACGAGATTGAAAAGACCGGCGAGATAATGGTTGAGTATGCAAGAGTAATCAAAAAGATGATTGAGCAGGAGAATCTGCTCGAGTTTGACAAGACCGCGATTGCATATCTGCTTGAACTTGCCACGCGTTTTGCGGGAAGAAAAAACAAACTCACCGCGCGCTTTTCCGTGCTTGCGGATTACGCCCGCGAAGCGGATTTCTGGGCAAAGAGCGAAGGCGCAAAGTTTGTAACTGCAGAACATATTCAGACGGCTTATGAGCGCGCAAGAGAACGGCACAGCCTGATTGAGGACAAGTACAGTGAAATGATTAAAGACAATGTCATACTCATTGATACTGAAGGATCAAAAGTCGGGCAGGTGAACGGGCTTGCTGTTTACGGCGGAGATATGTACGGCTTCGGCAAACCGGCAAGGATAACCGCGTCAGTCGCCCTTGGAAACGGCAACATAGTAAACGTGGAGCGTGAATCGGGGCTGAGCGGTAAATCGCACGATAAGGGAATGCTGATTATTTCAGGCTATTTCCGCGATCATTTCGGCAAAAATTTTCCGCTCTCATTCACAGCAAATCTTGTGTTCGAGCAGTCATACGGCCCTATTGACGGAGACAGCGCATCCTGCGCTGAAATTTTCGCATTAGTATCCGCTCTCTCCGGAATTCCGCTGAAACAGTCAATTGCTGTGACGGGCTCAGTGAATCAGAAAGGGACCGTTCAGCCCATCGGCGGCGTGAATGAAAAGATAGAGGGCTTTTACGATGTCTGTCTTGAGCGCGGACTCACCGGTGAGCAGGGAGTAATAATCCCCGTTCAGAATGTAAAGGACCTGATGCTGAAAGATGAAATACTTGCAGCGGTTAAGAAGAAAAAATTCCACATATATTCAATTTCCACCGTTGATGAAGGAATTGAAATACTGACAGGTTTTAAAGCGGGCGAAAGAACGCCAACAGGTGAATATGCAAAGAATACCGTATTCGGAAAAGTTGAAACAAATCTTGTGCATATGTATCACAGGGCAAAGCATCCCTTTCAGCACAAAGAAGCGCCTAAGCCGCCTGAAAAATCAAAGGCAAAACCTAAACCTATACCAAAACCGGCGGCGAAGCAGGCTAAAAAAAGAAAAAAGTAATTTAACACAGGATAAAACAATTTATCCCGAATATTTATTAATTTTGCGCTGATACGAGTTTACATTCATTATATTCGTCATTTTACACAGGAAGATTATGATCCAGGAAATAAAAAACATATTTGCGAAAACCAAAATACTCTGTACACTGGGCCCGGCCACATCGACTAAAACAGAAATCAAAAAGCTGATGGAGTACGGAATGGACGGAGTGCGCCTCAACTTCTCCCACGGCGATTATGAATTTTATGAAAAGCTTTTCCTTGAAATTGATCAGTCCTGCATTGAAGAAAGGTCCCCGTTAGCCGTATTACTAGACCTTCAGGGGCCGAAGATCAGGATAGGCGAATTAGCAGTTCCCGAAATAGAAATTAAAACCGGTGATTCGATTGAAATCACAACCGAAAAAATTGCCGGAACTGCCGAACGTATTTCGACATCATATTCGCAGCTTCCGCAGGATGCGCAGGTCGGTGATATAATACTTATTGACGACGGATTGCTTAAACTTAAGATAACCCGGAAGAATGATAAATCCGTATTCTGTGTTATCGAAAACGGCGGGATACTTAAGCCCAAAAAAGGAATGAATCTGCCGGGAATGAACCTCTCAACTCCGTCTGTCACCGAAAAAGATTTGCGAGATCTTGAATTTGCCCTTGGGCACCGCGTCGATTTTGTAGCACTCTCGTTCGTGCGGCAGGAAAAAGACATCACTGAACTGCGCGCGTGGATGAAGGAAAGGGGATACAACATTCCGATTATCGCGAAAATTGAGAAGAAAGAAGCCGTTGATAATTTTGAGGAAATCCTGAAGGCCGCGGACGGAATTATGGTTGCGCGCGGCGATCTTGGCGTCGAGATGGAAGCACACGAAGTTCCGATAGTGCAGAAAAACATCATACGCCGATGCAATGAAGTCGGAAAGATCGTTATTACCGCAACACAAATGCTGGAATCGATGATACACAATCCGGTACCTACGCGCGCTGAGGCCTCTGATGTGGCGAATGCGGTGTGGGACGGTACGGATGTTGTTATGTTAAGCGGCGAAACGTCTGTCGGGAAATACGCTCCGCGGGCCGTGGAGATTATGAACAACATAATAAAAAATTCTGAACGGAACATTCCTCTTACGCACACAGTTGATTACGAAATCCCCCCTTCGCTTTCTGAAAACCTTTTCGATTCATTTAGCAGGGCAATCTGCCAGATGGCTGACCAGGTCAATGCATCGGCAATAGTTGTGTTTACAAGTAAAGGCCGCACGGCGGTGAGCCTTTCCAAGTTCCGCCCGAAAGCGAGAATCATTGCTCTCTCGGACAGTTTTGAAACAATGAACCTTCTTTGTCTGAAGTGGGGTGTGACATCGGTGTTTTTTAAAGATATTACCAAAGGTTATGAAGTTGTGGATGATGCCAAGAAGCTGATACTGCAGTCGGAAAATGTTAAGAAAGGTGAGATAGTAATATTTACTGCGGGAGCGCCGTTCTCAGAAAAGTCACGCGTTAACTGGCTGAAATTCGAAGCACTGTAATTAACCGGCAGCGCCGGACGGTTGTTCTGTGCGCGACTGTATGATCAGACGGCCAAAATCACTCTTACACTTTTTCTATTATAAGGGCGGAAAGATCATCGTCAAAATCTGATTTTTCCTTGAAAGAAATAACAGCGCCCTTAATTTCCTCAAGAAGCTGCGGTGAATTGACACCGGTTCTGCTTTCCAGGAAATTCCTGAGTCTTTCTATTCCAAACATCTCATCGTTTTCCCGTATACATTCGGTTATTCCGTCTGAATACAAAAGCAGCCTGTCGCCCGGCAGAAGCTGAAATTCAATCTCTTCAAATTCAAAATTAGGAAGCATCGCAATAGGTGAACCTTTGATGTCCAGAAATTCCACATTGCCGCCGGACCTGATAATGACCGGAAGCGTATGCCCGGCGCGCGACAGAGTGAAGATGTCTTTTTCGGGATCAATAATGCCGTAAATAATTGTGAAATACTGCATTGCGTCATAGCTTTTAAGAAAATGCTCGTTCAGTTTCTTAAAAAGTTTCGCGGGAGAGGACGCAAAGAGGGATGATTCATCCGCGTCAAACCGGGTGAAAACAGCATTTTCTGAAGAGTATGGCGCAAGAATGTTGTTCAGCGTAAAGGAAAGCATTGAAGAAGAAACGCCGTGGCCCGCAACGTCAAGTAGGAAAAACACGATCTTTCCGTCATCAAGCAGATAATAATTAAAGATATCGCCCGCGAGCTGTTTGGCCGGTATGAAAAACCAGTTGAATTTATAGTTTCCGTAGGTAACATTATTCTGAGGAAGAAGCGCATTCTGAAGAGCGGCAGCAGCGGTAATATCTTTATTAATAATTGAGAGCGCGTCTTCAAGCTGCTCTTTTGCTTCGCTAAGGTGATGGTTCTTTTCGGCAAGCATCTTCTCGAGATCAACGATTCTCTCACCGGCCCGGATCCTTACTTTCAGTTCGTGCGAATTAAAAGGTTTTACTATGTAATCATCAGCCCCGGCTTCAAGCCCTTCTATCATTTCGGTTTTACCGGTTTTCGCGGTGAGGATAATTATGAAGATATATCTGCCAAGATCTTTTGCCCTTATAGCTTTGACAAGATCTTTCCCGTTCATCACAGGCATTTCCCAGTCGGTGATCAAAATACTGATATCGGAGGACTCGATAATCTCCAGCGCCTCCTTGCCGTTAGAAGCAGCAATTACTTCGTGTCCGGCAGTCTTTAACAGTCTTTTTAATACCATTATGGTATCGACTAAGTCGTCAGCAATTAATATTTTCATTTTACTATATAGCAATAATAATAAAAATAAAGCAAAATGGACACAGGATGGCGCCCAACCCGCACAGAATTTTTAAAGGTTTTGCCGTTTCCTGCCGGAGCTCTGATTTTACATTTTAATTTTTAATAAACACGGAAGCATTCCGGAAGATATATACGAATGAGAACACAATGCACAAAGGCGTCACGAACACTTTTGTACAATTTTATGAGCTTCGCACGGCAGCCCGGGTGAGCCGAACTGTCCGAGTCTTTAAACTTCAGGTCCCGTGCCGCTGATTATCCTGGTCAGAGGGGGAATAGCCCTGCGCCGGAATGCTATTCCGGTTTACGGAGGTGCGGTTAACTTATATCGGGAAGCTCTGTTGTTCAGCGCCGCACCGGAATGCTATTCCGGTTTACGGAGGTGCGGTTAACTTATATCGGGTAGTTCTGTTGTCCAGCGCTGCGCCGGAATGCTATTCCGGGTTACGGAGAATCTTGGTAGTGACTTCATATTCAAAAACTGATGGCCGCTAACTTTTTATTTTATCAGCAGCATCTTCTTTGTTATGATGCTGTCGCCGGCAGTCAGCCGGTAATAATAAATTCCGCTGGATAATTTGCTTCCGTCAAACTCGACTTTGTAATTTCCGGCAGGCTGTATTGCGTTCACCACGACCGCAACCTCTTTGCCGAGCACATCATAAACTTTAAGAGTTACATAATACAGCGCGCTCAGATTATAATTAATAACCGTAACCGGATTAAATGGATTCGGATAATTCTGTGACAATGAATTTTTCTCTGGCAGTAAATCCTTGGTGATAGATGCAGGGGCCGTTGGGTATTTAACTCTTATGTTATCGAGATAAATGGTGCCGCTGTAGGTCTGCCCGGAATCCGTCCCGCCACCAAGCGCAACCGTTATGCTTTTAAGCGACATCGGATATATTATTGTTGATGTCTTGGGGAAAAATCCCCTTATCGTTTCAAAAGAAGCAGCGTTATTTGCTATCTTATTAGAAAAGACGCGCTGCGTCGCGCCGTACTGGTCCGACAGATCAAAAAACACCCTGTGCGCGAAACCGTTTGAGCGAACATCGATCATTATTGAATCCGGTACTCCGTATATCAGAGCTGCTTTATTGATATATGCCCAGTAATAAACTCCGGGTGTATATGTAAACGAGTAGTCAAGCTTAATGGATGCAGTGCCCAGAGTGGAGTAATTATTGCTGAGTGAAATTGCCGTATTAATCGAATCCGCATTTACTGTTGTAAGGGTAAACCCTGAAAGCGATTCTACCGAATCAACAACGCCGTATCCGAATCCTATCTGAACATAAACGGTGGCTGTGTCGCTGAAACCGCTGTAGTGCGCGACAACTTTCGTTACTCCCGCTTTGCGTCCTTTGAATTGTCCGAATACATCAATTGTGCCTACGGTTGTATCCAGTGATTTCCACTGAACATTTTGCGGCATTACAGCCTGCTCGACCGTATCAGTATCAAAGACTCTTGCTTTAAAAGTTGTCAATCTTAAAAGATCCGTAACTGTGTATCCCGGTTCACACCTGATAAATCCGATTCCCTTCACATTGATTCTCGCGCTGTCGCGCAGTCCCTGGTAATCAGCGTACAAATATCCGGAATCCTTGTAAGCGCCGGCAGTGAAAAGTCCGTTGTTAGAAATGGTACCGAGTGACGGTTTCGAAAGCGTGAAATGCACCTGGGTGTTGCTGATGGTAACCGGATTATAGTGTATGTCCGTCCCGGAAACAGTAAACTGTACGGTTGTTCCCGCAAATACGCGGTTCGACTTTGGCTGAAGTTCAAGATACATAAGAGTATCAAGCGGCGCGGTGGAAACCACGAGAAGGCAGTTTGAAACAGTCCTCTCGCCGCCTGCATCAGACGGTGAATTAACAATACCGCCCCTTACGGCCATCGTCGTCGATCCGCCGCCGTCAAGGTTCATTCCCTGATAAACTCCGATACGGAGCATAAAATCAGCAAGTTCAAAAAGATCCATACCAAGGCTCAGTGTTGCCTGCCTGCCGTCCACGGTGATCAGGTAGAGTGCGGACGTGTCGCTGTTAACACCTATCGCGGTGCGCGGGTGTCTTGCTGTAGTGAAAGGATCAGTGGGATCAAGATTAGCCATCGCGCCGTTAACTACGAGAAGCGGGTGGCCGGAAATCATTTCCTTCAGATGCGGCATAGAGGGTAAATGCTTTACGATAATTTTTATTGTGTCGCCTTTATGCGCCCTTGAATTCAGCGCAGCGGCATAAGCCCCTGATGCCGATAATACAGCTTTGAAAGGAGCTATCCCGGTGTTCCCTGCGCTGATCCTGACAGAATCTATTATCGCAGTGAGAGTGTCGTTAACAGACCAGCCGGAAGGGATCCTCACGATTATTTCTGTTCCGGCGTTTACAGTGCCTGTTGAATTGCCGTAGAAACGGTTATATAACACAAGCCCTGCCGCCGGCCTTGCTGTATTAAGATTTGTAATTGTAAGATTTGTATCGCGGAGCATAACCGAGCCGCTGAAGAATGGCTTGCCGATGGATACGTGTCCGAGTGTATCGAAACCGGCAGACGGCCTGTTCGCGGTTTCATTGCGCAGGGCCTCGCCCCGTTCAACCTGAAGGCTGTTCGGCATACCGGTTGTTAAATCAAAGAAGTCGCCGTTAATTGCGCCGACCGCCCAGTGGCCGTTCCAGGTGCGCCGGGCAGCCATTGAGGTTGTCTTCTCTCTGCCTGCGGCAAGTTTATCAAGTGATTTAACAGTCTCGACGCGAAAGTATTGGTTCTTAATGTCGGCTTTAAAGATGTCTATGCTCCAGGGAGTGTTGGTCTTAACTTTATAATACTTCATACCCGGGCCGGCATTGCGTGTTTCGACTGTATCAAAAACGGTTTGGGAGTGAAGGAGAGCGCTGAACACGATAAGGAGAAATGATAAAATTTGGATCCGTCTCATAACATATAATAATTTATTCTATCGTAACTTAAACAAAATAATTGATACGGCATCTTGTATTTTGTAAATTAAGCCACATCCTTTGCATAAATTGTTGGTTGAGAATGAAAAAGAGTACATCATCGTTTCTTATCATTGCGGCGCTGTACATCCCGGCAAACCCGTTTTATCATTTCTTCTCCGGAAATTATTATTCAGCCGGCGGAGTAAGAAATATTTTTGCCGTGTTACAGTTTTTGGCGGGTATTGCCGCCGCATTTTATGTCTGGTTTAAATACGCAGGGAAAAGCTCAAAAAAAGAGAAATGAACGGATTCCCGAAAGATACACTGAAGTTAATCAAATGAATGCAGACGGAAACAGGCTAAAGGCATACCTGGGCGATATTACCAGGCTTAAGGTTGACGCGATTGTAAATGCCGCAAACAGAACACTGCTCGGCGGCGGAGGTGTGGACGGCGCCATTCACCGCGCCGCGGGCCCGGAATTGTTAAAAGAATGCGCTGCACTCGGCGGGTGTCAAACGGGTCAGGCGAAAATCACAAAAGGATACCGGCTTCCCGCGAAGTTTGTAATTCATACTGTCGGGCCGGTGTGGTACGGCGGGAGGAATGATGAAGAAGAATTTCTCGCGATGTGTTACAGAAACAGTCTGAAGATTGCCGCGGTAAATAGCATTAACTCTATTGCGTTCCCTTCTATAAGCACGGGCGTGTACAGTTTCCCGTTTGAGAAGGCCGCCGATATTGCAGTTACAACTGTCCTTGAATATTTATCTGTTTCCGAAGTACCGTGGCAAGTTATCTTTTGCTGTTTCAGCGAAAAAGATTATTGGTATTATATAAAACAACCGGAAGTAACGGAATGGCTGAATTCGTCAGAAGACGAAGTATGAAGCCGCGAATTTGTATGTACACTTTTATCTTATACGGGGAAATGGATGATTGCAGGGGGAGTAACAAAAAAGAATTTAGAACCGGGGAAGGAAACGAAAATTTAAATCATAGTTTATATGTTTCGCGCCGTAAGAGTTTCTTTGAATATATGAAAAGAATCCGAATAATCTAAAAAACGGTAAAAAATATTTTTTAAATATTATTTTAAATGCACTTACTAAACTCAAAATAAAATTATAAATTTACGCATCAATTGCTGGAGACTTTTACAGAACTTAATGAGACCAAGAATTACCTTATTATTAAACAATAAAAAAACCACGCCGGCAAAGAAAGCACAAGAGAAATCAGGACTTTCTATGCCTTCATTGTTTGAAGGCAGTCTGGAAACAGAAACATATTTGCACGGTTACGCTAATGTTATAGAATTATCCCCAAAAGTGCTTAAATTATCCGGCGGATTCAGGCGGCTAAAGACCGTTTAATGTAGCCCTGCAGAATTAAATTAAGTTTACCCGGTCAACACCGGGTTTTTTATTTATCAAACCTTCATAACAAAAAAGCCGCTCTTTCGAACGGCTATTTTGATTTAATATTAATTAAATTCCTATGATCATTGTTAATTGAATCAGGCCATACTGTGGTAAACCGACTGAACATCATCGTCCTCTTCGAGGGCTTCAAGCAGTTCGTTTACTTCCGTCTGCTGTTCGTCGTTTAATTCTTTCATATTTGTCGGAAGATACTGGAGCTCAGAACTTGTAACTTCGATGCCTCTTTCTTCAAGCGCTTTCTGCATTGTCCCGAAATCCTGGAAGGCTGTATAGATATAGATAAAATCATCTTCGGCAGACATTTCATCGAGGCCGAAATCGATCAGTTCAAGTTCAAACGATTCAACGTCGGCTACTTTTGTCCTGTCGATTTTAAATAGTCCTTTATGCTCGAACATAAAAGAAATTGAGCCTGCGTTTCCAAGGGTCCCTCCGTATTTGCTGAATATATGGCGGACGCTCGCGACAGTCCTGTTCTGGTTATCCGTGGCGGTCTCAACCATCACCGCAACGCCGTGCGGGGCATATCCTTCGTAAACGATTTCGACGTATCCCGAAGTGTCTTTGTTGGAGGCGCGTTTAATTGCGGCTTCAACACGGTCTTTCGGCATATTAACGCTTTTCGCGTTCTGTATGCAGATACGGAGACGGGGGTTTCCTTTGGGATCGGGGCCACCGGCCTTTACGGCTATTTCGATTTCCTTACCGATTCTGTTAAATGCTTTCGACATCTTCGCGAATCTCGCGAACATCTTATATTTTCTTTTTTCGAAAATGCGGCCCATTTTGGATGCTTTTATTAATTAATGATAATAATATTATTTATAATGACCCTCAAGATAAGCATTTAGGAATTTCTGTAAAACTGGCAAATTTTTCGGTATCAGTGACAGTTACAGTGTCAGTATCAGTGACAGTATCAGTATCAGATTAGGTGACGAAAATCTGTGTCATCTGTGGCCTTTTAACCGCGGTAAAACGGGAGTGCCGGAGTAACCTCCTCCGAAATTTTCACTATATTTCGAGGACTCATTAAACAGATTGGAATATGATTAAAATCACTCTTTGTCTCCTGTTTGCCGTAATAATAAGCACTGCTTTTGCGCAAACGCCATTTGAAAAATCCGGCTATAGAAAACTGACCACCCATAAAGAGATCACAGATTATCTG
>CAIMOS010000162.1 GCA_903843135.1 uncultured Ignavibacteriales bacterium | reverse complement strand
TTTGACGTCACGGTTTCATTAATTGCCCTGCTGCTAATTTGCAGCTGGCTCTTCCCGCTTGTAATACTTTTACAGAAAATACTTTCTCCGGGGCCGGTGCTGTTCATTCAGAAAAGGGTGGGTAAGGAACACCGGCTGTTCAGTTGCTATAAGTTCAGGACGATGGTTACCGCGAACCACGATAAAGTATTCGTGGCAACACAAATCGGTGATTCGCGAATAACAAAATTCGGCGCCTTCCTCCGCAAATCTAATATTGATGAACTGCCGCAGTTGTTTAATGTTCTGAGAGGAGATATGTCAATTGTGGGCCCGAGACCGCACGCCGTAACATATGATGAGCAATACAGAGAGTATATTGAAGATTTGCGTCTGCGGAATCTTGTAAAACCGGGAATAACCGGCTGGGCACAGGTTCACGGCTTGCGCGGTGACGTACCTGATTTAGAAGAGAACAAGCTCAGGATAAGAAAACGCTTTGAATACGACCTTTGGTATGTTGAAAACTGGACCTTAACTCTCGATCTTCAGATAATATTTATGACGATCTGGAACATAGTACAGGGAAAAGTTAAGGGGCAGTAATTTTTTCTTCTCTCCGGGCTGCCGTAATCGAAAGTCCGACCACAAACCAGATCATCGATATTATCTCGTGATCGCCAAAATTCCATTCCGTTAAACCCGCAGTAAGAAAAGCTATAAACGAAGCAAGCGCCGCCACTGCAAGGCTGTTATTGAATCCGTCTGTTTTTGTTCTGTTGACATTCCCGAAAAGCACAATGATGATCTTAATGATCAGGAACATAAACGCGATGAAGCCAACCGCGCCGAGAGTAACAAGTATGTGAACATAATTATTATGCATATGCCCCTGGATCTCTTTATCGAAAGGACGTTTATATTTTACATATAAATCCCTCAGGTCAATATCGCCGGCACCAAGCAAAGGCCTGTCGGCAAACATTTTGAATCCCGCGGTCCAGAAAGCGATTCTTGACTGGTTGGACATATTATACGGATCGTAAAAACTTGATAAGCGGCTCCGTTTGTAACGGGCCAGATAAAGATCACCGCCTCTTACATCAATATCTTTTATCAGTGTATTATAGGAATGTTTCAATATAATCGTAAGTGAGCCGGAAGAATCAGGTTTTACTTCCCAGAGATCACCGGTCGAATTCCAAAGATATGCGTTGCCTTCTATGGTATCCATCCTGGTTGCGTTCGCAACAGACGGTAGTTCACCGGCAATACTAAGACTGCCTTCTCCGATCTTATAAACGCTTGTTTCACCGCCGCGGGAAAGAATATAATGATCATTATATATTCCCAGCACAACGGATCCGTTTAGTTCAGGATACCCGGCGCTTCGCGAGATACTGCCGTCCTCATTCATTGAATAAACATTAACTCCTGTACGGGAGGAGAGGATAATATTTGAACCGTCTGCGAATACCTGCTGATATCCTTTTATTGTCGGGTAATGAACGGAATCAATCTTGTTTCCGTTAATAGTGAACTTTGTCAGATAACCGTCACCGTCAAGCACAAACAGATTATTATTGCTGAGAGAATAAGAATATACGAGCCCCGGTGTGGTGAAGACATTCTCGACTTTTCCTTTTTCCTCCCCGATATTAAAAAGCACGAAGCGTGTATCAACCAAATAGAGGAGTACTGTAGAGTCAGTAATCGGTTCCACATCCAGGACGGCGGAACCTGCATCGAAATTTCTTACCCGGCTTCCTTCCCTTACAGTCAGTCCCGCTTCATAGCCGGCGATGTACTGTTTGTTACCCGAGCTGATAACAGCATTCGCCCTGCCGGCTGTCTGTTCAACTACGGGTGCGTTCCCGGAACCGGAAAAGTTTTTGAAGGTCCATATCTCGCTGTAGCTTTTATCTGTGAAGAATATAACGAGCAGTAACAACGCGCCTGCAGTTAAAAGTTTCCACTGCTTCTTCAGCAGAAGAACGATTATCAATCCTGCGGCCGCCGCAAGCCAGCCTGTCCTTTTATATGTCGCGAGCAGAGCAGCCGTTGAAAGTAAAAATCCGATTACTGATGCCGCTCTCCATTTAACGCTTAGTTCTTTATCAAAGATCAGTGTAAAGCAAAAAATCAGAACTATGCTCATCAGTTCGCTTGCGGTGATAGGGTACTGAAAAAGTGACGGTCCCGATTCTTTTACCTGGTAAAGATTTTGAATAAAATATTCGTAAGAGTGGGCCAAATAAACAACCACAACCGCTATCGCGGCAAAAAGAAATATGAAGATGGCGCTTTTTATTTTTTTATTGTCAGTCAGAACTGCAACTGTAGTATAAACGATAGGTATTAAAAGAATTCTTTTGAGCAGGTTATGAAACGACTGCCCCTGATTCACCGAGAAAATTGTAGACAGAATTAGTACCGCTGTATAAAACAAAAAAGGTATTTCCAGCCCTGTGGGAGAAAAGGCCTTTTCCTTCCTTGCAAAATAGGAGTAAATAAGAAGTAGAAGCGCGCCGTAATATCCAAGCTGATTAAGGAAGATCGAATTCGTCAGCGTAAGGAGGAACACTGTAAAAATACCGAATGCGTAATTTCTTAAAACAGAAACATTATCACTGAAGAATTTCATCATTATTAAATTCTTATCTGTTTATAAATATATAGTTACAAAAACTCATTTTTTGACTTTAGAAAACTCAAGAATTTTTGCGGCAGCGTCAGTAATGTCTGAAATATTAATTTCACGCATACACAGAGCGGGCCTGTTTCTAACGCAGAATTCCCAGTTCGCGGGTTTAGGATTTTTATACTTGCAGGGTATGCATTCTATGCCTGCCCGTATAACCACAGACTGCCACGTCTGATCATACGGTCCGGTATCATCCGGGTCAGAATAACCCATTACCATAATCACCGGTTTTCCCAGAGCATTGGCGATATGAAGAGTGCCTGTATCGGGCCCGATCACCAGGTCAGTCTTTTTCAGAACCGCGATCAGTTCCCTGATACTTGTCCTTCCGCAAAGAGAGTATGAATTCAACTTAGTCAGTTTTCTGATCGACTCAATTTGCGGAACTTCCTGTTTCGTTCCTAAGAATACGATCGAAGCGCCGAATCTTTCGGTGATCTGATCGGAAAGCGAGGCTATTTGCTCGGCGGACAACTGCCTGACCGAATCAGGTTCACTGCACCCGGACTGCAACGCGATTACCGGGGAGCCGATTATCCCGGCTTCCCTGATTATCCTCTCCGCGGCAACTTCTTCCTCAGGCGAAGTGAAAAGCCTGGCTTGCAGAAAATCATTACGGCCGGACACAAAATTTACCAGGGCCTGCTCAACCGGCACTGCGTGTCCCTGCCTTGGAACCGAAAAATCATTCAGCCAAGCCAGTGAGTGCTCGTAACCAAGAACCAGTTTTGCGCCTGTAAGCCCCGCCATTATTGTATAATGCGTGTTCATTTCCTGCACAAACACGCAGTCATATTTATATTTTCTGAGTTTAGCAAAAAAGATGATGTGCCGCAGTACGTCAAATTTATCAGGCAGGCAGTGAATGAGTCTTAATCCGGGATAATTATCAAAAACATCTTTGCCCCGCATCCCGCAGACAATATCAACAATCGAATTCGGATATTCCTGCTTAAGCTTCAGTATTACCGGAGTTACAAATACATTGTCGCCGATAAGCCCGTTCCTGATGAGGAGGAATTTATAAGGCCGGGATTTGTCCTCTCTTAATTTATTCAGCCGGCGATATTTCCCTGAAAGCAATTGCATAAGCGCTACGAATTAAGAGTTACCGTTCTGATAAAGATCATCCCTGAACTGCATTTCATAAAGCCGGTTATACAAACCATTTTTATTCGATAACAATTCCGCGTGTGTCCCCGTCTGTACAATCTTGCCTTTTTCAATTACCATAATTCTTGAAGCATTAATGATTGTGCTAAGCCGGTGAGCAATTACAAAAGTAGTACGGTTTGCCATCAGCCTGTTAATAGCCTCCTGCACCAGCAGTTCAGACTCATTATCAAGCGCTGAAGTTGCTTCGTCAAAAATCATAATTTCAGGGTTCTTTAACAGTGCGCGGGCTATCGCGATCCTTTGGCGCTGGCCGCCGGAAAGTTTAACTCCCCGCTCACCGATCACTGTTTCATATCCCTCCGGATTCTCCAGAATAAATTTATGAGCATTCGCCAGCCGTGCCGCCTCAAAAATCTCTTCTTCCGGATAACCCTTCAGTCCGTAGGCTATATTGTTTTTAATGGTTTCATTAAAGAGTATTGTTTCCTGCGTAACAATACCCATCATTTTCCTCAGGCTTTCGATCTTAATTGATCTGATGTCGGTACCATCGATAATAATCTTCCCCTCCGCCGGATCATAAAATCTCGGGAGAAGATCGACCAGTGTTGATTTGCCGCCGCCGCTTGGCCCGACCAATGCAATTATCTCCCCTTTCTGAACTTCAAAATTGATCCCGGATAAAACAGGTTCCTGGCTGTCGTCATAGTGAAAAGTAACATTATCGAAAACTATTTTCCCGGAAAACCGGGGGACATTAACGGCAGAAGGAATGTCTTTTATTGCCGGCTCAGAATCAATAATTTCAAATACCCTGTCTCCTGCAGCGGAGGATTCCTGTATTCTGTTATTAACAGTGCTCAATTCTTTAATCGGCGGCATCAACTGGAAGATGGAAAAAAGGAAGCCAAGAAATTCGCTCGCCTTTAATGAACTGTCGATAAGCACAAGTTTGCCGCCGTAATAAATAATCACAACGCCGACAACGATGCTCAAGAATTCTGTAAGCGGTGATGATAGGTTCCTTATCCGCGTCAGCCTTAGCATCATTCTGAAAAAACTGTGGGTATGTGCACTGAATTTCTTATTCTCGTACTCTTCCATACTGAATGCTTTTACGATCTTCACTCCGGATATTGTTTCCTGAATGACGCTGGTGATATCGGCCATTTTTTCCTGTATCATTCCGCTCTGACGGCGCAGTTTTAACCCGATCCAGGAAATTATAAGCATTGAGAACGGAAGAATAATTAACGCCAGCAGCGTTAACTGCCAGCTTATGCTAAGCGCGATGCCAAGAAACACAACTATAGTAAGCGGTTCCCTGATCGCGTTCAGAAAGGTGGCCGATATGCTGGTTTGAAGAACATTTACATCATTAATTATTCTTGAGATTAAATTTCCGACTCTTTCATTCTTGAAGTAACTTAAGGGGAGCCTGTGCAGATGCCTGTATGCTTCATTTCGAAGATCATTCACCACGCCCTGCTCCACAAAAGTCAGAAAATAGGCCTGCGCGTATCCCGCAATATTTTTTAGAAAGAAAGCTAAAAGTATGATAACGCAGATTCTGAAGAGCGAATCAAGCTTATCGCCGGTAAATATAAAGTTTGAAAATCCCTGCTGTACAGAATCTTTGAGATTTATTACCCATAGCGGGAGTATTGAATCTGTGGTGTTTACCTTAGTTACAACTTCGGTAGATTTTTGAGCGGTTTCCTGAAAAAGCGTATCAAGCAGCGGAATAGAAAGATAAACCGAGGCACCGTTGAGAGCGGCATACAGCATAGTGCACATCATAGAAACAGCAAGGTAGTGCCAGTATTTTTTGGCGTATTTTAGGATTCTGAAATATGTTTTCACTATGCGTCGTAGTCCGGAATTGAAGGAATGTTAAGCAGCCCGCTTCCCCCTTTTAATCTTATCTTAGCCACTTCCTGCATATTTACAATATTCATTATGACTATTCCGGATTTATCCCCAAATCCGTTTTCGTAAACCAGAAGATCCCCGAAAATTAAAAACCGTTTGTATCCTCCCCCTTTGGTGTGAAATTTCACGCTCTTATTTTTAACGGAATAAATAATGAGTTCAGAGGTTTCCGGATTATCTTCATATAATGTCTCGTTATTGGGAGAAACATCCGCGAGGGAAATGACTGCATAAGAGTTATCGGCAGTAAAACCAACTTCCGTAAGCGGTTTATTTTTCTTCACAACAATATCATAATTGCGGCTGCTTAATTCTTTGAGAACGATATTCTCCTCTTTGTTAACCAGCACGGCGTATTTTCCGTCCTTGGATGTATATTCAAGTGATTCTTTTGAGATCTGGGGGAAGCCTTCTTTTGTTATATCAACTGAGCGGGACCGGTTTTCCAGCATCACACCGGTCAGGCTGTATAGCTGCCGCGTATTAGTTACTGTCTTTTGTTCGCTGTCTGCGAAACTGCTCGTTTCAAAACGCAGAAGATCATTGTTTTCAAAGAAGAAAGAGTAGTATATGCACTCCGGCGTCTGGCCGCATAATTTTGTTTCTCCCGGCCGGTCATAATCAAAACGGTATAGTTTGAGCCCCTTAATGAACGGGAATATACCGGGCTTGCCTTGTTCGGCCGCAGTCAGAAAAAAAACAACCTTTTTATCTTTTGAATACCGTACATCGATAACTGACTCATTCTTACGGTTCCAAACCACAGTATTTGCGGTATCATTAAAACCCCGGAAATAAAGAGAAGGTTTTCCGTCAAAGTTCGAAACAAAATAGATGCCTTTAGGCCACTCCGGGAAAGCAGATGCTTCGGCTACCTGCGGCTGATCAGCAGCGTCGGGTTTTTTCCCGCTGTCGCCGCATCCGGCGAACGCAAAGAACACCAGAGAACATAATGCTGGAAATAATTTCTTCATAGTTTGGCTCCGGCTAAGGATATAAAAGACTGGATCATAAAATTTATTGTATAAGCAAAATAATGCCACAACGGGCTGTATATAAAAAATAATAGAATAAAAGAACCGTACATACCGAGATTCAGATATCTTGCCGTATGTTCATTCGGGAAAAGGTCATAAAGCAGGTGCGCGCCGTCCAGAGGAGGAATCGGGAGCAGATTGAAAAGGAAAAGAAACGCGTTAAGATAAATTGAAAGGAATACTATCCTTACAAGAATTGTGTTCTGCCCTAACGACGGGTGATTATAAACAAAACTGAAAAGCAGCGAAAAGATTAAACAAAGGATCAGATTGGAGAAAGGCCCGGCGAAGGTAACCAATGCGTCATCTTTTAAAGGGTTTTTGAAATAACGCCTGTCAACAGGTACCGGCTTTGCCCAGCCAATCAATGCAAGTCCGGATGAGAAGGATATCAGGGGCATTATCACAGAGCCGAAGAGATCAATATGCTTCAGAGGATTCAGCGTCAGCCTCCCCTGGCTTTTTGCCGTCGGGTCACCTTTCCTGTATGCCATAACGGCGTGCGCGAATTCGTGAAACGCGATAGAAAGAAAAAACAGCGGAAGGAAAATAAGGAAGACTGTCAGCTTTTCGCTAATTTTAATATCAGGCATAAATTAACCTCTCGGGTGATATTGTCTGTGTTCTTCTTTCACGAAATTACGGTCCACGTGCGTATAAATCTGCGTGGTCGAGATGCTGACGTGGCCAAGCATTTCCTGTACCGCGCGAAGATCAGCGCCGGCTTCGATCATATGCGTCGCGAAAGAGTGCCTGAAGATATGAGGATGCACATCTTTGTGTATCTCTGCTTTTTGGGCGTGAGCGCTCAGAATTTTCCATATACCCATCCGGCTCAGCTTTGTTCCGCGGGAATTCAGGAACACATAATTCCCGGTCGCTCTCTGTTTAACAAGCAGCGGGCGGGATTCGTTAAAATATCTGTTTAGCCAGGCGACAGCGCTGCTTCCTATCGGCACTATCCTTTCCTTCGATCCTTTACCAAAAACCCTTATAATCTCGGATTCAAAATGAAGGCTTGATAATTCCAGGTTGATAACCTCCGACACTCGCAGCCCGCAGGAATACATAACTTCGAGCATCGCACGGTCGCGCAGGCCGTATTTATCAGCGGTGTCCGGGGATTCGAATATCCTGTCAATTTCATTGAGTGTCAGATATTCAGGAAGGGGCCTTTTTGTTTTTGGCGCTTTAAGCGCCGCGAGGGGATCCTTGTTGATAAAATTGTTTTCGAGCAGAAAAATAAAAAATCCTTTTATGGACGAGAAATACCTTGATGAAGAACTGGCGCTGAGTCCGGCTTTCATCAGTTCCCTGAAAAAGCCAGAAGCAGTCTTTGTAGTTATTTTATCGAGGTCATCAACACCTTCTGAAGAACAGAACTGAATGAAACTCCTGAGGTCTGTTTTGTATGCAGCGATCGTGTTTTCGGAGAGGTTCCGCTCAAATTTCAGTGAACTGAGATACTCCTCCGCAAAATTAAACATCGAATATTGTTTCAATCGCTTTTCTCCAGTTCATCCTGGTTGGGGTATTTTATCCTGCGATAATGCTGGCTCATAAGGATGCCGGCGAAAACCTGCTTAATTTCCACGAGGTCCCTGAATGTCAGGTCGGATTCATTCAGCTGGCCGTCATCTATCCTGGACTGGATAAGATTATTAATCAGATTCTCAACTTTTTCCTGGTCCGGATCAGTCATTGATTTCACCGCCGATTCACAGGCATCAGCCAGCATCACTATGGCTGTCTCTTTCGAGTTCGGTTTTGGGCCTGGGTACCGGTATTTTCTCACATCAACATTCTCTTCACCGTAAAGGTCTTTTGCCTTTTCATAGAAATAGGTTATTACGGAAGTTCCGTGATGCATCGGAATAAAATCAATTATCTCCTTAGGAAGTTTATACGACCTGGCTAGTTCTTCACCGCGCCTTACGTGGTGAATAATTTTCTTAACACTTTCTTCCGGCGGAATTTTATCGTGGGGATTATCGACTTCAATCTGGTTCTCCACGAAGTAAACCGGTGAGGCGGCTTTACCTATATCGTGATAATACGCGCCGACCCTGGCAAGAAGGGTCCTTGCCCCGATCTTCTCCGCGGCGGCCTCCGCGATGGTTCCCATAACAAGCGAATGGTTAAATGATCCCTGCGCCTTTACCGCAAGTTCTCTCAGCGCCGGGCGGTCAAAATTTGTTAATTCAAGCAGCGTCAGGTCGGTAGTAATATTAAATATGCGTTCAAAGAAAATCAATAGGCCGTAGGTAAGCACGGGACTTATCAGCGCTCCTGTTGCCGCAAATGCAAGGTCAAGCGAAATCTTTGATAGCGGTTCAAATCTTTCGAGTCCGAAGGCGACAATGGTGATAGTGTAACCGATAAGTATAAAAGTGAACGAACGGAAAATTTGAGTGCGTTCTTTTATATCGCGGACGCTGTATGCCGAGAGCGCTCCGGCTGTTATATTCATCACTCCGAAAATATAATCGTTTCCGCGTAACGCGGCAGCGATAAGCGAAATTATGACCGTGCTGTAAAACCCGATCCTCGAATCAAAAATAATTGTAAGCAGCATCGATGCGGCCGGCACAAAAACCAGGAACTGCACAGAATCATTTATCTGCACATAATTAATAAGATATGTTACAAAACTGATCCAGATGATCATTATTGCGATCAGCAGAAGTTTAGTATTATCTTCCAGGATTTTTTTCCGGAAGAAGAAAATAAAAACGCCCAGAAGTGAAATTATTGCCAGAATATGGAGAAATTTTCCAAGCATCTGCAGATAATACCCGTCTTCTTCCATGTTACTCGCCTTTGCGAGTTTATAGGAATCAAGCCTGAGTTTAATTTCCGGTGTTATCTTTTCGTGTTTACCTGCTATCTTCTCATTTTCATTGATGATTCCGAGGAAGCGCCCGACCCGTTTCTTTTCGATCATCTTTTCTTCATCAGTGAATTCAGGATTGTAGACATAATTAGGGGTCATAAAATGGCCGAGATATTCTTTCAAGACCATTTTCAGCTCAGAGGTAAGGTGTGTCTGATCGGCTATGCCCGCTATTTCTATGTTCACATCATCAATATGAATAAACCTGTGGTGGTTTACAATCTCGTCCACATTTCGCCGGCGTACCGCTATGCTGTCGGAAAGTTCATTTTTCGGGATTCCGCCAATGATCCCCTTGTCATAAATGACCTGGTTTATTCTTTCTGCTTCGCGAAAAAAATCCCTGATGGATCCGCCTTTTTTCTTCAGTTCCCCCTCTCTGAAATCGCGCAGTTTTGTAAAAGAACCTGTGGAAAGAAAAGTTGCGTGCTCGGCGTTGCGCGATTTGCTGTTGATATTATAGTCGATTTCGCTTAGAAGGAAATTGTTATAGTTTGAGAGTGAATCAGCGGATTTTCGTGCCATCCCGTCATTCGGAATAAAAATCAGATAAACTTTGCTTTCGGCACGTTTAAGATCTTCGTTATAGATTTCCTCGCTTTTGAGGACAGGTATATTAAAAGGAGCTATCAGGTCATCCTGAAGCCAGACACTTCCCACAGTCGATTCAGCCTCAAGCGATTGGCCTTTGGGAAACATAAGAGTAATAATGAATGCCGTGAATACAACAAGGATTATTTTGACACGGATTCCTATCCTCAGCCGCTCTGAACTAAAAAAGGATTTGCTCATAATTATTTAAATAAAGCCAAAAAACCGACTTAAATCTATTCCTCAAATGATATTATGTAAATTACGAAAATTTATGAAATTACAGGATAAAAAACACCATTAAGAAGGCGCCGGTTTGGCGGTTAGCGAATTAACAGGAAAGTAAAAAAAGGAAAGTTTTAGTCTATTTTGGCTTTGTATAAAAGTTCAAGAAATTCCGCGACTCCGTCCTCATCGTTGCCCCGTTTGGTAACATAATTCGAGAGGAATTTAATCTCGGGAACGGCATTCGCAACAGCTACCTTAAATGCGCTGGTCTCAAAAAGTGATTTATCGTTGTACCAGTCACCCAAAACAGCGGTCTCGGAAATTCCGATTTTCAGGTATGACGCCAATTTCTTCAGGCCGGTGGCTTTGCTTGAACCCTTCTTTCTTACTTCAAGCAGATACATCCCCGGATTCTGGTACGATTTAGAATACGTGGTGGTCAGCCCGAAAGCATAAGGGAAAGTGAGATGCTTTTCAATTTCTTTTATATACTCTTTGTAGTCACTTACGAGAACTATTTCCAGAGTTTTATCGAGTAATGTAGTATTCGAGTTTACTTCTTCGTATTTCGCTCCGAATTTATCGATGAGATCGGCAATAATCGAATTGTGTTCCGTAAAATAGATAGCATCTGCGTGGCAGAGTGCATACTTAACAAGGAACCTGTCCGCAAGTCCGATAGCTTTCTGGACGTGTTTTACGGGCATAACTGATTCATAGATCAGTTTCCCTTCAGGGTAGCTTTTTATCAGGCATCCGTCGAGCGAGATCAGCGGGGTGTGTATTTTTAACTCTGCCGCGTAATCAGTCAATGCGGAGTGAAGTCTGCCGCTTGCGAACGAAAACTGGACGCCGAGACCGTCAAGCTTTTTTACAAGATCTATTGTGTCCCTCCCGATGGCGCCTTTGTCGTCCAACAAGGTACCATCAAGATCGAACAAAACGAGCTTAATTTTTTTTAATCTTTCTTTCAAATTCTAAAACTATAATCAGATATAAATTATCTATAATAAAGGATCAAATTTAACATTCAGTAAAGGCAGTGCGAAACTATAACGGCAATTAAGGACCCAGAGCTACGAAGGACTTTCCCAAAATGATATCATAAATATAATAAAAAAAATAAAGCGAGACCAACTGTCTGTGAGAACCATATCACATCGGGAACCTCTGTGATCTCCGTGTTATCTCTGCTTACTCTGTGGTTAATTGTTCCTCCGTTGTCCCGAGTCTGCTTTACCGCAGAAGGCACAGAGTTTTACTCAGAGGACACAGAGTAACTCGCCAAACCTCTGTGATCTCCGTGTTATCTCTGCTTACTCTGTGGTTAATTGTTCCTCCGATGTCCCGAGTCTGTTTTACCGCAGAAGGCACAGAGTTTTACTCAGAGGACACAGAGTAACTCGCTACGACTTTGCAAAACTGCCCTAAATAATCACGCCGGAAACCGCAAAGATTTGGAAACGTTGGCCCCTTAAAGCACGGATATTTAGTTAAGCTTTTTTACCTGGATATTGCTCTATTGATCACAAAAAACGAAACTGATGCCACGGCCAGATAAATAAATCCGGCAGAAAATTCGAGCAAAACGAAACTGCCGATTGAAAAAAGCAAGGAATAAACCAGGAATACACCCGCGAACCAGGAGAGGAACATAGACGGAAAATGCGAAGTGCTTTTAACATCAGGAAGTTTCTGAGCTATCGGTTTCCAAAGTATTCCGCCGGGATGAACGCGGCGGTAAAAATCCAGTAAAACATTTTCGTCAGTCGGCTTTGTCAGAAAAGTGACAACAAGCCACACACCTGTCGTAATACCGCTCAGATAGAAAAGCGACTCCGGAAATTGAATCCCGTATGATTTAAGAAACGGCAAAATTACAAATGGCGTAACAGTCGCGGAAATTTCCGACCACGCGTTTATTCTCCACCAGAACCAGCGCAGAATAAGCACCAGCCCCAGTCCTGCGCCTGCTTCAAGAATAAATTCCCAGGCGCCGGAGATCCGGGTTATAAACGGAGTAATGAGCAGCGACACAGCCATAAGAAGGATAGTAACAATTCTCGCGAAACTGACATAACTTTTTTCTTCGCCTCCGGGACGGATGAACCGCTTATAAAGATCATTCACCAAATATGATGTTCCCCAGTTCAGCTGTGTGGAAATTGTGCTCATATAAGCCGCAAGGAAAGCCGCAAGAAGCAGGCCTTTTAATCCCGGCGGGAGGAAATCATTAATAGCATAAACGAATCCCATCTTCTTGTCGGCGGCGCCAAGCTGCGGATACAGAATCAGTGAAGAAAGTCCGACTAATATCCAGGGCCAGGGGCGCAGACCGTAATGAGCCACCTGGAAGAAAAGAGTCGCCAGCAGGGAATGCTTTTCATTTTTGGCAGACATCATCCTCTGCGCTACATAACCGCCGCCTCCCGGCTCCGAGCCCGGATACCAGGACGCCCACCATTGTATTCCGATATAGGCTATAAAAGAAATGATTGTGAGGGAAAATGTACCGGCAAGATCTACAGCTCCGCTTTCAATCCGCGGGAAGAAATCGAATACAAATGGCGGCAGTTTCGCTTTCATTCCTGCAATTCCGCCGACTTCAGGTGAGTTGACAACAATAACTGCAAGCACAATACATCCGATCATTGCGATAATGAACTGCACAGCATCTGTTATTACGACTCCCCATAAACCGGAGAGCGCGGCATAAATTGCCGTGATTACCATTATACCCCCAACCCACATAATCGCAGTCTGTTCGTTGATGCCGTACATACCGGAAAGTATGGAAACCATCGCTTTGTTGACCCATCCCATAATGATCAGGTTCATAAACAGGCCAAGGTAAACGGCCTTAAATCCGCGGAGGAACCTTGCGGGTTTCCCGGAATAGCGGAGTTCGGCGAATTCAACTTCAGTCATAATGCCTGCGCGCCGCCATAGCTTCGCGAAAAAGAAGACCGTCAGCAGTCCTCCGAAAACGAAATTCCACCAAACCCAGTTGCCGGAAACGCCGTTCTTTGCGACCAGTTCAGTAACCGCGAGCGGAGTATCAGCCGCAAATGTAGTAGCCACCATCGACAATCCGGCAAGGTACCACGGAAGGTTTCTCCCGGAGAGGAAAAATTCTGTTGTGTTCTTGCTCGATCGTTTTGAATAAACAAGCGCCACGCCAATACTGAAGATGAAGTATGCGGCAACGATTATGTAATCAACTAACTGCACGGTATTAAATACTTTTATTGAATATTAATTTTCTTTACTTTGAAATTGGGTAGCGATAGCACCCACGAGCATCGTACCGATAACACCTGCCAGCGTATACCAGGTCCAGCCTACTAATTTGAATGTTATGACGAATATCAGGAGGATAATACCCGCGAAGAAAGCGATGATTGCTTCCCTCTGACCGGCTTTTTTGACAAATACTCCCAGCAGGAATGTCCCCAACAGAGCACCGTAAGTGAAGGAGGCTATGCTCAAAGCGAGTTCAACGATCACCTTGTCTGTATTCATAAAAAAGAAAGCCGAGAAAACAAGAATTCCAGCCCAGATCAGTGTAAACATTTTTGATAACTGAAGTTTTTTCTCGTCTGAGAATGCTTTTTTGAAATTCGGAATTAACAGATCATATACCGTTGAGGATGTGATTGAGCTGATTGACCCCGCAAGGGTTGACATCGCTGCCGCGAGCAGGCCCGCGATAATTATTCCTGCCGGAATAACAGGCATTTCTTTAATAATGAACATCGGGAATATTTCATCCGATTTCATATCTAATTTCCCGTAGTAAGCAAACAACAGTACGCCAATTACCAGGAAGAGCGCGAACTGAGCGATAACTATAACACCGCTTGTGATAATAGCTTTCCTGGCTGATTTAAGGTTACCGGTTGCCAGCAGGCGCTGAACAACCAACTGGTCCACACCGTGCGATGCCATTGATAGAAACGCGCCTCCGATCAGCCCGGCAAGCAGGCTGTACGGTTGGGTGAAAAAGCCGGCGATGCTGCCGCCCCAGTCCAGATTAAATATCTGTAACTTGGATGACAATTCCGGTATTGTGAATATTGACCCGAATCCTCCCGGAACCATACCGGCGAGAAGATAAAGCGCAATACCCGCGCCTCCGAGATATATCAGCATCTGAAGCGCGTCTACCCAGATGACTCCCTTAATGCCGCCGGTATATGTATAGAAGAGCGTTACAATGGCTATGATCACAATAGCGACCGGATAGCTCACAT
>CAIMOS010000161.1 GCA_903843135.1 uncultured Ignavibacteriales bacterium | reverse complement strand
TTCGATGGACTTCATACTGGCCATTGTTTTCACCGGCGCGCCTATGGCTAAATGTAATACGACATACTCGTGCGAGCTTTCAATATATTTGATATCTGACAGCGCGATCCTGATCAGCCTGTATTCTGATTTCACAAACAACTACCCCAAGATTAATTTTCCCAAGGCAGATTAGACAGCAAGAACTATATGCCGCAACCGTCAGGAATCACAGCAAATGCTGTCCTAACTTCAAAGAACACTAATACTATCGGATTCTCGCACTTACAATTACTTAATGAATATGGAAAGTGATGTTCGTAATGAAAGTGGGATATTAAACCTTTTTCAATTTAATATCTCGATATCCTCGTACTCAACAAAATCTTTGGGATTAAAAGTAGCTATTGTCGGGATTTTATTTGCGATCATTACGGAAACTATTTCCATATCATATACCTTATTCCCGACAGGTTTGTTGCTGTGAAATAAGTTATAAAATATCTTTAAGCTCTTATGATCCGGGAAAAGTATTTTTACGTTCTTGGGAAGTTCTGCAAGAAATTCGGTGATGATCGAATACTCGACCTTTTGTTTTGTTGCTACTGCTACAAACTCACTTATATTTTTAGTACTTACATAAAGTGAATAATTCGGATTTGAAAGCAGAGAAATTGAGGCTAAATGATATCTTGAATTTTTATCGAGTGAATAGATTAAGACATTCGTATCCACGAGTATCTTACTCATAACTGTATTCCCGAATATTTACGTCATCAAGTTTGCCTCCAAGATCTGCTTTACCGAAGCTTTTCCAGGTCCGCTTTTTTTTCTTTTTAATTTCAGACTCGCGAATACTCACTTCGACCTCTTTCCCAATAAAATATCTGAGCTTTTCAGATTCGATCACGCAGCCGGATAATTTAGTTGTAAAAGTTATTCTGTTCATATCTATCTCCTAATATAAAAAAACCCCGTAAAAATCCGGGGTTCAATGTTTTGCTCCGCGAGTAGGACTCGAACCTACAACCCTTCGGTTAACAGCCGAATGCTCCACCATTGAGCTATCGCGGAATATTTGTTTATTCGGTTAACAGCCGTCCCGATTCATCGGGAGAGCTATCGCGGAATAAATTCTTTAAGAACAATAAATATAAAGGATTTTTAATTTATTGTCAATATGGGGATGATTTTTATTCTTTTTTAATTCCCCGCCAAAATGGGCTTTTATGGCCGGATTTGAGATAAAAAACCGCATCTTTATCAATATTCTCAATGCTCCTTATTGTTTTTTCCTCAAAAGAACCGGATTTTTAACATATAATTGTAAAAATTTTTTTAACCAATTACGGCCCAGATATGAAAATGAATATTGATAACAGCCTGAAACCTTCTTTAATAACCGGTGCATTTATTTTCTTCGGCCTGATCGGTATGGCCGCGGTACTCGGATACAGCGCGCTGGAGTTTAAAGGCTATGAACGTGTTGTAACCGTAAAAGGGCTCTCCGAAAAGGAAGTCCCTGCGGATGTCGCGGTATGGGTAATCAGGTTCTCCGAAGCCAGCGACGATCTCTCTGAAATTTATGCTTCGATAGACAGGACCCAGTCGAAAATAATCAACTACCTTGTTAAAAAAGGTTTTTCACAAAATGAGATTAGTATCGCCACGCCTTCCGTCACCGATAAACTCGCGCAACAGTACGGTGACGCGAGCAAAGCCGGACTGCGGTACACAGCAATGCTTGGCCTTACTGTACGCTCCTCCAATATTGATCTTGTGCGGGCGACTATGAAGAGCATCTCGGAACTCGGCAAAACCGGTATCGTCTTCGGAGGAATGGAATACCAGACGCCGCCTGAGTTTATTTATACAAAACTGAACAGCATAAAACCGGTGATGATTGAGGAAGCCACACGTTCCGCGCGTGAAGTCGCGGCAAAATTCGCGAGCGATTCACAAAGCAAACTCGGAAAGATCCGCACCGCGAGCCAGGGACAATTCACGGTTGAAGATCTTGACGCAAGCACACCGCATATCAAAAAGGTGCGCGTTGTTTCGACTGTTGAGTTCTACTTATCCGATTGATATTTCAGTTATAGCATTATAAATAAAAGTATCTGCCGTGCCGTAATGAAGCCTGCGCTTTCGATGGAACTTTTATAATGAAATATATTCCGGATTTTATTTAATTTTCATTTGCTAATTCATCATTACTAACATTCTGGGACTTGTTGGTGCTATGAAGAAAAATAATTTCGAACCCGTTATCCGTATCACCTGGGGAATTTTCATCCTCTGCCTCGTCGCGATCGCGGCATTAATTAAAATTTACCTTTTCGATAATGCAACGGAAAGTGAATGGTGGTTCCTGATCTATTCCCTTCCGCTTCTTATCCCCGTCCTTCTCTTCCTGATTTTCCTGTACAACGCGAAACGCGCGTATGCCGAAGGCCAGAAAGATCTGATGCACGGCAAAGCGCTGGCAAGCTGGAAATACGATGATGTTACGTGGACGCGGTTTAATGAAAGAGAATGGAAAAAGAGCCGTATTAAAGCCGTCGGCATTCCGATGGCATTTTTGCTGGTCCTCGCTCTTTTCGGTTTACTCGATCCGGGATTTTCAGCTGAAGATTTTGGTTTGGCTGCGCCGTTTGTGCTCATATTCTTCGGCGGGCTCAGCATTGTGTTTCTATTCTATACATACGCATTGTATCACCGCACCAAAACCTGCCCGCGCGAAGTAATCATCGGTGAAGGCGGTATACTTTACGGCGGTTATTACAATTCGTGGGAACTTCTCACTACGCGGCTTGCCGGCGTTAAGTACATTCCCGGCGAAATACCGATGCTTGAGTTTGACGTAAAGATAATGGGTAAGGGCGGTTCCAACTCCCATCCTATCAGAATTCCTGTCCCGGCAGGAAAGGAATTTGAGGCGCAGGAACTCATTACAAAGTTCCCTTCTGAAAAAAAAGAATTGTAAGGCACGGAATTATTTTTACAGGTGCTGCTTAGCGGTGGAATGAAGTCATAACCTGGTTGACGATAATGCTCATCAGGGTGTACCAAAGTTCACCTGTCTGCTGTTCATTCAGCCCCGACCAGTTCGTGGTCCCCACCACTACCAGTTCGTACTCAGGAACTACCACTATGAACTGTCCGCCGTATCCGTTCCCGTAAAAGAAATTATAATTGTTGGCGCTGCTCCTCCACCAGTAATAACCGTATCCGCTTCCGTACGGAATTACGTCGCCTGTTGCGATATGAAAAGAGGTTGATTCATTGATCCAATTTTCGGAGACAACCTGTTCACTTCCCCATTTACCCTTTTTCAGAACCAGCATACCGATCTTAACCATATCCTCCGGGTAAAGAAACAGCCGCACTCCTCCGTAATTAAATCCTCTGTTATCCGCGGTCCAGTTTCTTGATGATATGCCAAGCGGATCAAAAAGATACCGCTGCGCAAATTCTTTTGCGGACATATTCGCGGCGCGGCTTAACACAACTGATATAAGGTGCGCGGCACCGTCGCTGTAATTAAAAGTTTTTCCCGGCACGGTAACGATTTGCTTATTGAGGATATACAGCAGCCTGTCCGGGGCGGTCATCCATTGCATAAATTCCGAAGGGCCCGGCATCTGTGACCATTCCAGCCCGTCGGACATAGTGAGAAGCTGCCTGACAGTTATCCTCCCTTTTGCGGAATCAAGATCGGGGACAAGCGGCCTGATATAACTGTCGATAGGAACATCCACAGAAGGAATAAATCCCTTATCAATTGCAATCCCGATTAAGAGTGAAGAAACACTTTTGGTAACGGACATAATGTCCTGTGTTTGGGTCTGCGCGTTTGAGAGGAAGTATTCTGATTTGTAAATATTATCTTTATACGACACAATAAGGCATTTGATCCTGCCGGAATTTCTGGCAGAAGTGAAAGCGCTGTTCAGCCGGTCCTGATCAATTTTAATTTCCCGCCCGGCGAAACGGTATCTGAGCAGGAATAAAAAACCAAAACCACAGCGCAAATAAACGCGATTATAATCCTGTGCATCTCAAAGCGCCATAAAAGTGTAAAGATATCCTGTTAAATGAACGATAATATTCGTTAAAAACAAAACATATTATGTAGTGACAGGGCTTGCCCTGTCCGACTGCGCGGTTGAACAGGACTGCACAGTTCAGTTCGTGACTTGTAAAAATTTTTCGATCGAACTAATCCGCGGGAGGGGCAAGCCCCTCCACTACAACTTTGCTGATACAATATAACTTAACGGCTTAATAAAACAATCGTTGTAGTGACAGGGCTTGCCCTGTCCGACTGCGCGGTTGAACAGCACTGCACAGTTC
>CAIMOS010000160.1 GCA_903843135.1 uncultured Ignavibacteriales bacterium | reverse complement strand
GTTTAAAGGATTATCTCAATGTTTATTTCTTTGCCGGGGAAATCAGCCGGATTAATGAAATTGGATCCGGTAATTTGTCCGTTTACCGAAATTTGGGTGAACCCTTTATTGCGTCCGAAAGGATTTTTCACGTGCAGTTTTATCCGTTTTCCGCGGAACATTCTTTCTGCTCTGAACTCTTTCCATTTGGATGGTATCGCGGGGTCTATAGTGAGTCCTGCAATAGTTGTCTTAAATCCGAGGATATGATCAAGCGCAATCCTGTACATCCAGACAGCGCTGCCCGTCAGCCAGGAGTGGCTTGCCTGGCCCTCTGTAGGGTGGTCAGGACTGGTGACATACTCTGCGAATACGTAAGGTTCAACTTCGTAAATATCCGTACGCTTCGATGAATTAACCGGAAGCATCCGGGAGTAAATGTCATACGCAAAGTCAATATCTCCGTTGATCAGGGAGGCAAGGATAAACCAGGATGACGCGTGGTTGAAAATCGCGCCGTTCTCTTTTTTACCGGGTACGCATCTGCTGATTAACCCGACGTTCTCTTCAACTTCGGTATAGGAAGGCCAGCAGATCTGAATACCGTTGGGTTTGGCAAGATATTTTTTGACCGAGTTTAAGGCGGAATCACCTTTTTCTTTCGGGGCCAAGCCGGATATCACGCTCCAGGTTTGTGAGTTGATAAATATCTTACCCTGCTTTGCTGCGTGACTTCCGAGAGGGGACCCGTCATCTTTGAAAGCTCTTATATACCATTCTCCGTCCCACGCGATTTCATCGAGTGTTACGGTAAGTTTATCAAGGTACGCCTGCCATCTGTCGATGACCTGATAATCGTTACGCATTTTTAATAGTTCAAAGCATTTTTTGATACCGTACGCGAGGAAGAACGCGCCCCATATCGTTTCGCCTTTTCCTTTGGGTCCGACTTTATCGAGAGTATCGTTCCAGTCGCCGTTCATAATTTTTGGTATGCCGCGTTCCGATACGGCAGATATTGCGAAGTCAATCGCCCTGATCATATGTTCATAAACATTGCCTTCGCCGGAATCATAATAAGTAACTATTTCGTCGAGTATCGAAAGGTCGGCGGTTTCGTTCAGGTATTCGATAATGCCGAAAGGAACCCACAGCGGGGTATCGGAGTGATTTGTTTTTTCTCCCCATTCAGTGATCTTGAAAAAGTTGTGCAGTGTGGATCCGTCGGAAAACTGGAAACGCAATGCGTTGAGAAGCCTTTTTCTGACACGGTCCGGATCAGCGATGACGACGCCAAGAATATCCTGGAACTGGTCTCGCATACCTGTTCCGAAAAGCAGGCCGCCGTGATAGTAGCCTGAGTTGCGGGCCATATCAAATGTTACCGCTGTCTGGTACTGGTTCCAGACATTAAGCATAATATTTGTCGCCGTATCCGGAGTTTCAACTTTTACGTTTGATAAATAGTCGTCCCATCCTGCCTTTACTCTTTTGAACTCATAATCAATCGCTTCGAGAGAATGTACTGAATTGAAATCGAAATTTTCGAAAGGGTCATCGGTTTTTGGGAGAACCGACATAGTTACCGCGAATTCAATCTCCTTCGAAGGGCCGAGTTTTTTCTTCGACTGAAGCGCAGCAACAGGATCACCGGCGGTTATCTCGGTGTTGCTCATTTTGCCTGTTTCGATTGCTACCGGATTGGATTCAGAGCGCCACCTGCCGATGAATTTATCGAGGCTGCCGTCAAAACCGCTTACTGGAAGTGTTGTTGTAAAAATTAAATTGTACTTCCAGTCGAGATTCGGCTGTTCAACTGATACTTTTCTGTTCAGTACCCAATAGCGCCTTGTTGCTACTAATGCCCGTTTATCTTTATGGAAATGAATATCGGTAAAGTGTTTGTCATTCGGCTGGTTAATGATATCGTTGAGCGCATTACCCATCATAAGTTCGGCGAAAGAATAGATCTCGAGTTTTCTTTCTTTCCTGGTGAGGTTGGTCAGCTTAACCCGCCAGTTTTCTGTGTTCGATTTTGTCGAAATGAAATATGTCAGCTCGCCTCTGATGCCTTCAGCCTCAGTAGTGATTTTTGTATAACCCTGCCCGTGCCGGCATTCATAGGATTTATATTTAAAATCAATTGTCGGAGCCCAGCTCAACGACCAGTATTTACCGGTAGCGGCATCCTTGATAATAACATATCTTCCGGGGCGGTCCCAGGGGAGGCAGTTATAACGCATACGTGTCAATCGGTTATCGCGGGGTGTGTCGAGATATGAAAACCCGCCGCCTGTGTGCGAAACAAGCCCTGCCATATTTTCATTCCAAATATAGTTGAACCAGGGGCGCGGCGTGCGCGGATCTGTGATTACGAATTCACGGTAATCATCAGTAAAATATCCATACTTATTTTTTATCGTTTTATTTTTCATAGATCCTGTTTATGATTTTTTTATGTACAATGATAAAATTTTCTTTGGGCCTGCATTCAGCGTAACGGTATTTCCATTTTCGATCTTAAGCTCAGATATAGGCAGCTCTTCGAGGTTTACCAGTTGCGCCGAATCAACGCCGAAACCGAATTGGACATTTCCGGTGATTTCCCCGGCTGTTGGATTATATAATCTTAAAACATATCCCTCTCCGTCTTCTGATTTTTTGAAACAACTCATAATGAGATTTTCGGGAAGGACTTTAATGAATGAATTATTCAGTCCGATTGAACCGTTTTTGGGCAATCCAGACTGCACGGCGGAAAGCGGGAATGAAAAATTCATAGCTTTCCTGTATACTCCGGACTGTTCCCACGGTTTGGCGTGAGGATAAAGCGCAAATTCAAAAGAATGCTCTCCGAGGCACTGGCTGCCGGGCTGATAAGAATAATCTTCCTTCGAACTCGGATGTATGATGTATGTAAATGCACGGAAGAGAGTAAAATATAATTCGCTTTCAGGGCCGTCAGAGACTTCATATTCTTTCAGTCCTTTTGAGAATACCGCAAGCCCGTTTTTGCCGTTGAAAAGATCAACAAAATGATGGGCAGGGAAGTCATACATAGGCTGTTCAATCCAAGCTGAAGTGTCCGGCCTGTGAGTGCTTCTTTTTACAACATCAAACTGACCCTCACCGAAGTGTTCTGATACATTCAGTTCCGTGGGAAATGCGATGCGCAAACGGTGATTAATCGCGCGGTTATCGGTATTTAGTTTAATCCTTAGGAAGTCTTCGTTTTTATTCAGGGTAAGATATAATTCGACCGGTATCCTGATCTTTTTTAGATTCTTCGGGAATGCAGGTGAAACTTCAATCCTGTTAAAAGGAACAGCGAGATAATATGTTACTTTAACAGAAGCAGATAAGGCATTAGCTTCTACTACTTCTATAGATGCGGCAGTATTCAGGCTGTCGATAACCGGTTTGACCGGCTTATTGACCCAGGCGTGTCCTGCTTCGCCCTCATCGATGATATATCCTAATGAATAAAATTCGTAACCTGTTTTCTTATTCAGGAGGTCGAATGAACCGTTTTTATTAACCGACACTCTCAGGAAAGAATTTTCGAGAACGGTCCGCTTGTTTCCGATTTTCTTCTGAAGCATCGGTTTTGCCGGCTCGCTGAATCTTTTTGGTTTGATCACAAAACTTGTGATGCCAAAAGCAGTAATGTTTCTCAGATCAACAATAGCCTTGTATCTCTTCATTCTAAAATACATCGGCCGGTCTGTTAGCTGTTCAAGAACCGGGTCGTGATCCTCTGCGGAAACAATGGCTTTCGCGATTTTCTTCCCGGCAGCGTCAATAATATCAAAATCACCTTTATCCATATCCTGCGGAATGTCGATGAAAAGTTCAGATGTTTCTGATCTCCCGTAGGGCAGTGTGTTGACAATATTCAAGAATATCTTTGAATCCGTGAAGGAAGTAAATGTGTCAAGTTTCAGGTTCTTCACCATAAACCTGAGAGCTTTTTCAAATACTCCCTGAGATATTTCAATCACCTGTTTGTACCTCCACATCATATCCTCGTGGATCTGGTCGAGGCTGCAGCCGCCGATCGAATCGTGGCCGGAATTCTGCACAAGATAATCCCAGGCAAGTTTCAGGTAATTGTTATTTGTGTCATTGCCAAGCACCGAAGTGAGATTATAAAAAGGCTCAGCATAAAACTGGATCCATTTTTCAGCCTCGTAGTTTTTCTGTTTGAGATACATCCTTGCAGATGTCGTATAACCGTAAAGATTTCCGCTGCGGTTGTCAAACTGCGCGCTTCTTCTTTCGCCGGTTACAAGAGGGAGTGTCTCCGTTTTAACATCTTTCAGAACTGCCTCGGCATAATCTTCAAGAGTGCTGTGTATAACATTCATTCCCGGGAACATTTCTTTAATGTCCTTCAGAATTTGGACAGTATCTGCATTAGGGCCGCTGGAATCGTGTCCTTCCATCCAGATTACGTGCGGTGTTGTGAAGTCGTCAGCCTGCCGGTTTACAATTTCCTTTACTGATTTCTCTACGTTTTCCTTAAAGTACTGACCGTGCCCCTCCACCATAAAATAATCTTCAGTATGCATTGCGGCATCCGCAAAATGGAATGGTGTTCCGCCTGTACTCCATTTGTACTCGACGTCATATGGAGTTTCATTATGAATAACAGGGCGGTAGATCAAAAAGTAGAAATTATACCTGGGGAGAGTAGAAAATCTTGAAGAGACAGCCTTTGTGCCGTCAGCGCCTTCCCAGATAAACTCCGCGTTATGCGAATCGAGAGAGTTCACCCCGCGATAGAACATAATTAATTCAATTCCGAACTGATTATACAGCTGCGGCAATTGTGAAATCTGCCCCCACGAAAAAGGGGAGTACCCGATCTTTGAAACTCTGCCGATCTCATTACAGATGCGGTGCCCGATCAACAGATTCCGGATCAGATTTTCTCCGCCCACAAGAAACTCATCAGGCAGCACATACCAGGGGCCTATGAGGAGACGTTTCTCGTTCACAAACTTCGTGATCAGTTCGCGGCGGTGGGGTTTTATTTCAAGATAATCAGTAACGACTATACTCTGACTGTCAAGATGGAAAGCTCTGTAATCAGGATGCTTTTCAAGAATGTCGAGGACGTTATCAATCATTTCAACAAGCATCTGCCTGTTTCGCTGGAAGGGGAAACGCCATTCGCGGTCCCAGTGTGTATTTGAAATAAGATGGAAAACTTTATCGGGTCTCATTGCTTAAATATTTTGTTTTAGGAAAAGGTTGTGCTTTAATATAATTTCAGGCAGGCCTCCGTCTGCGATAAGCGCGGCTCCGCTTAGGTTATGTCCCTGAGTATGGGCAAAAGGGACGGCAATACTTTTTCCGACACCGGCTGCCCGGATTGCGACTGTTCCGCTTTGGCTGTCCTCTAATCCTATCACATTGGCGAATCCGGATTTCGGTACTCCGATCTTATATAATGCTATACTGTAAAGGTCCCGGTGAGGTTTAAGCCGGATTTCACTTGAATCCGTTGCGGTAATGACAGCGTCATAAAAATTGTGAGGAGATGAAAATTTTTCCAGAATAATTTTTTTTCTCTTTGAAGAGATTTTGAAACTCTCAAATATGTTCCGGAGTTCACTGAATAATTGTGCCAATACAATTTCTGCCTCATACGAAATTGATGACGTAACGACAGCCACCTTCGACGGATGATCTTCAAAATGTTTTCCAATCCGACTCAGGTTTTCTCTGTATGTATCGATAGATTCAGCCCCGTCAAAAGCAGGATCTTTATGACGGTATTCTTCCATAAGATACTCCAGAAGTTTCCCAGCCTCTGCACCAAAATATCCTTTAATCAGGGGGAGAAATACCGCGGTGCCCTGCATCGGTTCTATAAGGCTTTTACCGGTAGAGAGACCGAGTTCTTTCTGCAGTTTGCCGGCTTCGCCTTTCTTAATGCGGTGCAGGATCTGATGATACCGCTGATAGTAAATATCAATAGTGGCTCTCACCACATCATCTTTCCCTTCAATTTGCAGTTTGTCTTTAAGTTTCTTGGTAGTTGACTTTACAATTTTTTCAAAAACATCTTTATGCGCAGTCTTTTTATCCGTTTCGAATGATAACAATAGGTCCGCGGACTTTTGCGGGAGGAATTTTTTGATGTTGGCTTTTACTTCGTTTATCCGGTTCATATCCCTGGAATAAACTAACGTCCAAAGAGCCGCGAACAAAAATGATTTCTTCAGTGAATCAGGTTTGGCTTTCGATCCGTACTTCGATATAAGATATTCAACGTGTTTTGTCGTACTGTTGCCAATTATATGGGGATAATCTTCATTCCGGTCGAGGCCTGCCCAATCTCGTGGTTTTTCGAGTCCGGAAATTTGTCTGACAGCGTATTCAAGCGAATGAATGCAGAGTTCCTCCGTTGTGGTAGTTGTCCCGTCCATATCCATAAGTACGGCTTCAATATGATCGACAGGGAGGAGACTTTTGGGAGCGAGGCGGTAAATTTCTTTTTCAGGGAAAATATATTCCGGATTACTGATTATTACATATTCGCCATCATTATTCCGGATCAGTTCAAGAGCGCCGTTGGTTTCAGTAAATTCAATACTCATATAAAAATAATATTAGCCGATTTTAGTGATATTTGTGCCGAGTTCAAGCAGGTGTGAGACATCCCTGTCGCTGCTTCCTTCCGCATAGAATCGAAGGAGCGGTTCTGTCTCCGATGCTCTGATTAACAGCCAGCGTGCATCGCCTTCGAACGTATATTTAAGTCCGTTAATAATTTCCCGGCTGCTTAGAAAAGTCTGAACGCCTGTTATCTTTTCGCCTCCGATCCTATCAAACTTTTTGGCATACAGGATTGGAAGCAGATCGATCCTGTTGCTGTTATGATATTCCAGATCGATTCTGTTGTAGTAAATAGGCCCGAATTCCCGGCGTTTATGATTTACAAAATCACTTAATTTTCTGTATCCGGAAACAGAGAGCATCTCCGCAACCAGTAAACCTGAAAGTATACCGTCCCGTTCAGGCATATGCCCTTTATAGCCGTAGCCTCCGCTCTCTTCTGCGCCGAACGCGATATCCTCAGTGATCATTTTTTCGCAGATGTATTTGAATCCAACCTGGACGTTAAATAAAGGCCTGCCTGCTTTCTTCGCGACTTTAATAAGTTTATCAGAGACAGAAGAAGTTTTTACGAGGCCGCCTGAAATGCTTTTTTGATTTACAAGAAAATCCGCGAGATACAGAATCGTCTCCTGAGCGCTTAACCATTCGCCGTTATCCATAAGGATACCAACACGGTCCGCGTCACCATCAGTTGCAATGCCGAATGAGTATAATCCGCTCTCTTTCAATTCTTTACTGAGCGGCTTTAAATTCTTTTCGATTGGTTCGGGCTGGCGGGAAGCGAAATCACTTTGCGCTGTTTCAAAGATTGTCTTCGAAGAGCAATTATTTTTACGCAGGAGGTCCTCAATGATTCTTTGTCCGGCTCCTGCCATTGAGTCGATGAGGATATTAATTCCGGCGATCCGGACCGCATTAAAATCCACTAACCGTTCAACCTGTTTGATATATCCCTGAGTAAAATCAACCAGGAACACATTTACTTCGCTTAACTTAGCTTCATCTTTATCAAGCAGAGATTCAATTTTATGCGTTTCTTCAGTAAGGAAAGGCCCGCCATAAGGGCCCTTAAATTTAATTCCGTTGTACTGGGGAGGATTATGGCTCGCGGTGATCATCACTCCCGCGCTAAGCTGATTATCCTTAACAAAGAAGGAGAGAAGCGGCGTTGCGGTTATTTTATCCGAGAGATAAGTTTTAATTCCGTTTGCTGATAATACTTCCGCGAAGAGCCGCGCAAATTCCGTTGAGTTTCTTCTGCCGTCGTAACCAACGGCAACGCTTTTCTGTTCGGCGGTTTTTTCGCCTCCGTTCAGATAAAGTGAGAATGCAGCTGCTACGCGTAAAATATTCTGCGGGTTGAGTTCTTCATCGAGTAATCCGCGCCAACCGTCTGTTCCGAAGATGATCTTTGTACTGATATCAGTGCCTTTCTGAAATGTTTTTCATTTTAGATACATACCACTCAGTCACTATACGCGGCCTTGTAATTGCTGTTCCCACAACAACCGCCCAGGCACCGAGTTCGAGCATCTGAGCTGCCTGTACAGGAGAATTTACTCTTCCTTCCGCAACTACAGGTAAAGTTAAATCTTTTGTAAGCTCGCTGACCAACTTAAAATCCGGCCCGGGCCCCGCCGTTTTTTTTGTTTCAGCCGTATAGCCGCTAAGAGTAGATGAGATAAAATGCGCGCCGTGGTCCGCGCAGGCTTTTCCTTCTTCTGCTGTTGAGATATCGGCCATTATCAGGCAGTTAAATCTTTCTCTTACCTGTTGAATGAACTGCGGTCCTGTCATCCCTTCCCGTTCTCGGAATGTTCCGTCGATTGCCACAACGTGGCATCCTGATTTTATTATCTCCTCAACCTCAGAAAAACTTCCTGTTATCCGCACATAACCGTCAGGGAAAGCTGATTTGGTTAATCCTATAACAGGGACGTTCACATTTTCAACGATCATTTTGGTCTTGGCATATTCACGTGAACGAATGCCGGCAGCGCCGCCGATTACCGCTGCTTTTGCGAAGAGCGTTACACCTTCGGGTGAGTTAAACGGGTCACCTTCTTCGGACTGACAGGATACTATCAACCCGCCTTTGATTCTGTCAATAATTTCCTTTGGCATTATTTCTTTCTTGAGGATATAATTATCAGTGGATCATTATCGTTAATATTTTTAACTTCAATTTCTGTAAGTGAAATAATCTGGCTTTCAGTGATAAGTCCGCAAAGATCAAGTATCTTCCTTCCGACCACCACGAATATATCCGGAACCAGTGCACCCGCATCGCCGAAGGTAGTATTTTCGGCAATTATGGAACTTATTAGTGATTTTATTCCGCTTTTATTTGTTGTATTTACCTGCGCATCATTAACCTGAAGCCTAATAGTTCCGTCATTTTCGATAACACGAACTGATTTCTCTTCGGTTCCGCCAAAACCTAAAAATTTTCTTTTCTTCCGGGTTTTGCTGCAGACATTTATAAACTCTGTATCAACTTCAACAGTGACTTCTGCGGCAGCGGCCCTGAATGATTTTGCCGCGAGTCCGATCAGTTCAGTTTTATCTAATGAACTTTTCTTCACTTCTCCGGTTTTGAATTCCGATGAGCCAAACGCAGTAGCTATTACTTTTTTGTTCTGATTGTCAATCTCAATTGTAACTTCAATGCTGTCGGGTGACGCACCCATTTTCATTACCGAGTTGATCGCTTCCTGCCGGAGTGCCAGGATGTCACTCTCACTCGGATTGATGATGTTCCGTTCAACTGAATCCTTGATAATTCCCATTGCTGCTCCGATAGCGGACACGACTTCACAGTTTTCTGCTATCTGGTGGGGGATATTCATATAATTAGCGCTGAAGGGGACAATCGAAGAAGCGCCGCCGCCGCCACCGATGAACCGGATGAGTTCAGGGTCAAGTTTGTATTCTCTGATCAGCTGCAGTATTACCGGCTTTATTTTTCCCGCACTGATTTTGAGAATGTGGTTAGCGATCTCATCTGCCTTTGTTGAAAGAAGAACTGCAACTTTTGCGAATACATTATTAATTACAGAGATATTTCCCGCGCCGTGTCCGACTGCATTCACGAGTCCAAGTTGGTATGAGGCCTCTGTCGGTGTGATCGTGATTTTCTCATCACCGTTATTTGATTGTAATGCCAGATAGTCGTCAGGATCACCTTTTAGCGGCTGCACAGTTTTTATCCGGAGATCATCAGCATCAGGGATAGTTGAATATGCGGCATAGTGCAGATTCGCAATATGTGCCGAGCGCGGACCGACATCAATAATTTTATTTCCGTGTATTCTGGGGACCGATCCGCCGGCAATGCCGAGTGTTCTTACATCAAGTGTGCGGAGGAACAGTCTGTTCTTTCCGATCTGCGCGGATTTTATCTGGGGCTTACCGTTTTTGATTACTGAGATATCGGTGGATGTTCCGCCTACTTCGAGGAAAATTCCGTCTGATACTTTGATATACATTAAAGCCGCCGCCACTCCGGCTGCGGGGCCTGAAAGCATTGTCAGTATGGGCCGTTTCCGCATTTCGGAAATGTCCATAATTCCGCCATCGGACCGCATTACCATTAGCGGGGCGGCTATGCCGCTTTCTTTGAGGGCCTTCTCAGTCATATTTGCTGTTTCAAGCATTTTGGGCATCATTGCCGCGTTTATTGCGGCGGTCCGTGTGCGGACTCTGATTCCGTAAAGTTTTGAAATTGACCCTGCTGATGTGGCAAGAATATTCATTCCCTCCGCGATCCGTGTGACATACTCTTCGTTCTTTGTATCATCAACACCGAAAACTTCGGATGCCACAATCACTTCCGCGCCATCATTCCGAAGAGATTTAATAATATCGCCAACACTTTTTTCCCAATCGGCTTTTGAAGTATCTATAAACCGGAAGAACGTGTAAAGGAATTTTCCCGGGGATAACTCGATATCGCCTAAGTCAATTTGTTTCTTCGCTAGTTTGGCCTCAAATCCTTTCCCTAAGCCAATAATTCCGACTTTGGCAATATCACCTTCAAGCAGCGCGTTTGTAGCCTGAGTAGTTGAATGAGCGATTAGAATAACTTCATCGGGTTTAATATTGTGATCACCTATCAGTTCCATCATTGACTGTACAACGCCTTTCGCGACGCCTTCAGACGCTTTGTGCGTAGTAGGTACACAGGACTTCCCGATTATTGAATAGTCGGAAACATCAACTGCTACCGCGTGAGTAAAAGTACCGCCTACATCGATTCCTATTTTTATCTGCCGCATAATTCCGCTGTTGAAATTTTTCAAAAATAAAATACTGAAGCTACAATCAGCCCGAGTATCGCAATTACCCACGTGTATGGGAGAGTGTTCCAGAGGATCTTCTGAACGTCAACTCTCATTTCGTTACCTAACCATACATTCTGTGTATTCGTAGGATCAGAAATTCCCTGGATTTGTCCGACGGAAAGCAGTAATCCCATAATGGCGCCGGGAACCAAACCGCTCGCGAGAAGCACAGCAGCAATTCCGTATCCCATTCCCCAGACATTCAACGGTCCCCGGTATAGCGCCAGGGGAGCAGCCAGACTGAAGAGAAGTATATATGTGAATCCCGACTGCGGGACGATATTTGCGATTACGGGTTTGAGTAATATCAGGACAGGCCATCCGTCAGGATACGCTTCGGAGAAATTGACATTTGGCCCCATCACAGCGTTCAGCAGCATACCGATGCCAAGCATTAGTGCGACTGCGGGCATCACAACAGAACCGCCTTCAAGAATTGAACGGATTAAAATATTTAAACTGTTTTTTCTGTATGTGGTCAGGAACCCGTAAAACAAACCGGTGATAAACGCAGAGATGAAATTCATTTCAAACATTAGTATCAGCAGCAAAGGGATTATAGGTATCAGGTATGCAAATCCTGAGATATGTTCGGAAGTCTTTCTGAGTAAAATGCGTATGAGGAAGTAACCCATTACAATGGCTATAAATAAAGCGACCATTAACTTAATAAACGCATAAAATCCGGAGAGATAAAAGAGCACAGTATCAATAGAGTAAGGAGGGATAGTCGGATATAAAAATGCGGCTATTGAAAATAATACTAACCCGATTACGGAGAACACTGAAATCTTTTTAACATTGATATCGTGGCCGCCTCTGTAAAGTTCTACAGTAACATATACAAGCGCGGTAATAAAAGTTATAAGAAACATCACGAGGGCAAATGAGCGGACCTCGGCTACCTGGAGGTGGAGGACATTAGTATAAACAGCCCAGTTGCCGACATTTAATATGCCGCCTATGCTAAGGCCTAATAAAAAAATCCCTACCACAGTGACCGGGGCAACGCCGGATGCAGCGAGAATCGGTAAAACTACAGTTGAGACCATAATTATGGCGCCTAATCCGCCTAAGGTTGTAAATAGCAACATTACGAGGATAAGCATAAATACGGAAATATTCCACGCTTTATCCCCCGAAAGTTCAGCGCCTGTCTTAATGAACTTCTCAGCTACCCCGGTTTTCTGCAGCATAATACTTATCATACTTCCGAAGATTGCGATTGTATATGCTTCCGAAAGCCGGGTTGATCCCATTCCCATTACCCATTGGACCGTGTTCCCGACACTGACTCCGGAAATAACCGGCAGAAAAAAAGCCATTATCGGAAGCGCTAATAACGCAGGTATTTTCCTGAAAAACATTAAAAGCGATAAAGAAAGAAATACAATAAATAAAAGAAGTAACTGGAGAGTTTCCATTAAATGACGTAAGAAATTATTATAATGCCCAAATTTACTATTTTACATCAAATTTTTTACTTATTTCGTATAATTTTAGATAAAAAATGATTATAAGGCACGACTTTTCTCTACTTAAATACAATAATCTTAAACTTGACTGCAAAGCTGCAAATTTTACCAAGATTACCATTATTTCGGAGCTGACCGAATTCAAAAATATGATCTCTAATCAGACGGACAGAATTAATATTATCGGTTCCGGATCGAGAATTTTATTAACGGGAGACCTGCCGGGGCTGACAGTTCAGAACAGCCTCAGAGGCGCTGATATCGTCCGGGAAAACGAGGACCACGTAATCGTTGGCGTTAACTCGGGAGAGAGATGGGATAAATTGGTTGATTGGACACTTAAAAACCAGATATTCGGACTCGAAAATCTTTCAGGAATTCAGGGAACTGTGGCAGGGGCAGTAATAAACAATGCCGGTGCCTTTGGTGTCCAGGTTAG
>CAIMOS010000159.1 GCA_903843135.1 uncultured Ignavibacteriales bacterium | reverse complement strand
CCGTGCGCCTGGCCGCCGCCGCTTACAATTTAACATCCGGGCTTTACTTCTACAGGCTCTGTGCGGAAGGATCCGGAAGAACCTTCACTGAAATAAAAAAATTACAAATAATTAAATAATTAAAAGAAAGAGGAACATATATGAAAATCGGATCAATCATTTCTAACTGGAACATTTCACACGGTGAGTACCAGAGATCTGAAGACATCTACACGAAACGCCGGGACCAGATCGTTAAACACGAAGAAAGGCTGCAGAGGGCGGTATTCGCGCTTTACGGCATCACGGCGACGGGAATAATTGTTTTTCTTCTTGGCCTTGCCGCGAAGATAAACTTCTGATTATTCAATGACGGTAATCCTTGTATTTGCCTGCGGGCAGAAGAGCAGCACATAATGCGATAATAAAATCGCGGGCGCCCGGCCGGGGCGCCCGCTTTCAGGGTTACCTGAATTAAAATGACTAAAAAAATATTAATTAATTAAAAAAGGAACATTGTATGAAGAACGCATCAATCATAGATAATTGGGCCTGTTATTCAAACACTAAAATATAAGGGAAAATAATATGAAGAAATTCATTCTAATTCTGCTTTTTGCGGTTTCCGAAATTTTCGGCGGATTTACCGTTAACAATAAAAAAGCGCAGAGCGGAGTTTCCGCAATGAGTGCAATCAGAAAGTCATATCTGTCTTTTTCTTTTTGGATTATTTTTTCATTTCTGCTGCCGGTTTTAACCTCCGGCCCTCAGGCACAAAGTTTAACCAACTATACGTTTTCGGCTACAACTGCCACGTACACACCCCTCTCATCTGCAACTTCCGCATACAGAGATTGCGGATATTCCAATGGCGGTGCATACAACTCCGATAACGATTTTGACCTTCCTATTGGATTTACATTTATCTATATGGGGGTCCCTTACACTACGGTCTCTTTCTCTACCAACGGGTGGATGACATTCGGACATAGAATCCCTTGTACCTCAACAGGCTATGCTTCAACGAACAATCTTACCTCCGGAGGCACCAGGCCTTTGGTCGCTCCGCTTTGGGATTATAGTAACATTGGCACTTCAGGCATGGTCTACTCCACTACCGGTTCCGCGGGAAGCAGGATTTTCACTGTCCAGATTGCAGGTGTATATTGGAGCAATTCTTCCGGTTCACCAACTATATCTTACCAGATAAAACTGTATGAAGCAACAGGTGCAATAGCATTCCATTATCAGCAGGAGGCTGGCACGGTGGTATCCGGGTCTGCTTCTATTGGTATAACTGCATCCGGTACCGGAGCCGGTAACTTTTTATCATTAAACAATACCGGCTCTTCTCCAACGGCAAGTTCCGCTACGGAAACGACTACGCTAAATAGCAAGCCGGCAACAAATCAGGTATATACTTTTACTCCTCCGGCGGGTGCGATAACCGCTCCGACAACGCTTACTTTTACTTCTGTCACCACCTCTCAAATGACATTAAACTGGCAGGATAATAGTAACAATGAGACGGGTTTTATTATCTGGCGGTCTTATGATAACATTTCTTATGAAATCGTAACCACCTTGCCGGCAAATACTACTTCCTATACGGCCACGGGGCTTGTACCTGAAGCAAAATACTACTGGAAGATTCAGGCAGTTAATGAGGGGCGCATCAGCGGTGAATTAGCAGGCAATAAGACAACAGGCACTGTTACAACTCCGCTTATCTCCCATTACATTTTTTCATCCGGGTCCACCACATTTACAGAAATTACTACTGGATCCGGTGCATCAACGGCAAACCTCAGCACAGGTACCACTGATGCCGGCGCATATAACGCTATCCCGCTCGGGTTCCATTTCCTTTATATGGGTAATTTCTACTCAACGGTTTCACTAAGCACCGCCAACTGTATGGCGTTAGGACAAAATTTCAGCACCGGTACAGTTTCCAATGCCGGACTTGCTACAAACAGTGTCAGGCCAATGATTTCCCCTTTGCTTGATTATTGCGGCTTCGGTGCCGCCACGGTACTCTATAAAACAGAAGGCAGCGCAGGAAGCAGAATTTTTACGCTTCAGGCTACGGATATTGAATGGGATTTTATGGGCACCCAACCGGCAATATCCTATCAGATAAAGCTCTATGAAGCAACCGGCGTTATTGAAATTGTTTACCAACAAGAATATGGATCAGGCAGCGGTTCCGCGCATATTGGAATCACTGCAGTTGATACAGGTCAGGGCAACTACTTATCTCTTCAGAGCATCAGTTCGCCCGCAGTAAGCCAGTTAATTGATTACGGCTATATACAAAGCAAGCCGGCAACCGGAACAAAATATACTTTTACTCCCGGTACTGCACCCACAGCTCCAACTGCCCTGACATTTACTTCAGTGGGAGCCACTGAGATGACATTAAACTGGACGGACAACAGCAGTAATGAAACCGGCTTCGCTATATACATTTCAGCGGATAATGCAAATTACCAGTACTTTGGTAATACTGCTCAGAACACTACTTCATACACCGCAACCGGCCTTTTCCCCGATTATACGTTTCATTGGCGGGTGTATGCCATTAACGAGGGTAAAAAGAGCGCTGCGCTCTACAGTTCAAGAGTGACCGGATCCGTTTCTTCAACAGCCAGTAATCCGCCGCTCGCTACCCGGTATGCTTTAACGTCAGGCAGCGGCAGTTATACAGCGCTAACCGGCGCCACGACGGCTGCTATTAGCTGGGGTACAGTAAGCAATGGAGCATATAATGACCTGCCGCTTGGATTCACTTTCACCTATATGGGGCGCCCAAGTACTACGGCCTCCTTTTCTACATACGGCTGGATGACCCTCGGATACAGCATCCCCTCATATATCAGCCAGTCAAAAGACCTGAAAAATCACAACAGTAATGCTGCCAGAATTGCACCGCTGTGGGATTCACAATCGTTCGCCGATGGTACCATCAGTTATAAAACTGAAGGCACAGCGGGCAGCAGAGTTTTCACATTACAGGCAACAAATGCCAGATGGAATAGCTCCGCTGCATCTGCTGTTCTTTCTTATCAGATAAAACTGTACGAAGCAACTGGCGCCGTTCAGTTTGTCTACAAACAGGAAGCCGGTTCGGTTACGAACGGCGCTGCATCTGCCGGTATTACTGCTTATGAATACGGGGCGAGTAAGTTTTTATCTCTCAACAGTTTGGGCGCTGCCCCCTTTGCAGATCCATTTACTGTTAATATGTCTCTTAATACCAAACCGGCTAACAACCAGTTATATACATTCACGCCTCCTTCTGTCATTCCTTCAGCTCCGTCTGCAGTTAACTTTACTAATGTGGCGCTGACAAGCATAACCCTTAACTGGACTGATAACAGCACGAATGAAACAGGTTTTGGAATATGGAGGTCAACCGATAATGTGAACTTTATATATTCGGGTGTGGTTGCGGCAAATACCACTTCTTTTATTGCAAGTTCTGGTAATAATGTAAGTCTGACTCCGGGAACGGTCTATTACTGGCAGATAAAAGCGCTCTGTGAAGGAAAGATGAGCAGCGTCGCAACCGGTACTCAGGCAACCCTGACCGTAACACCCCCGTCTGTAACCACGCAGGCTGTCACTAATATCGCCGAATACTCCGCCACCCTCAACGGTACCGTAACGAGTTTAGGAACTTATACACTGGCTTATCAGCACGGCTTTTGCTGGAACACAACGGGAACCCCAACAGTTGCAGATTCAAAAACCGAACTCGGCTCGTTACAAACCGCATCCATCCCCCGCGTCTTTACATCGAATGTTACTGGACTTACAGGAAATTCGAATACATATTATGTTAGAGGTTACACTTCATACCAGGACTATAATACAAATGTTACGACCTACGTCTATGGAAATGAAGTCAGTTTTCAGACGCTTCAGTCAAATCCGGTCTTAGATATTAACGGCTTTTCTTCCGTTACCGCCTCATCTGTTTCCGTAATGGGAACTATAACCACTATCGGCAGCCCGGTTCCTTCACAACACGGATTCTGCTGGAATACTTCCGGTAATCCGACAATAAATGACAGCAAAAACCAACTCGGCACCCCGGCTCAGGCAGGAGCATTCTCTTCTGCAATTTCCGGACTGACCGCAGGCACAACATATTATGTGAGAGCATACGCTGTTACTTCTAACGGCGCCTTCTATGGCATTTCGCAAAAAACTGTTGTCACCCCCCCCAATTTCAGCAATTCAGAAGTGTCTATCGGGGGCACTGCCCTCAGTCTTGACGGAGTGAATGATTATGCTCTGATCTCTTCGGATATACATCCTGTGCTTGACGGAGTATCACAGTTTACTATTGAATCGTGGGTTTTTGTAAGGGCACTTGCTAACTGGAAATCAATCTTTTCAAAAACGCTATCAACATCCTCCCGCACAACGGTTCAACTCGCTGCTGACGGTTACGGCGGGAACAACGACCTCATCATCACTCTTTGTAACGGTGTTAACAGTTACGCTACAAGCAATGCTGACGTCATTACGGCAAACAAATGGACTCATCTGGCAGTAGTATATAACGGAGCCGGTGTTACCAATTCTGATAAACTTAAACTGTATGTAAACGGCGTTCTTCAGACATTAACTTTCGCGGCGGATATGCCCTCTCTATCAGGCGGAACAGGAGCTTCAGCTTATATTGGCTGCGAGAACGGTAACGCTGTATTCTTAAACGGTAAAATTGATGATTTCAAAATCTGGAATACATCACGGACACAGGCACAGATTCTCCAGACAATGCACAAAGCGCCCGCGGTTAACGGAGCGCTTAAGGTATATTTTCCTATGAGTGAAGGATCAGGCAGTTCTGTGACCGATTACAGCGGGAACGGAATAAACGCGTCTCTTTACGGAGCAGCCTCATTCGGAACATCAGGTGCAACAGCAGGCAGTGGAAAGAGCGCTGTCTTTGACGGCTCTGCTTCTTCCATTACTTTACCCGCAGGTTTTAACACCCTTATAGACAGCCGCACTAAATTTTCTTTCGCCGGCTGGGTATATCCCACTAACTTAAGAGATTGGAATACAATTTTTGACAAGTCGAACGGTACCAACAGGGTGGCCGTCCAGATGTCCGGCAGCAGCCAGGGAGGGTCAAATGACCTGATTATTATGTTTGGCCTCTATTCCGGGAACTCCGTCTATGCATATACAACCTCCAATGCCCTGTCCCCGGATAAATGGATCCATATTGCTGTGGTGTTTGACGGGACAGTGACCGGCAACTGGTACCGCCTCAAACTCTACATTAACGGTATTGAAGAATCATTAACTTACTGGCAGAATGTTCCCGCAACGGTTCCGGCCGGCGGCACACCGCAGCTGGGTAAACAGGAGTCATACACTACCAATATTTGGCAGGGCAGTATGGACGAAATCAGTTTCTGGAATAAAGCTCTTACTCAGAGTGAGGTGAGGAATCTGATTCACAGAAATCTGAGCGGAAAAGAGGACAGCCTGGTTTCGTATTTCCGTTTTGATGATTTATCAAATACCTCCGAAGTTCTGGATTTTTCAGCCAACGGACTTAACGGAACAGTAAATAGCATCAACTCATCTTTACCCTCTGCTCTCGCCTTTACCACCTGGACCGGTGGCGAGTCTTCATCCTGGTCATCCGCAGGAAACTGGAGCGGCGGCGCGGTACCCGGACCGGCGGATAACATCAGTATATATAAAAATGCGCTCGGCGGTGACGCGGTTATTTCCGGCTCACCGGAGGTGAATCATCTCTTTATTGCCTCCGGCGCTTCACCTGTGCTCAGTTCCGGTCTCACTGTTAACGGAAACCTCTTTCTTGAAAACAATCTTAACCTGAACGGCCAGACGATTACCCTCGGCCCGAACGGCCGGCTGGATGAGTTCAATTACCGTGTGACCGGTACCAGCGGCTCCATTCAAACAACCCGCAATCTTTCAAATCCCTATGCGCTGAATGTTGGGGGGCTTGGAGCGGTTATTACCACTTTTGCTAATATGGGTTCCACCCTGATCAGCAGAAAACACAATGAAATCACGGCAGGTTCCGCAAAAAGCATTCTCCGTAATTATACCATCTCGCCTACCGCTAATACCGGACTGAATGCTACTCTGGTATTTACCTATAATGAATCAGAACTGAACGGCATAAATGAAAATAATCTCCGGTTATTCAAATCATCAGATGGCAGTAACTGGTCAAATGTCGGCGGAACTCCCGACCCGGCTAATAACAAGGTCACCTTACAGAGTATCAGCAGTTTTTCGACGTGGACGCTTGGCGATATTAACACGCCGCTCCCGGTTGAACTCACTTCTTTTACAACGAAAATCATTAAAGATCAGGTTCATCTGAAATGGGCCACCGCCACTGAGGTTAACAACTACGGATTCGAAGTTCAGAGAATGAAGCACGAAGAATCAGGCAAAACTAATTCCGCGCAGAACGAAAATTGGATAAAGGCCGGTTT